>NZ_JALGBI010000002.1:0-133589 GCF_022809125.1 Variovorax terrae | reverse complement strand
TCACGTCGGTCAGGGTCACGTTCTGCGCCGCGCTCGGGCCCAGGTTCACCAGCGTCACCGTGTAGCTGATCGTCGCGCCTGCCGTGCCGTTGGCGCTGGACGCCACCTTGCTCACCACCAGGTCGGCGACCGGCGTCACCACACCGCTTACGGTTGCCGTGCTCGTCCCGTTATTCGTGGTTCCAGCCGGCATGTTCAGCGTCACAGTGTTTACATAACTACCACTGGCTGTGGCCGTCACGTTCACCGATACGGACACTTGCCCGCCCACTGGAATCGTGACGCTTCCCGCAATCCCGCTCGCGCTCACTGTGAAGTTTGCCGTACTAGCGCCCCCCGTCACGGTGCTGCTGTAATTTGATGCTTGCAAATTGGCAGGCATCACATCATTGAAGCTAGCTCCTGTCAGGGTACTGGGGCCCGCATTCGTGAACACCAAGGTGAAACTGGTTGTGCTCCCTGCAGCCACCGTTGCACTTCCCACTGCTTTGCTCACATTGGTTGCAACCACAGGCAAGGGAACCGGATCGACAGCGCAGCCGAGGTTGGGAACATCCTGGCCGCTGCACAGCGCTGCGGCTGCGGCGTTCGGCAGTGTCCCATTCTGGGGGTCGCCTCCGCCACCGACCTTTGCCTGGTTCACCAACGTTGTCGTTGCCGTCAGCGCGACGGTTGCCGTATAGGTGATCGTTGCCGAGGCTCCGGCCGCCAGCGCGGTCGTTCGATTGCACAAGATATTCTGGCCCGTGACCGTGCACGTAAACCCGTTCTGGGTGAACGGCGACGCCGGCGAGGTGTAGGTCAACCCCGTCGGAAGCACATCCGCCACCGTGGTCGTGCCTGTGGCAGAGGTCCCACCACCATTGCTCACAACCAATGAGAAAGTCACCGTTTGCCCGGGGAATTTGGTCTGCGGATTCGCGTGCGACTTGGTAAGCCGGACTTCGGCCGCGTTCTGAACCGTGTTGAGATCAATCGCGCACCCCACCGGATTGCCATCGGTCGTACAGGCATTCACATCCGCCACTGCAGGACTTTGCACGATACCCGGCGTCACATCCCCGCCCCCACCAATCCGGGCCTTGTTGCGCTGCTGGCTACCTACCGTCGCATTACCGACGCTGGCAGTCAGTATGAAGCTCGACGCACCTCCTGCGGGAATAGACACGCTGGAAGTACAACTGACGTTGACCGTGGAGACGCGAGTGCATGACCAGTCAGCGCCATTAGGACCTGCTGGCGTGAAGGTTCCCGTGGTGACGAAAGTCAGGGTGCCAGGAGAAACATCGCGAAAGTTGATGGTCCCCACCGTCGCCATGGTACCGTTGTTAAGCACGGTGAATACGTAATCCGTGTTGGAGTTGGCATTCACAAAAATCTGCCCGTCGTCCTTACTCAACTGGAGACGAACATAGCGCACCTCATCGGTATCTGCGGCACAACCATTGTTGGGGTCAAAAGAAGTATCCGCCGGAGAAACCGGCGCGGGGCACAAGGCCGCCGTTGCCGTGGTGGGCCGTGTCGACTTGTTGGGACTCGGATCTCCTCCCCCGCCCACCTGAGCCAGATTGGTTACGGCCGAAGGCGCATTGTTGTCGACAGTCACCCTGAACGTGATAGTGGCCGATGCACCAGCAGCCAACGCTGTCGTCCGATTGCAGGTGATGCCTTGCCCGGAAGTCGTACAAACAAAATTGCTGACCGTGGCGGTTCCAGCAAAAGTCAACCCGGTTGGCAACAGATCGGCCACCGTGATGGTGCCAGTCGTCGCCGTGCCTCCACCGTTGGTCACCACCAAGGTATAAGTTGTTGTCCCGCCCCGGGCAAGCACGCTGGTACTGTCCGTCTTGGTCAGCACAAGGTTGGGAGCCTGCACCGTATCGGTATCCAAGGCGCAGCCGGCCGGATTGTTGTTGGCCGTACACGCGATGGCCGCCGTCACCGCAGCTGCCGCATTCGCCGGATTTGCCTTGTTGGGGTCCCCCCCCCCGAACACCCGCGCTCGATTAACCAGCGAAGTGCCATTGGCTGCAGCCACCGACACGGGAAGAGCAAAAACGCTGGTCCCACCTCCATTGATGGCAGTGGTTGATGTGCAGACGATGTCCGTGGCATTGGCCGCACTGCAGCTCCAGTTGGCAGCCTGTGGCCCGGTCGGCGTCAGAACGCCCGGCGTCACCGTCAAACCTGTTGTCAACTTGTCGGACACGGTGATGGTGCCCGAGGTGGCGCCATTGCCGATGTTGGCCACGGTGAAAGTGTAGGTTGTCACACTGGGCGATGTCACCAGCGTCACACCATCCGTCTTGGCCAAAGTGAGATTCGGATCACACAGCGCGGCTGGCGGTACGCCCGGCACATCGGGAACCTGGTAGGTGGTCAGTCCCCCGTTGTAACCGACTGAACCATAGTTTTCTCTCACAGCACCGCTCATGGTCTCGCCCGGTGCTCCTCCATTGACGTTGGCCGATACCGCCATGGTGTTGGGCGCATAGGCCACAAAACCTCCACCGCCCGCGCCACCAGGGCCATGGCGACCACCCAAGTTGTTGTTGGCTGCAGGCGGATTCGCCCACGCATTGCCACCATCGCCCCCCGAAGCATCGACGGTCGCACTGCCTCCGCTAGGAGTTTCCAGAATGACAGAACCGCCGCCGCCACCGCCACCGCCCGAATCGTTCGCCACGTTGTAGCCATGGGCGCCCCGCGCATCAATAACGCCGCTGCCGGTAATCGCCCGGGCACGAATGATGACGACCCCGCCGCCCGCCGCGCCCGAAGAACAGTTGCCGTTCCCCAGGTTGCAGGAAATACCTTGGTTGTTGTACGTCCCTGCATCAAACGTTGCGTTATTGGTGCCTCCAGCACCGCCGCCACCGCCCATGAAAACCCGATTGAAATCTAGAGTTCCAGCATATCCGGCGCCGCCACGGCCGCCGGCGTCCACCAGCGGATCATTCCAAGGCCGCCCGCCCAAACCACCTGGCCCATAGTTGCCACCACCGCCACCACCGGCGTTCTCCTGATTTGTCGTCGTTGGTGTTTGCCCGTCCGAGCCACCACCACCAGCATTGCCAGGAGCGCCCTTCGCGTAGGAGCCACCCGGATATCCCTCAATCGCAGCCGGTCCCGCGGGAATCGTCAAGACTGGCGGGGCATTTGTAGCTTGAAAACTCCAGTTGTTGGTTTTCGTCGAAGTGTAGAAAGGCGTGCCAATAATGCCCTCCCCCTTGGAACCGTGATAGCCCAAAGTGGAAGCTGTGGCAAAGTCTGTCGGCGCTCCTCCACTGGAGTTCAGGCTGACCCCGGCGCCACCGCGAAAGCCCTTGCCCGCGACAAAAAAAGCGCGATTTGTCTGCCCCTCAACGGTGCCGCCTGTCAGTGTCAAGGTGTCGCGCACATCCACCGCCACCACGCCCCCGGTCAGGCCATTCCATGCCGGCGCAACAATGCCCTGGGCAGACAGGCTGCTGTACTGCCTGACACGGATGACCTGGTAGCGCTTCTGGCTGGTCGTGGCCGTGGCATTGGCCTGGACATACGCGTTGTTCAGCGCCGGCGTGAACGAGATCGTGGTGCCTGCCACCCCGGTCACACGAACGTACTCGTACAAGCCTGCTGAGCCGACGCTGGTACTGCCCGCTCCGCTACCGGAACCATCGCCATAGGTGCTGTTGTTGGATGAATTGATCGAGCCATCCTGCATTTGGATGACCAGCAGCAAATCACCAATCACCAGCGCATTGGCATCAAGCGATGAGGTATCACGCGCTCCGAGCGTCAGCGACGTCGCCCCCGGGGAAAGGTTGCCGCTTCCTTGGTAGTAGTTGTTGACGACACCACTGGTCGGCCCCGTCCCTAGACTGGCGGGTGGCGCACAGACCTGCGCAGCAGCCTGCAGCGACAACATCAGCAGGAGCAGCGCCGCCAACCAAGTCGGTGCCCCCGCTGCGCGTGGCGATCCGATGGGCGAGCGAAATGCCCTGCTCAAGAAGCGCCACATCTTTATGTGCGCTCCAGGCAGTTTGCAGCAAGCTGTGCGCAGACTCTCCCACTCTTGGATCCAGCGATTGGCAGCAAGAGGCAGCCAACCCGGGCCACGAGTGACGTGCTTGTGCACACGCCACTCATCTCCTGAGTTGCAACTCCATCCTCTTCTTCGATGCCAACGCTATCCAAAAGCAAAAGCCCACCCTCAACGTGACCGCCACAAGCAAAATGGCTTGGGGCCCGAGTCTAGTTAGGAAGAGCTTTTAGTAACCATTCATTTCAGGGTTTTCACCCAAAATTCAATATTTCCGTGCGGAAAGTCACATCGGACAGGGCGTTCGCACACATCCAAAGAAGCTTAGAAATGAAAGCTAAATCACTGATTAAGAAGAGGAATTTCAGTAGCCAATTTCTCATGCCTGCATTCATGACGTGATATCGGATGGCTCTGACACGAGAGTTGCGCCACCTCATCATCGATGAGGGCTTGCTTTTTTCTTACCAAATGAGTTTTTGGGCCTGATTTTTGCTTATGAGCCCTTCCACATGATGCCAAGAAGGATCAATAGCCCATCGAACCACACCAGAGTTGCGGCACCTCAGAAGCTTTCGCGAGCCAATGCATTGCTCGAACAGCGGTCGCGCGGCGAGCAGCGACCGCCGATGGCCATCCTCGAAAAAAGAAAGACAGAAAGAAAAAAGAGAGGAGGGAAGCCAGAAAACAAAAACGCCCGCATGATGCGGGCGTTTTGTCAGCGAAGATCGCTGTTTGTTGGTTGCGCGAGCAAGATTTGAACTTGCGACCTTTGGGTTATGAGCCCAACGAGCTACCAGGCTGCTCCATCGCGCGGCAATCCAATATTATAGCCTATTCTGCTGCTGCCTGCTCTTCGGCAGCGACAACATCCGGGCGGTCGACCAACTCGACCAACGCCATGGGTGCATTGTCCCCCACACGGAAACCCATTTTCAGAATGCGGGTGTAGCCACCGGGACGGGCCTTGTAGCGCGGTCCGATTTCCGCGAACAGCTTGACCACCATATCGCGGTCACGCAGACGATTGAATGCCAAGCGCTTGTTGGCAAGCGTCGGTTCCTTGGCCAGGGTGATCATCGGCTCAACCACACGGCGCAGTTCCTTGGCCTTGGGCAGCGTGGTCTTGATGACTTCGTGCTGAATCAGCGAATTCATCATGTTGCGCAGCATGGCGAGGCGGTGCTCGCTGGTGCGATTGAGTTTTCGGAGTCCGTGTCCGTGACGCATGGTGCTTACCTTTACTTTATAAAACGGATGGCCGTATCAGGTACCACCCGGTGCACTGCCCGGCCTCGATGGCAGGGCGGGAGATTTTAACGCTTGTCCAGGCCGGCGGGCGGCCAGCTTTCGAGTTTCATACCCAAGGTCAGGCCGCGGGAGGCCAGAACTTCCTTGATTTCGTTGAGCGACTTGCGACCCAGGTTCGGGGTCTTGAGCAGCTCATTCTCGGTGCGCTGAATCAGGTCACCGATGTAGTAGATGTTTTCGGCCTTCAGGCAATTGGCGGAACGGACCGTCAACTCCAGTTCGTCAACAGGGCGCAGCAGGATGGGGTCGAATTGCTGCGAGCTGCGCGGGGCAGGTGCGTCGAAAGCGGCCAGTTCGCTGCCTTCCAGCTGGGCAAAGACCGCCAGTTGCTCCACCAGGATCTTGGCCGACGCGCGCACGGCATCTTCCGCCGTGATGGCGCCGTTGGTTTCGATCTCGACCACCAGCTTGTCCAGGTCGGTACGCTGCTCCACCCGAGCGCTTTCCACCGTGTAGCTGACGCGCTTCACAGGAGAGAAAGAGGCATCGAGAACGATGCGGCCAATGGACTTCGTCGGCTCATCCGCATAGCGGCGCATGGTCCCGGGCACATAGCCACGGCCCTTTTCGACCTTGATCTGCATGTCGATCTTGCCGCCCTGGGACAGGTGGGCGATCACATGATCGGGGTTGATGATCTCGACATCGTGCGGCGTCTGGATGTCGGCCGCCGTCACCACGCCTTCGCCATCCTTGCGCAGGCTCAGCGTCACTTCATCGCGGTTGTGCAGCTTGAACACCACGCCCTTGAGGTTCAGCAGGATGTTGACGACATCTTCCTGCACACCGTCAATGGACGAGTACTCATGCAAAACGCCAGCGATGGTGACTTCGGTTGCTGCATAACCCACCATGGACGACAGCAGAACGCGACGCAGGGCGTTGCCCAGCGTGTGACCATAGCCGCGCTCGAACGGCTCCAGCGTCACCTTGGCACGGTTGGTGCCGAGTTGTTCTACGTTGATGGCTTTGGGTTTCAGCAGGTTGGTTTGCATGCAGACTTCCTCTCAATACCCCCGGCTCGTTACACCGGTAAGGCTGGTGAAGCACCCGATGCCCAGTGCCCTGGAGATCGGGAACGATTTCAAACGAAAAAAGACTATCAGCGCGAGTACAGCTCGACGATCAACGATTCGTTGATGTCGGCGGCGAACTCGTCGCGATCCGGCACCTTCTTGAACGTGCCTTCTGCCTTGTCGGCATTCACTTCCACCCATGCCGGCATGCCAACTTGCTGAGCCAATTGCAGCGCTTCCACGATGCGGTTCTGCTTCTTCGACTTGTCGCGCACGGCGATCACGTCACCGGTCTTGACCATGTACGACGGGATGTTGACCGACTGGCCATTCACCGTGATCGCCTTGTGCGACACCAGCTGGCGGGCTTCTGCGCGCGTGGAGCCAAAGCCCATGCGGTAGACCACGTTGTCCAAGCGCGATTCGAGAATGAACAGCAGATTCGCGCCGGTGTTGCCCTTGCGGCGGTCGGCTTCCTCGAAGTAACGGCGGAACTGCTTTTCCAGCACGCCGTACATGCGCTTGACCTTCTGCTTTTCGCGCAGCTGCAGACCGAAATCGGAGGTGCGCTGACCCGAAGTGCGGCCGTGCTGGCCAGGCTTGGAGTCGAACTTGGCCTTGTCGCTGATCGAGCGACGGGCGCTCTTCAGGAACAGGTCAGTGCCTTCACGGCGGGAGAGTTTGGCCTTGGGGCCGAGATAGCGTGCCACTTGATCTTCCTTTTGACGTCATCTACCGCAGTCGCCTGCGGGAGCCATCGGCGCGATGCCGATGGCGGTGGGCTTGGTTAAAAAAAACTTAAATGCGACGGCGCTTCTGCGGACGGCAGCCGTTGTGGGGAACCGGCGTCACATCGGCGATCGAGGTGATCCGGATGCCCAGTGCGGCCAGGGCGCGCACGGAGGACTCACGACCCGGGCCGGGACCCTTGATCTCGACATCCAGATTCTTGATGCCTTGTTCGATGGCTGCGCGCCCCGCCACTTCGGAGGCCACCTGGGCCGCAAACGGCGTGGATTTGCGCGAGCCCTTGAACCCCTGACCACCCGACGAAGCCCAGGACAATGCGTTGCCCTGACGGTCGGTGATGGTGATGATGGTGTTGTTGAACGACGCGTGAACGTGCGCGACGCCGTCCGCCACATTCTTGCGGACCTTCTTGCGCACACGCTGTGCGGCGTTATTGGCGGGAGCTTTTGCCATATTGATCTCTCAATTATTTCTTCAGTGCTGCGGCTGCCTTACGCGGGCCCTTGCGGGTGCGGGCATTGGTGCGGGTACGTTGACCCCGCATCGGCAAACCACGGCGGTGGCGGAAGCCACGGTAGCAACCGATGTCCATCAAGCGCTTGATGTTCATCGTCGTTTCGCGGCGCAGGTCACCCTCGATCGTGAACTGGGCGATCTGGTCGCGGATTTTTTCCAAGTCACCGTCGGTCAAATCCTTGACCTTCTTGGAATAAGCAATGCCGCAAGCCTCGCAGATCTTGCGAGCGCGGGTGCGACCGATGCCGTAAATGGCGGTCAAGCCAATTTCAGCATGCTGATGCGGCGGAATGTTGATGCCAGCGATACGTGCCATGTGCGTCCTCTATAACTCTTGCAATCAGCCTTGGCGCTGCTTGTGACGCGGATCCGTACAGATCACGCGAACCACGCCTTTACGGCGGATGATTTTGCAGTTGCGGCAAATTTTCTTGACCGAAGCCGAAACTCTCATTTCATTCTCCTAAAACTCTTAGCCTATTTGGCGCGAAACACAATGCGTGCCCGCGACAGGTCGTAGGGCGTCAACTCAACGGTGACTTTGTCACCAGGAAGGATGCGGATGTAATGCATCCTCATCTTTCCGGAAATGTGGCCCAGGACCACATGTCCATTTTCCAGCTTCACTCGGAAGGTCGCGTTGGGCAGGTTTTCAACCACCTCGCCCTGCATCTGAATGACATCGTCCTTTGCCATGCAAGTCAACCACCTAATGAAGTCCTAAAGTTAGCTTTCTTCAACAGCGATTCGTACTGCTGAGACATCATGTAGTTCTGAACCTGGGCCATGAAGTCCATGGTCACCACCACGATGATCAGCAGCGACGTGCCCCCAAAATAGAACGGTACGTTGTATTTCAGGATCAGGAACTCGGGCAACAGACACACGAACGTGATGTAGACCGCCCCCGCCAGCGTCAACCGGACCAGGATCTTGTCGATATACCGAGCCGTTTGTTCACCGGGACGAATACCGGGGATGAACGCACCACTCTTCTTCAGGTTGTCCGCCGTCTCACGGCTGTTGAACACCAGCGCCGTGTAGAAGAAGCAGAAGAACACGATCGCCGTTGCGTACAGCATCACGTAGATCGGCTGCCCGGGCGTCAACGCACCGGCAATGTCCTTCAACCAGCGCATCGAGTCGCCGGAGCTGACCCAGCTCACCACCGTTGCCGGCAGCAAGATGATCGACGAAGCGAAGATCGGCGGAATGACGCCCGCCATGTTCAGCTTCAGCGGCAGGTGCGACGACTGCCCGCCATACACCTTGTTGCCCACCTGGCGGCGTGCGTAGTTGACCAGAATCTTCCGCTGGCCGCGCTCGACGAACACCACGAAGTAGGTCACCAGCGCCACCACGGCCACGATGAACACCGACACCAGGATGCTCATGGCACCCGTGCGAACCAGTTCCAGCAGGCCGCCGATCGCATTGGGCAGGCCCGCTGCAATACCGGCAAAGATCAGGATCGAGATCCCGTTACCCAGGCCGCGCTCGGTGATCTGCTCACCCAGCCACATCAGGAACATCGTTCCCGCCGTCAGGCTGACCACAGCCGTCATGCGAAAGCCGAAACCGGGAGACAGAACCAGCCCTTGCGAGCTTTCCAGCGCCAGCGCAATGCTGAGCGATTGGAAAATCGCGAGACCCAGCGTGCCATAGCGCGTGTACTGCGTGATCTTGCGACGGCCGGCTTCGCCTTCCTTCTTGAGCTGCTCGAATGTCGGAACGACATAGGTGAGCAGCTGCATGATGATCGACGCCGAAATGTACGGCATGATGCCCAGCGCGAACACCGTGAAGCGCGACAGAGCGCCACCCGAGAACATGTTGAACAGGCTCAGGATGCCGCCCTGCTGGCCCTTGAACAGCTGCTGCAGCTGGCCGGGGTCGATGCCGGGCACCGGAATGTGGGCACCGATACGGTACACCACCAGGGCCAGCAGCAAGAAGACCAGCCGGCGACGCAGGTCGCCGAACTTGCCCGTCTTTGCGATTTGTGCCGCGCTGGTTGCCACTTAAATGCCTTCTTTCACCAGCACAGGTCAGGCGGCCACGCTGCCACCAGCCGCTTCAATGGCAGCCTTGGCACCCGCAGTTGCACCGATCCCGGTGAGCTTGACAGCCTTGCTGATCGAGCCCGACTTGATGACCTTGACCACCTTGGCGAGTTCGCCGACCAAGCCAGCCTGCTTGAGTGCCAGCAGGTCCACCTCGGCGGCGCCGAGCTGCTCGAGCGCGCTCAGGGTGACTTCGGCGTTGAACTTCAGCAGGTGCGACTTGAAGCCGCGCTTGGGCAGGCGGCGCTGCAGCGGCATTTGACCGCCTTCGAAGCCCACCTTGTGGTAGCCGCCCGAACGCGACTTCTGGCCCTTGTGACCGCGGCCTGCGGTCTTGCCCAGGCCGGAGCCGATGCCGCGGCCCACGCGGCGCTTGGCGTGCTTGGCGCCGGCGGCGGGCTTGATGCCATTGAGTTCCATCATCAACCTCTTAAAGCACTTTGATCAGGTAGCTGATCTTGTTGATCATGCCGCGCACCGCGGGCGTATCCTGCAGTTCGCTCGTGCTGTTGAGCTTGCGCAGGCCCAGGCCGCGAACGGTGGCGCGGTGCGATTCCTTGCAGCCGATAGGGCTGCGAACCAGCTGGATCTTGACTGTTTGTTGCGTCGTCATCTTGAAACTCCCGATCAGGCGAAGAGTTCTTCAACGGTCTTGCCGCGCTTGGCTGCAACTTCCGCCGGGGTGGTGGAGTTCTTCAGCGCGTCGAACGTGGCACGAACCATGTTGTAGGGATTGGTCGAACCATGGCTCTTGGCCACGATATCGGTGATGCCCATGACTTCGAACACCGCGCGCATCGGGCCGCCGGCGATGATGCCGGTACCCTTGGGGGCGGGGCTCATCATGACGGAAGCGGCGCCGTGCTGGCCGAACACCTTGTGGTGCAGCGAGCCGTTCTTCAGCGTGACCTTGGTCATGTTGCGGCGGGCTTCTTCCATCGCCTTCTGCACGGCGGCCGGCACTTCCTTGGACTTGCCTTTGCCCATGCCCACGCGGCCGTCACCGTCGCCGACCACGGTCAGTGCGGCGAAACCGAGGATACGGCCCCCCTTCACCACCTTGGTCACGCGGTTGACCGCGATCATTTTTTCGCGCAGACCATCGTCACGACCTTCGTCCTGACCCTTAGTTTGCATTTTTGCTTGAACTTTAGCCATGTCTGTTTCCGTGTCCGTTAGAACTGCAAGCCGGCTTCACGCGCGGCATCGGCCAGCGCCTTGACGCGACCGTGGTAGGCAAAGCCCGAGCGGTCGAATGCCACCTTCTCGACGCCGGCAGCCTTCGCCTTCTCGGCGATGCGCTTGCCGATGGCCTGGGCCGCGGCGGTGTTGCCACCCTTGCCGGAGCCGCCCAGCGCCTTGCGCACATCGGCCTCGGCCGTGGACGCGCTGGCCAGCACCTTGGCGCCGTCGCCCGAGATCACGCTGGCATAGATATGCAGATTGGTACGGTTCACCGTCAGGCGCGCAACGCCTTGCGTGGCGATGCGGATGCGGGTCTGACGGGCCCGGCGAAGACGCTGCTCTTTCTTGGTCAACATGTTGCAGCTCCTTATTTCTTCTTGGTCTCTTTGATCGTGATCTTCTCATCCGCATAGCGGATGCCCTTGCCCTTGTAGGGCTCGGGCGGGCGAATCGCACGAATCTCAGCGGCCACTTGACCCACGCGCTGACGGTCAGCGCCCTTGATCACGATTTCGGTCGGGGCAGGCGTCGCCACGGTGATACCGGCGGGCATGTCCTTGTTGACCGGGTGGGAGAAGCCCACCGACAGGTTCAGCTTGGCGCCTTGCGCCTGGGCCTTGTAGCCCACGCCGACCAGGCTCAGCTTCTTCTCGAAGCCCTTGGTCACGCCGACCACCATGTTGTTCACCAGCTGACGCATGGTGCCGCTCATGGCGTTGGCTTCGCGCGATTCGTTCGCGGGCTCGAAGCTCAGCTTGCCGGCATCGTTCTTTACGTTGACCAGCACGTTCAGGGCCAGCGACAGCGTGCCGCCGGCGCCCTTGACGCTGATCTGGTCTTCCTTGATCGACACGTCCACACCAGCGGGGACGGCGACGGGCATTTTTCCTACACGGGACATTTCAGTTTCTCCGCTTTAAGCCACGTAGCACAGCACTTCGCCACCGACACCGGTAGCGCGCGCCTTGCGGTCGGTCATCACGCCCTTAGGCGTAGTGACGATGGCCACACCCAGGCCGTTCTGGACCTGGGGAATGGCGTCGCGGCCCTTGTACACGCGCAGACCGGGACGGCTCACGCGCTCGATACGCTCGATCACGGGGCGGCCGGCGTAATACTTCAGGGCAATTTCAAGCTCGGACTTGCCGGCTTCGGTCTTGACCTGGAAGCCGTCGATGTAACCTTCGTCCTTCAGCACCTGCGCAATGGCCACCTTCACCTTGGAAGAGGGCACCGACACGGTGGCCTTGGCCACCATTTGCGCATTGCGGATACGGGTCAGCAGGTCGGCGATGGGATCACTCATGCTCATGTTTAATCTCTCCTGCCTGGCTTACCAGCTGGCCTTGGTGACACCGGGGATGTCACCGGCGAAGGCCAGTTCACGGATCTTGGCGCGACCCAGGCCGAACTGGCGGAAGGTTCCGCGCGGACGGCCCGTGATCTCGCAACGGTTGCGCTGACGCGTCGGGTTGGCGTTGCGCGGGAGCTTCTGCAGGCCCAGACGGGCTGCAGCGCGCTCTTCGTCGCTACGCTTGGCATCATTTGCAATGGCCTTGAGTTCCGCGTATTTCTTCGCGTACTTGGCAGCCAGTTTTTCTCGCTTGAGCTCACGCTCGATCAAAGCTACTTTAGCCACACGCCACCTCAGTTCTTGAACGGGAAACGGAAGCCGGCGAGCAGTGCCTTGCACTCTTCATCGGTCTTGGCCGTCGTGGTGATGCTGATATTCAGACCGCGCAGGGCATCAACCTTGTCGTACTCGATCTCGGGGAAAATGATCTGTTCCTTGACGCCGATGTTGTAGTTGCCGCGGCCGTCGAACGCGCGGCCGGAAATGCCGCGGAAGTCGCGCACGCGCGGCAGGGCCACGGTGACGAAACGGTCCAGGAACTCATACATGCGCACGCCGCGCAGCGTGACCATGGCGCCGATGGCCTGGCCTTCGCGGATCTTGAAGCCCGCGATGGCCTTCTTGGCCTTGGTCACCACCGGCTTCTGGCCGGCGATCTTGGTCAGGTCGCCCACAGCGTTGTCCATGACCTTCTTGTCGGACACCGCCTCGCTCACGCCCATGTTGAGCGTGATCTTGGTGATGCGCGGCACCTCCATGGGCGACTTGTAGCCGAACTTCTGCGTGAGCTCGGGAGCCACTTTTTCGCGGTAGTGTTGTTGCAGTCGTGCCATGGTCATGCCACCTTGATTTCTTCGCCGCTGGACTTGTAAACGCGAACGCGCTTGCCGTCAGCCAGCAACTTGATGCCCACGCGGTCAGCCTTGCCCGTGGCGGCGTTGAAGATCGCCACGTTGGACTGGTGGATCGGCATGGCCTTCTCGACGATGCCACCGGTGGTGCCCTTGAGGGGGTTCGGCTTGGTGTGTTTCTTCACCAGATTGATGCCGTCGACCACCAGATGGGAATCGTCCTTGCGCAGCGATACCTTGCCGCGCTTGCCCTTGTCGCGCCCCGCGAGCACGATGATTTCGTCGCCTTTGCGAATCTTGTTCATGGCGCGTCCTTACAGAACTTCAGGAGCCAGGGACACGATCTTCATGAACTTCTCGGTACGCAGTTCACGCGTCACGGGTCCGAAGATGCGGGTGCCGATGGGCTCCAGCTTGTTGTTCAGCAACACGGCTGCGTTGCCATCGAATTTGACGAGCGAGCCATCGCCACGGCGGATGCCCTTGGCCGTACGCACCACCACCGCACTGTAAACCTCGCCTTTTTTGACGCGGCCACGCGGAGCAGCTTCCTTGATGCTCACCTTGATGATGTCGCCAACGCTTGCGTAACGACGCTTGGAGCCGCCGAGCACCTTGATGCACAGAACGGACTTCGCGCCGGTGTTGTCGGCAACCTCTAACCGGGATTCAGTCTGGATCATTTCAAATATTCCCAACTTGTACCAAGGGTCTTTGCCTCGCAAAGACGCCGCAGTCAGTCTTGGGCCCGTCGTCCGCGCCATGAACCACTCACGGCGTTTTCGCTGGGCAGAACTGGAAGCTCTTCCGAACTTCCACACGCTTTTAAAGCGCAGCCAGCGATTATGGCAAACCCTGAAGGGGCTGTCAACTGCCTTCAGCCGGGCAATTGGCCATAGTGTCGCGCCAGGGCCGAAAACGCGACCACCTGGGGGTCGGCCCCGGTTTCCTGCTGCAGGATGGCGCCCGCCTCCGTGGCCAGGGCGCCGGCCTGGCGGGCGTCCAGGAACAGCAGCCGGGAGCGCCTTGCCAGCACGTCTTCCACCGTCCGCGCATATTCATGCCGGGCGGCGAAGCGCACCATCGCCTCGGTCAGGCCGCCGCCCAGCTCGCGCTGCGCCCCGGGCAGGGCGGCCACCGCGTCCTCCTCGCTGCCGTAGGCATGCAGGCCGGGCGGATCGCTGATGCCGGGCTGGCCCGGCTGGCGCTCCCGGGCCCCCACCAGCGGCAGGTGCACGGTCGCCCCGGGCCGGGCCCGGGGCAGCAGCCCATGCTCGAAGCACTTGTCGAGCACATCCTCGGCCATAGCGCGGTAGGTGGTCCATTTGCCGCCGGTCACGGTGACGAGGCGGCTGCGGCTGACCAGCACCGTGTGCTCGCGGCTCAGGCCCTTGGTGCTGTCGCCGTCGTCGCCCTGCGGCCGGACCAGCGGCCGCAGGCCGACCCAGAGGCTGCGGACATCGGCGCGGGTGGGCGCGCGGCGCAGGTAGCGGGCCGATTCGCCCAGGATGAATTCGATGTCGGCGGCAAACGCATCCGGTTCGCGCGCCAGGTCATGGCGCGGCGTGTCGGTGGTGCCGAGGATCGTCTTGCCCAGCCAGGGCACGACGAACAGCACCCGCCCGTCGGCGGTTCGGGGCACCAGGATGGCGTGGTCCGTGGGCGAGAACGACCGGTCCACCACGAGGTGCGTGCCCTGGCTGGGCGCCACCAGGGGCCGGGTCGCCCGGCCGCCGGCCTCGCCGTCCTTCTGGCGGAGCTCGTCCACCCAGACGCCGGCGGCATTGACGACGCAGCCGGCCTGCAGCCGGTACTCGCGCCCGGTTTCGCGGTCCTGGCAAAGCAGCCCGGCCACCTTGCCGTCCTCGTGGACCAGGCCGGTGGCCGCGCAGTAATTGACCAGCAGCGCCCCCCGGGCCGCCGCCGTGCGCGCCAGCGCCAGCGCCAGCCGGGCGTCGTCGAACTGGCCGTCCCAGTACTTCACGCCGCCGCGCAGTCCTTGCGGCTGCGCGTTGGGCAGGTGGCGCAGGGCGGCCTCGCGGCCCAGGAACTCGGTCGCGCCCAGGCCGGCCTGGCCGGCCAGCGCGTCATACATCTTGAGGCCGGCGCCGTAGAACGGGGTCTCCCAGAGGCGGTAGGACGGCATCACGAACGGCAGCGGCTGGGCCAGGTGCGGCGCGTTGCGCAGCAGCGTGGCGCGCTCGTGCAGGGCCTCGCGCACCAGCGAGATGTTGCCCTGCGCGAGGTAGCGCACGCCGCCGTGCACCAGCTTGGTGGCGCGCGAGGACGTGCCCTTGGCGAAATCGTGCGACTCGACCAGCACCACCGAAAAACCGCGCGCGGCGGCGTCCAGCGCCACGCCCAGGCCGGTGGCGCCGCCGCCGATCACGGCCACGTCGTAGCGGCGCGGCTCGCCCAGGCGGGCCATCAGCTCGGCGCGGTGTGTCGGCCGGGGAAGGAGGTCGGTCGTCATGGGCTCCATTGTCCACACCGCCCCGGGGCCATGCGCCCGCAGGAGCCGGTTATGCAGAATGCTACAAAATCAATAGCACCCAACGACCAGCACACCTGGACCTCCGCCCTTTTTGGACCTGATCCGGGCCTCCGGCGCCGCCCCAGAGGGCGCGGCAAGCTCTAAACTTCCGGCCATGACGACCTCCCCGATGCCCGCCCTCCTCGCCCGCCGCCGCCTGCTGCTCGGCGCCGGCGCGGTGGCCCTCGGCGCCACTGCGGGCTGCGCCTCGACGGCCGGCCCGGCGGCGCGCGCAACGCCGCGCCTGCGCCTGATCGGCGACACCACGCTGGCGCACCGGCTGGCGTTCCAGGGCACCACCGTGGGCGGCCTGTCGGGCATCGACTACGACCCGGCCAGCGGCCTCTACTACCTGCTCAGCGACGACCGCTCCGATCTGCAGCCGGCCCGCCTCTACACGGCCCGCATGGCGCTGCAGGCGGACCGGCTCGGCCCGGTGGAGCTGCAGGCCGTGGTCACGCTGCGGCGCGCCGACGGCCAGCCCTACCCGGGACGCCGCAGCCCGGCGCCGGGCGTGGACGTGCCCGACCCCGAGGCCCTGCGCCGGCGCCCAGAGACCGGCACGCTGCTGTGGACCAGCGAGGGCGACCTGCGGCGCGGCTTCGGCCCGGCGCTGCGCGAAGCCCGCCCCGACGGCACGCTGCTGCGCGAATTCAACCTGCCGGCCCTGTTCCAGCCCTCGCCCGATGCCGCGCGGGGGCCGCGCGACAACCTCGGCTTCGAGGGCCTGAGCCTGACGCCCGACGGCCGCCAGGCCTGGGTGGCGATGGAGAACGCGCTGGTGCAGGACGGCCCCATGCCCACGGTGGGCGCGCCCGGCGGCCCCTGCCGCTTCACGCTGGTCGATCTGGACCGGGGCGAGGCCGTGCGCCAGATCGCCTACGTGCCCGACGCCATCCCGCAGGCCCCGGTGCCGCCCGGCGGCCCGGCCGACAACGGCGTGAGCGAGATCCTGATGGTCGACGGCGAGCGCTGCTGGTGCTGGAGCGCGCCTACATGGCCGGCGTGGGCACCTCGCTGCGGCTCTATCTGATCGACACGCGCCAGGCCAGCGACACGCTGGCGCTGCCGGCGCTGCAGCCCGGCAACCACCGCCCGGCCGCCAAGGCCCTGGTGGCCGATTTCGCGCACACCGGCCTGCGCCGCCTCGACAACACCGAGGGCATGACCTGGGGCCCGCCCCTGCCCGGCGGCGGGCGCACGCTGGTCTTCGTGAGCGACGACAATTTCAACCCCGGCCAGATCACCCAGTTCGCGGCCTTTGAATTCATCGAATGAGGGCACCCTTCCCATGAACACACAGCACATTGCCTTCGTCGGCGGCGGCAACATGGCCAGCGCCATCATCGGCGGCCTGCTCAAGCAGGGCTTCACCGCGGGCCAGATCGACGTGGTCGAGCCGTTTGCCGAGGCCCGCGCCAAGCTCCAGCAGCAGTTCGGCATCACCGCCCTGGAAGGCCCCGGCGCGGCGCTGGACCGGGCCACCCTGGTGGTCTGGGCCGTCAAGCCGCAGAGCTTCAAGGACGCCGCCCTGCAAAGCCGCTTCCACACCAAGGCCGCGCTGCACCTGAGCGTGGCGGCCGGCATCCCCAGCGACAGCATCGCCCGCTGGCTCGGCACCGAGCGCGTGGTGCGCTGCATGCCCAACACGCCGGCCCTGGTGCGCAAGGGCATGACGGGCCTGTACGCGCGGCCCGCCGTCACGGCGCAGGACCGGCAGGCGGCGGAGCAGGTCATCCGCACCACGGGCGAGTTCCTCTGGGTCGAGCGCGAAGACCTGCTCGACGCGGTGACGGCGCTGTCAGGCTCGGGCCCGGCCTATGTGTTCTATTTCCTCGAGGCCATGACGCAGGCCGGCACCGACATGGGCCTGTCGCGCGAGCAGGCGCACCAGTTGTCGGTGGGCACGTTCGTCGGCGCCTCCGAGCTGGCCCGCAGCTCCAACGAGCCGCCCGAGATCCTGCGCCAGCGCGTCACCTCCAAGGGCGGCACCACGCATGCCGCCATCAGCTCGATGGAGCAGGACAACCTCAAGACGCTGTTCGAGCGCGCCCTGCACGCCGCCCGGCGCCGCGCCCACGAGCTGGGCGACGAATTCGGCGCGGGCTGAGCCTTGTTTCGCGCGCAGCGCATGCTATAAAGCGCGGCGTCCGCCGGCCTGCCGGCGGGCGTTCTCCAAGAGCCTGCCGACGGTCTGCAGGCCCTAGAAAAACATCACACCATTTGAAGAGTCATTCATGAAGAAACTGCTTTGCGCTGTGCTCAGCGCAGCCGTGCTGGCCGTGCCCCTGGCCGTGATCCCCTCGACGGCTTCCGCCAAGGCGCAGACGCACGCCCACAGCAAGAAGAAGGGAACGCACGCCAAGAAGGGCAAGAAAGCCAAGAAGGCCAAGTCCAAGGCCCGCACGGCGTCGCACACCAAGCACTGAGCGCCCCGCGGCGCCACCCGCCAAGCCGCCCGCCGGGCGGCTTTTTCGTCGCCGGGCCGCCCCAGAATGAAAAGCCCCGCGTAGCGGCGGAGCGTGGGGGTCAGGTCTCACGCCAGCGCGTAGCTGCCCGCGATGCCCGCGAACACGGTGAACCCGACCCAGTGGTTGAGCCGGAAAGCCTTGAAGCAGCCCTCGCGGGTGCGCCCGCGGATCAGCGTGTAGTGCCAGGCCGCCTGCGCCGCCGCGATGCCGATTGCTACATAAAAGATAGCACCCAATGACCGGCTGGCAAGGACCCCGACCCAAATTGCCAGGTAAGCCAGGTAGCTGAGCATGACCACGGCCACATCGAGGCGGCCGAGCGTGATGGCCGAGGTCTTCATGCCGATCTTCAGGTCGTCGTCGCGGTCCACCATGGCGTACTCGGTGTCGTAGGCCAGCACCCAGAACAGGTTGCCCAGCAGCAGCACCCAGGCCGTCAGCGGCACGCGCGACTGCACGGCGGCGAACGCCATCGGGATGCCGAAGCTGAAGGCCACGCCCAGCACCGCCTGCGGCATCGACACGTAGCGCTTGGCATAGGGATAGATCAGCGCGACGGCCAGCGCCGCGAACGACCAGGCGATGGCGGCGGCGTTGGTGGTCAGCACCAGCGCGAAGGCCGCCAGGGCCAGCACGGCCCCGAGCACCAGCGCTTCCTTCACCGACACCTTGCCGGCCGTCACCGGCCGCTGCGCGGTGCGCTTGACGTGGCGGTCGAACTCGCGGTCGGCCACGTCGTTGACGCAGCAGCCCGCGCTGCGCATCAGGATGGTGCCCAGCGTGAACACCGCCACCAGGGGCCAGCCGGGGAAGCCGTGGGCGGCGATCCAGAGCGCGCTCAGCGAGGGCCACAGCAGCAGCAGCCAGCCGGCCGGGCGATCCCAGCGGATCAGGTCCAGGTACAGCCGCAGCCGCTCGCGCCGCATCACAGGCCGAGCTGCCGCAGGTCGAGCCGGCCGCCCAGCATCGGCGGGCACCAGAAGTAGGCGCCCGACAGCGGCCGGGAGAAACCGAACAGCGCGTCCACGATGCCGTCGTCCTGCCCGGCCATGCGGCGCATCTGCGCCTCGAACGCGTCCAGCGACTTGCCGAAGGCCACGAACAGCAGGCCGGCGCGCGACCCCATGGCCCAGGGCATGGAGCGGCGCAGCACGAAGGCCTCGGGATCGAAGCTCTCCTGCGCCGTGCGCTTGACGTGCGAGGCCTCGGGCGCGTCTTCCAGCTCCTCGTTGTCGCTGCGCCGGCGGCCGATGGCATTGTCCTGCTCGGCGGGGCTCATGCGCTCGAAGGCGTCGAAATCGTGCACCCACTGCTGCACGGCCACGAAGCTCGACCCGTCCAGCCCCGGCCCGCCGGCCTGCACGAAGGCGGCTGCCTCGGCAGCCTCGCCTTCGGGGTTTTCGGTGCCGTCCTCATAGCCCGTGAGGTCGCGGCCATGGTCGCTGTCCACCGGGCCGTGGCGGAAGGCCTCGATCGCGCGGTCCAGGTGGAACGCCGGCGCCAGGGCCTTTTCGAGCAGGCGCGTCTTGAGCACCAGGTCGCCGCGGTCGCTGCCGCGCAGCCAGCACAGCAGCGCCGTGGGCGTGGAAGGCACTTCGACGCCAGGGCCCGCCATCGCGGGAAACTCCCGCAGGCCAGGCACCGCGGCGCCCACGGCGGCCACCAGCGACGGCCCGAGCGCCACCACCACCGTCGCGCCATCCGCCAGCGGCGCCAGCCGGGCCAGGGCGTCGCGCGCGCCCTCGCGGTGCGCCAGCGAGAAAAAGACGTAGCGCCCGACGGCGGGCACGGGAGGCAGGATGCCGGGTTGTGCGTGGTTCATCATTCCAGTCAAGGGGCAGTCAAGAAGGCAGGGGTCAGGACAGGCGCTTCACGCCTGGCAGCTCGCAGGCGTAGATGGCGTTGCGCAAGGCGGCGATGGCTTCGTAGCGGGTGAAGCTGCGGCGCCAGGCCAGCACCACGCGGCGCATCGGCGGGCCACCGCCTTGCTCGTCGGTGATCGGCAGGTACTTGACGAAAGCGTCCTCGTCCTTCTTGCGCTTCTTGGGCTCGAACGCCTCCCGGGGCACGCTCAGCCGCGGCACCAGCGTCACGCCCATGCCGGCCGCCACCATGTGCTTGATGGTCTCCAGCGACGAGCCCTCGAAGCTCTTGCGGATGCCTTCGGCATCGCTGGAGAAGCGCGCGAACTCGGGGCAGACCTCGAGCACGTGGTCGCGAAAGCAGTGGCCGGTGCCCAGCAGCAGCATGGTCTCGCTCTTGAGCTCCTGGGCGGTGACGGCCTGGCGCGTGGCCAGCGCGTGGTGGCTCGGCACGGCGGCCATGAACGGCTCGTCGTACAGCGGCGCCATCGCCAGGCCGGTGTCGGGGAAGGGCTCGGCCAGGATGGCGCAGTCGATCTCGCCGGTGCGCAGCATCTCCAGCAGCTTGACGGTGAAGTTCTCCTGCAGCATCAGCGGCATCTGCGGCGTGTGCGCGATCGCCTGGCGCACCAGGTCGGGCAGCAGGTAGGGGCCGATGGTGTAGATGATGCCCAGCTTCAGCGGCCCGGCCAGCGGGTCCTTGCCGCGCTTGGCGATTTCCTTGATGTTGGCGGCCTGCTCCAGCACGCTCTGCGCCTGGCGCACGATCTCCTCGCCCAGCGGCGTGACGGTGACCTCGTTGGCGCTGCGCTCGAACAGCTTGACCTCGAGCTCGTCCTCCAGCTTCTTGATCGCCACCGACAGCGTGGGCTGCGAGACGTAGCAGGCCTCGGCGGCCTTGCCGAAGTGCTTTTCGCGCGCAACGGCGACGATGTACTTGAGCTCCGTCAGAGTCATTTCATTTATCCATAGCGGTGCGGCCCAGACCCCGGCCACCGCGGAGCCGGCTTGGCCGGGCCGCGGGTGGCGCCCCCTTGGGAGCTGAGGGCTGCGGCTCCAAGCCTGCCTGCGCAGGCTTGGACAGCCCGAAGAGCCGCAGCCTCTGGCTGCGTGCACGGGGCGCCACAGGCGCTTCGGGGGTGGTTTTCATTTCAGGCCTTCAGATACTCCGATTTTCCACCCAACCAGCGTTCGGCGTGCCGGCGGGCCCATTCGAGGTGCCGATCCAGCATGGCCGGTGCAGTTGCGCGCGCCCATTCCAGCAGGTCGGTGTCGGTGGCCAGATCGGCAAAACGCAGCAGCGCCGCGCCCGACTGGCGCGCACCCAGGAACTCGCCGGGGCCGCGGATGTCGAGGTCACGCCGCGCGATCTCGAAGCCGTCGCCGGTCTCGGCCATGGCCTTGAGCCGCGCCCGCGCGGTCTCGCCGAGCCGGCCGCTGTCACCCGCCGAGTACAGCAGCACGCAGGCCGAGGCCGCCGCGCCGCGCCCAACGCGCCCGCGCAGCTGGTGCAGCTGCGACAGGCCGAAGCGCTCGGCATGCTCGATCACCATCAGCGAGGCATTGGGCACGTCCACGCCGACCTCGATCACGGTGGTGGAGACCAGCACGCCCATCTGGCCGCCGGTGAACAGCGACATCACCGCCTTCTTCTCGGCCGCCGGCATGCGCGAATGCAGCAGGCCCACCATGACGCCGGGCAGGGCCGCGCTCAGGGCCTCGTGCGTGGCCGTGGCGTTGGTCAGGTCCACGGTCTCGCTCTCTTCGATCAGCGGGCAGACCCAGTAGACCTGCCGGCCCTGCGCGAGCTGCGCGCGGATGCGCTCGACCACCTGCTCGCGCCGCTGTTCGGCGATCACTTTGGTGACGATGGGCGTGCGCCCTGGCGGCAGCTCGTCGATGGTGGAGACGTCGAGGTCGGCGTAGTAGCTCATGGCCAGCGTGCGCGGGATCGGCGTGGCGGTCATCATCAGCAGATGCGGCTCGGAAACTGACAGCCCCCACGCTCCGCCGCTGCGCGGGTCGCTGCCCCCCGAGGGGGCAGCATCGCCTTGGGGCGGCCTGGCGGCGATGCTGCCGGGCCGCGCGCTTTCCTGCATCTTGCCGCGCAGCGCCAGCCGCTGCGCCACGCCGAAGCGGTGCTGCTCGTCGATGATGGCCAGCGCCAGGCTGCGGAACTGCACCTGGTCCTGGATCACCGCATGCGTGCCCACCACCAGGCCGGCCTCGCCGCTGGCGATCAGCGCGAGCATGGCGGCGCGCTCCTTCTTCTTCTGGCCGCCGGTGAGCCAGGCCACGCGCACGCCCAGCGGCTCGAGCCAGCCGATGAGCTTGCGGAAATGCTGCTCGGCCAGGATTTCGGTGGGCGCCATCAGCGCGCACTGGCGCCCGGCGTCGATGCAGATCGCCGCGGCCAGCGCGGCCACCACGGTCTTGCCCGAGCCCACGTCGCCCTGCAGCAGGCGGTGCATGGGCACGGGGCGCGCCAGATCGCGCGCGATGTCCTCGCCCACGCGGTGCTGGGCGCGCGTGAGCTGGAACGGCAGCACCGCCAGCAGCTTCTCGTGCAGGCCGCCGGCCGGCGCCGCCAGCGCGGGCGCGCGGTGCCGGGCGCGCTCGCGCTTGGACTGCAGCTGCGACAGCTGCTGCGCCAGCAGTTCCTCGGCCTTGAGCCGCTGCCAGGCCGGGTGGCTGTGGTCCTCCAGCGTGGCGAGTGCCACATCGGGCGCAGGTTGGTGCAAAAATGATAGCGACTCACGTAGGCCCCACGCGGACCTCTGGCCATTTTTCCTTGAAAAAACGGCCTCGGGCACCGCCACGCCCGGCGGGAAGGTGTCCGACAGGTCGGCGCGCGCCAGGCCGCCCAGCACGGCGCGGCGCAGGTAGGCCTGGGGCAGGCCGGCCACCGTGGAATAGACCGGCGTCAGCGCGTTGGGCAGCTCGCCGCCGGCGGCGCGGAACGAGGGATGCATCATGGTCCAGCCCAGGAAGCCGCCCTTGAGCTCGCCGCGCGCCCGGATGCGCGTGCCCACGGCCAGCGCCTTCTGCTGCGAGGGGTAGAAGTTGAAGAAGCGCAGCACGCAGGTGTCGCTGCCGTCGTCCACCGTCACCAGCAGCTGCCGGCGCGGGCGGAACGTCACCTCGCAGGCCGTGACCGTGGCCTCGATCTGCGCCGTGTCGCCCTCGCGCGCCTCGCTCAGCTTCACGATGCGGGTCTCGTCCTCGTAGCGCAGCGGCAGGTGCAGGGCCAGGTCGATGTCACGCGCCAGGCCAAGCTTGAGCAAGGCTTTTTGCGGCGCGGACATCTCCTTCTTGTCGGTCATGGGACAATTCTGCCCTGTCTTTTCTTTTTCCCTTCCCACTTGGCACGGGTTTGTCAGGCCCTCAAGCACATGCGCTCCTTCACGCTCGGCGACTTCGACTTCGCACTTCCCGATCAACTCATTGCCCAGCACCCGGCCGCCGAACGCAGCGGCTCGCGCCTGCTCGACGGCACCCATCCTCAGCCAGTGGACCGCGTATTCCGCGAGCTGCCCGCCCTGCTGCAACCCGGCGACCTGCTGGTGTTCAACGACACCCAGGTGGTGAAGGCCCGCCTGTTCGGCGAGAAATCGTCGGGCGGCAAGGTGGAGCTGCTGATCGAGCGCGTGCTGCAGGGCCGTGAAGTCGTGGCGCACATGAAGGTCAGCAAGAAGCCGCTGCCGGGCGCCGAACTGCGCATGGCGGGCGGCTTCGGCGCCACGCTGCTGGGCCGCTGGCCCGACGAGCAGGGCCCGCTGTTCCGCTTCGCGCTGAGCGGCGACCCCTACCAGCTCATGCAGCAGCACGGCCACGTGCCGCTGCCGCCCTACATCACGCACGCGGACTCGGCCGAAGACGAGCGCCGCTACCAGACCGTGTTCGCGCGCCACCCCGGCGCGGTGGCGGCCCCCACGGCGGCGCTGCATTTCGACGAGGCCCTGCTCGCCGCGCTGGAGGCGCGCGGCGTGCAGCGCGTCAGCGTCACGCTGCACGTGGGCGCCGGCACCTTCCAGCCCGTGAAGACCGAGAACATCGCCGAGCACCGCATGCACAGCGAGTGGTACCAGGTGCCCGAGGCCACGCAGCAGGCCATTGCGGCCGCCCGCGCGCGCGGCGGCCGCATCGTGGCCGTGGGCACCACCACCGTGCGCACGCTGGAATCCTGGGCCGCCTCGGGCGCGGCCAGCGGCGACACCTGCATCTTCATCACGCCGGGCTTCGCCTTCCAGGTGGTGGACCGGCTCATCACCAACTTCCACCTGCCCAAGTCCACCCTCATGATGCTGGTCAGCGCCTTCGCGGGCTACGAGCACGTCATGGCGCTGTACCGGCACGCCATCGCCGAGCGCTACCGCTTCTTCAGCTATGGCGATGCCATGCTGCTTCAAAGAGAATCCGCCCATGCTGCAGTTTGACCTCCTCGCCGCCGACCCCGCCAGCCACGCCCGGCGCGGCCGCCTCACGCTCAACCACGGCGTGGTGCAGACGCCGATCTTCATGCCCGTGGGCACCTACGGCACCGTCAAGGGCGTGATGCCGCGCAGCCTGGAAGAGATGGGCGCGCAGATCATCCTGGGCAACACCTTCCACCTCTGGATGCGCCCCGGGCTGGACATCATGCAAAGCTTCGGCGGCCTGCACCAGTTCGAGAAATGGAACAAGCCCATCCTCACCGACTCGGGCGGCTTCCAGGTCTGGAGCCTGGGCGCGATGCGCAAGATCACCGAGGAAGGCGTCCATTTCGCCAGCCCGGTGAACGGCGACAAGCTGTTCATGTCGCCCGAGGTCAGCATGCAGATCCAGACAGTGCTGAACTCCGACATCGTGATGCAGCTCGACGAGTGCACGCCCTACGAAACCAAGGGCCACCTCACCACCGAGCGCGAGGCGCGCCAGTCGATGGAGATGAGCCGGCGCTGGGCGCTGCGCAGCCAGGCCGAGTTCCAGCGGCTGGAAAACCCCAACGCGCTGTTCGGCATCGTGCAGGGCGGCATGTACGAGCACCTGCGCCAGGAATCGCTGGACGCGCTGGTGGCGATGGACTTTCCCGGCTACGCCATCGGCGGCGTGAGCGTGGGCGAGCCCAAGGACGAGATGCTGCGCATCATGGCGCACACGCCGCACCGGCTGCCGGCCCACAAGCCGCGCTACTTGATGGGCGTGGGCACGCCGGAAGACCTGGTCGAGGGCGTGGCCCAGGGCGTGGACATGTTCGACTGCGTGATGCCCACGCGCAATGCGCGCAACGGCACGCTGTTTTCACGCTACGGCGATCTGAAGATCCGCAATGCCCGCCACAAGAGCGACCCGCAGCCGCTCGACACCAGCTGCACCTGCCACGCCTGCGCCGGCACGGCGGGCGTGTCCTGGGACCAGGGCGGACGCGGCGGCTTCAGCCGCGCCTACCTGCACCACCTGGACCGCTGCGGCGAAATGCTCGGCCCGATGCTCACCACCATCCACAACCTGCACTACTACCTGAACCTGATGCAGGAAGTGCGCAGCGCGCTGGACACCGGCGGCTTCGCCGCCTTCAGGCGCCAGTTCGCGGCCGATCGGGCGCGCGGCGTCTGACGCGGGCCCGCCGCGCCGGGCTCGGAGTAGGATGCCGCCCAGACTCCGCTCCTGCCAGAACCCCCATGTCCCTGGACCGCCCGACCCGCTCCCACCCAGCCACCGCCTCCGGCCGCCCCGCGCCCAGCGCAGCGCCGTCGCGGACGCGGCCGGCACGCCAGCGCATCATGGCGGCGATCCGCGCGGCGGCCATCGCCGAGTTCAGCCTGCACGGCCTCAAGGGCACCTCGACCCAGGCCATCGCCGAACGCGCCGGCCTGACCAAGCCGCAGCTGCACTACTACATCGCCGGCAAGGAGGAGCTCTACGAGGAACTCCTGACCTCGGTGCTGAACGACTGGAAGGTGGTGTTCCCGGTCGAGGAAGCGGGCAGCGATCCCGGCGCGGTGCTGGCCGGCTACATCCGCCAGAAGCTCGACCACGCCTTCGACCACCCCGAGATCTCGCGCATCTTCACGCGCGAGGTGCTCGACGGCGGCCACAACCTCGAGCGCTACTGGCCCAATGCCCGTGCCTGGACGCAAAAGAAGGTCGACATCATCCAGGGATGGACCGCCGCCGGCCTGCTGCGGCCGATGGATGCGCGCCTGCTGCTCATGCACATCTGGGCCATGACCCAGCACTACGCCGATTTCGCGCTGCAGGCCCGCGCCCTGCTCGGGCAGGCCGACGGCGAGCCGCTGGACCGCGAAGCCATCGCGCGCGAAGTCATTGCCTTCGTGCTGCACGGCTGCGGCATCCGCAGCGCCTGAGCGCCCTGCTGCGGGCCCGCCCGGGCCGACGCCTGCTACAGCCGGATCGCCACCGGCGCGCCGCCGAGCCGGGCGCGCGCCAGCCAGGCGAACACCGAGTCCACCGTGACGGTTTCGATGCGGTCCGAGAAGCGCTTGCCGGGCGGGTGGTCGTCGAACGCCACATTGGCCGAGCCGATGCGCCCGCCCAGCCGCGTGAGCGGCCCGATCGTCAGCACGCCGGGCTCGTAGCCCTGCGCCCTGAGCCAGGCCTGGGCCCGCTCGCGCGTGCCGGCCGCCGGCTCCATGGCCAGCGCCAGCGTCTCGATCGCCCATTGGTTGGACTGCTGGTACTTCTGCGCCCAGGCGTAGCTCACGATGCTGTAGGCTTTGCCATGCAGCGCGGCGGTCCGGCCGTCGTCCTGCAACAGCGCGTACAGCCGCTCCTGCACCTCGCGCGTGGGAACCACCCAGGCCGCCTCGTACTGCCACAGGTCGTCCAGGAAGAACTCGCCCAGCCCCTGGCGGTACAGCGCCGACTCGGCCGTGCCGCAGGTGTTGAGCTTGTGCGCCACGCGCCAGGGCCCCTCGGGGGTCTTGTAGGCATAGCCGAGGTGCGAGTAGCGCAGCCCGTACGCGCTCAGGTTCTGCCCCATGCGGGCCAGCACCACCAGCTTCGCGCCCGAACGCGCATGCTCGGCGTCCAGCGCCTGCATCGTGCGTTCGGCCAGCGTGAGCCCCTTCTCGATCGTCTGCGCGGTGGGTTTGCCGGCTTCGCAGGAGCGGCCGGCCTGCGCGGGCGGCGCCAGGGCCAGCAGGCCCGCCAGCACGACGACCGGCCACAGGTGCAGCTTCATGGCGTCAGAACGTGATGCGCTCGTTGTGCAGCAGGGCGCGGCCCAGTTCATTGGGCACGAAGGCGATGGCCTCGCCCAGCGCCGACAGCACCACGCCCGCGCCGATGACGCTGACGGTCACCGCCGTTCCGGCCGACAGCACGGCCTGGCTCGCGCCCCGGCCCACCACCTCCACGCTCACGCGCGCGCCGTCAGAGGCCCGCTCCAGCAGGTACACCGTGCCGCGGGCACTGGCCTCCACGGCCTTGACCGTGAGCACCGCGCCCCCCGCCGACAGCGCGACCGGCAGCGGCAGCGCCAGCGCGGCACTGGCAGCGCTGGCGCCCACCGTCACCACGGAGGCCAGCGGCAGGGCCGAGACGGCGCTCACGGCCGAGGCCGCGCCCTGGGCATGGGCCTGCGCAGGCAGGCCGGACAGAAGACTGGCGGCCAGGAGGCAGGCCGATGCCGTCATTCGGAGTTTCATGAGGATTCCTTCGTCGTTATGGGTGCCGGTGCTTCAGCGGGCAGCGGCTTCTTCGCCGCGCGCCATGCGGCCCTGCAGGCGCGCTTCGGCGAGGTCGGCTTCGTGGCGGTCGCGCAGGGTCTTGGCCAGCGTGAAGGTGCAGGTGATCAGGTAGAGCCAGCTCACCAGCAGGAAGGCCTTGTAGGTCTCGTTGACCTCCATGCGCCACAGGCCCCAGCCGGTCAGCCCCATGGCCAGGAAGAAGCCGCCCCACACCACCATGCGGAACATCGGCGTATCGGACGGGCGGCGTTCGGCGCGGCCCGCTTCGTTGTCGCGCACGAACTTGGCGAGGACGAAGGCCGCGGACAGGCAGAAGAAGTAGCCCATGATCATGAACGCCCGGTCCAGGTCCCGGCCCGGCAGCCAGGCCAGCCCCACGGCACACAGAAAAACGGCGATCCCGAAGGACGCCCACACCTGCAGCTGCCAGGCCTTGGAATCGCGATGCACCATCACTTGCATAAAAAACCCCTCCGGTTGGTTGAACATGGAGCGCAGTGTGGCGCGGCGCGGCCGGGTACCCGCGCGGCGCTGCAAAGTCGTGGCGGATGCGTCGGCCGGTATCGGTTGGCAGTACCGTTCAGCCCTGCGCCAGCAGGGCCGCCACGCGTTCGCGCAGCGGCTGCGGCTGGACCTCGGCCGGCGCCAGGGCCGCGCCCACGTTGAGGCCGACGCGGCTGAACATGCCGCGCCGGAACGGCCGCACCATGGCGCCTTCCTTCTCGATGCGGCTGAAGTACGAGCCCCAGAGGTTGGTCAGCGCCATCGGGATCACCGGCGCCGGCGCGCGCTCGAGGATCTTCATGATGCCGCCCTTGAACTCCTGGATCTGCCCGTCGCGCGTGATGCCGCCCTCGGGAAAGATGGCCAGCAGGTCGCCCTCACGCAACACCTCGGCGGCCTGCTCGAAGGCGGCCTCGTAGGCGGCCGGGTCTTCCTTCTGCGGCGCGA
Organism: Variovorax terrae; assembly: GCF_022809125.1. Taxonomy (NCBI): domain Bacteria; kingdom Pseudomonadati; phylum Pseudomonadota; class Betaproteobacteria; order Burkholderiales; family Comamonadaceae; genus Variovorax; species Variovorax terrae. The sequence continues at coordinate 105,011 of NZ_JALGBI010000002.1, read as the reverse complement.
TCGGGATGGCCTTGGCCAGCCGGAACAGCCAGCCCAGCACCGGGAAACGGAAGATGCGGTGATCCATCAGGAAGCGGATCGGCCGCGGGCTGGCCGCCATCAGCAGCACCGCATCGACGAAGCTCACATGGTTGCACACCAGCACGGCCGCGCCCTGCATCGGGATGTGCTCGTCGCCCCGCACCCGGAAGCGGTAGATGAAGCGCGAGGCGCCCCAGGCGATGAAGCGCAGCAGGTACTCGGGCACCAGCATGAAGATGTAGAAGGCCACCACCGCATTGGCCAGGCCCACCAGCAGGAAGATCTGCGGGATGGTGAAGCCGGCCTCGAGCAGCCCGCCCGCGATCACCGAGCTGGCGATCATGAACAGCGCATTGAGGATGTTGTTGGCCGCGATGATGCGGGCGCGGTGCGTGGGCTGCGCGCGCATCTGGATCAGCGCGTACATCGGCACGCTGTACAGGCCCGCGAACAGGCTCAGCAGCGCCAGGTCGGCCATCACGCGCCAGTGCGCGCCGATCGCCACGAACTGGCCCAACGTGAGGCTGTCGGCCGGCGGCAGGCCGCGCGCGGCGAAGTACAGGTCCACCGCGAACACGCTCATGCCGATCGCGCCCAGCGGCACCAGGCCGATCTCGATGTGGCGGCGGCTCAGCACCTCGCACAGGAGCGAGCCGGTGCCGATGCCGATGGAGAACACCACCAGCAGCAGCGAGGCCACCTGCTCGTTGCCGTGCAGCACCTCCTTGGCGAAGCTCGGGAACTGGCTCAGGAACACCGCGCCGAAGAACCACATCCAGCTGATGCCCAGCAGCGATCGGAAGACCACGATGTTGTCGTGCGCCAGCCGCAGGTTGCGCCAGGTCTCGCTGACCGGGTTCCAGTTGATCTTCAGGCCCGGGTCGGTGGCCGGCGCGCTCGGGATGAACTGCGCCACCGCGCGCCCCGCCAGCGCCAGCAGCACGCAGGCGATGGCCACGTCGCGGTGGCCGACCTCGGGCACCGCCATGATCAGCCCGCCCACGACGTTGCCCAGCAGGATCGCGACGAAGGTGCCCATCTCCACCATGCCGTTGCCGCCGGTCAGTTCGCGCTCATTGAGCACCTGCGGCAGATAGGCGAACTTGACCGGGCCGAACAGCGTGGAGTGCAGGCCCATGAGGAAGGTGCAGCCCAGCAGCACCGCCGCGTTCTCGCTGTAGAAGCCCCAGGCCGCGATCGCCATGATCACGATCTCCAGGTTCTTCACGAAGCGGATCATCACCGTCTTGTCGTGCTTGTCGGTGAGCTGGCCGCTGGTGGCCGAGAACAGCAGGAACGGCAGGATGAACAGCGCACCGATCACCAGCCCCGCCATCGCCGGCGGCAGCCAGCCCACGCTGAGCTGGTAGGTCACCATCACGGTGAAGGCGAACTTGAACAGGTTGTCGTTGGCCGCGCCCGAGAACTGCGTCCAGAAGAAGGGCGCGAAGCGGCGTTGCCGGAGCAGCGCGAACTGGTTGGGGTGCTCGCCCGGCGCGGGGGCGGCGGCGGGGCTGCTCTGGCTCGTCATACGGGGCTCCTCTTCACGGTCGGCGTCGATGTTGCGGCAGATTGTGCCGCAGGCCTGTGGCGGTTCCGGGGGCGGCTCATGCCTTCTCCCGGGTGGCATCCACGGCGCCAGTGTGGCCGCGCGGCCCCCGGCCGGCGGCGCTGCTTCGCCGGGGCCTGCCAGGCGGCACGCCGCGTACCGGCAGGCGATACCGCACTGCCCGACTCCCTCTACAATGGACAGCTGCAGGAGAGCGAACGCGCCAGCCGCGTTCCACCGAAGGCGCAAACTCCCATACACGCTCAGGTTCCGTACTGCACACACTGAAAAGCCGTCTGGAGAGCCATCACCACCGTGATGCACCGAAGGAGCAAGCCCCCCGGAGAACCGGCGGGTGAATCTCTCAGGTACCAAGGACAGGGGGAGCGGCAACCACGCGGACAGCGCCGGGTTGCTCCTCTTTTGATAGCAGCTCGCGTCCACCCCGCGCGGACCTTCTGTCAAAAAGGCTCTCATCATGCGAGTGATCGTTCTCGGCGCCGGCCTGCTCGGCGTCACCTCGGCGTATTACCTCCAGCAGCTCGGCCACGACGTGACCGTGATCGACCGGCAGGCCACCCCGGCCGCCGAAACCAGCTTCGCCAACGGCGGGCAGATCTCGGTCAGCCATGCCGAGCCCTGGGCCAACCCGAGTGCGCCGCTCAAGGTGCTGCAGTGGCTGGGCAAGGAAGACGCGCCGCTGCTGTTCCGCCTGCGCGCCGACCTGCGCCAGTGGCTCTGGGGCCTGCAGTTCCTGCGCGAATGCACGCCGGCGCGCACCCGGCACAACATCGAGCAGATCGTGCGCCTGGGCACCTACAGCCGCAACGTGCTGCAGCAGCTGCGCCGCGACACCGGCCTGGCCTACGACCAGCGCACGCAGGGCATCCTGCACTTCTACACGACGCAAAAGGAGTTCGACGCCGCCCTCCAGCCCGCCGAGCAGATGCGCGCGCTGGGCTGCGAGCGCCGGGTGATCTCGGCCGACGAGGCCGTGAAGATCGAGCCCGCGCTCGCCCACATCCGTCCGCAACTGGCCGGCGCCACCTACACGGCCGAGGACGAATCGGGCGACGCCAACCGCTTCGCGCGCGAGCTCGTCACGCTGGCACAGGCCGCCGGCGTCCGGTTCCTGATGAGCCACACGGTGACCGCGCTGCGCGAAGCCGGCGGCAGCATCGACCACGTCGAGGCCACCGACAGCGAAGGCCGTTTCCAGCGCATCCGCGGCGACGCCTTCGTGCTGGCCATGGGCTCGCTGAGCCCGCTGTACGCCGCGCCGCTGGGCATTCGCCTGCCGATCTATCCGGCCAAGGGCTACTCGGTGACGCTGCCCGTGAAGGACGCCTCGAAGGCGCACCAGGTCTCGCTGACCGACGACGAGTTCAAGCTCGTGTTCTCGCGCTACACCTCCGAGTCGGGCGACCGCCTGCGCATCGCCGGCACGGCCGAGCTCAACGGCTACGACCGCGACCTGAACCGCGTGCGCTGCGAAGCCATCGTGCGCCGCGTCGAAGAACTGTTCCCTGGCGCCGGCGACACCACGCAGGCCCAGTTCTGGACCGGCCTGCGCCCCGCCACGCCGAGCAACGTGCCGCTGATCGGCGGGACGAAGCTGCCGAACCTGTTCCTCAACACCGGCCACGGCACGCTGGGCTGGACCCATGCCTGCGGCTCGGGCAAGTCGATCGCGCGCATCGTGAGCGGGCTCGCGCCCGAGGTCGATTTTGCGTTCACGGGCAGCGTGCGGCGCGGCGCCGGTGCCTCGATGACGCTGCCGCAGCCCGCCGGCAAGGCCTGAACGGGACCGTGCGCGCCCTGCCCTGCCGGCAGGCGAACCTCAGAGCCGGCCGATCAGTTCGCCGGGCCCCGAGTCCAGCACGCTGGAGGGCGCGCCCGAACGGGTGAACGGGTTGTCCTGGATCGTGTGGCTCTCGGTCATGCCGTGCAGGCTGGCGTGCCGGCCGGGGCGCAGCAGCACCTCGCCCAGGCCGCGGCTCAGCCGGGTGTTGACACGGATCCAGTAGTCTGCGCGCCGGGCCTGGCGCGCACGCTTGTCGGCCGACGAGGCGGTGGCCGCCAGCGCGTCGTCGGATTCGCGCGACAGCACGCGCCAGCCTTCGGCGCCATGCTTGGCGCCGAAGTGCTCCCACAGGGCGTTGTGGCTGTCGGCAATGCGCTGGGCCAGCTCGCGGCGGCCGGCGTCCCGCGGCAGCCGGCCGCCGGCCTGCAGCGAGTGCCAGGCCGGGTCCAGGCCAACCAGCGGCAGGTTCCAGAACTGGGCCAGCGACTGCATCACGCGCACCAGGAACACCGGCGTTCTCCAGCCCCGCAGGGCCCGCAGCAGGTCTTCCGGACTCAGGCGCCCGCCGGGCTGCCGCGGCCCGCGCAGGCCGCCGATCGCCAGGCAGGGCTGGCCCTGGATGCGAAAGCAGCTGAACGCGAGCGCCGCGAGGTCCACCGCGCGGCCGTCGTCCGGCAGCGTCGTCAGCGTGAGCAGCAGGTCGCCTTCCAGGCTGTGGGGCGCGGCGCGCTGCAGCTGCAGGCGCAGCGGGTCATGGCCGGACGACGGCAGCTCGGCCAGCACCACCGGCTGCCCAGCCGCCAGCTGCTGCAGCGCGGCGGGCTGGAACGCCGTCTCCAGCCAGTCGGCATGGTCGATCAGGTGCGTGATGCGCTGGGGCAGCGACACGCCCCGGTTCACGTCGGGCCGCACCGCGCGCAGGAATTCGGCCGGCAGGTCGGGCATCAGGCCGCGCTCGTGGTGCTCGTGGACCACCGCCATCCAGCGGCGCAAGGCCAGGTTGGAGCGCAGCTGCGCCTTCAGCAGGCGCCAGGTGAGGTTCAGCCGCGACACGCCGCCGGCGGGCGGGGCCTGCCAGGCCCATGACAGGCTGCGCCCGAGGCCGGGCGGCTTGGAATCGGTGGCGGCAGCGTCGGCAGGGTTCATGGAGCGGAGTTTATGCCGGCACGTCCATGGCTCAGGGGCTTTGCGGCGTCTCGGGCCGGCACAGCCCGGCCTGGCCCGGCACGCAGCCGCCGGCGCAGACCGGCGTGCCGTCGGTGCGCATGGTCACGGCGCCGCGCAGTTGCGTGGCGCAGACCGGGTCGCCGTTGGGCGCCTGCACGCAGCGGCCGATGCCGCACAGCGGGTTGCCTTCGCGGTCGGCCACGATGCCGCCGCCCCTAGGCGCGCACATCACCTCGCCGTTGCGGCCGGCCATGCAGGGCGTGTCGGGCGCGGCGCGGCAGCGCAGCGCGCCCTGCGGGTTGCGGTAGCACTGCGCGGCCTCGCCGGTGCCGGCGAGCAGGCCTAGGCCCAGCAGCAGCAACGGCAGGAGGCGGCGCGTCATCCCCGCCTCAGTCTGCCGCCGTGAACACCGTGAGCACGCCGGTGTAGCCATACAGGTGGTGGCGCGCGATCTCGCCGCCGGCGAAGAAGCCCACCAGCGGCACGTCGCCGAGCGCGCGGCGCACGATCTGCAGCTCGGCGCTGGGCGCGCCGAAATGCGGGCCGCCGCGCCCGGCGCAGCTCACGTAGACCGCGCCGGCAATGCGCCGCGCCGGGTTGGGGGCCGACTCGGCCTCGGGTGCGGCCAGCGCGGCCGCCGCGGACAGCGGCATTTCCTCGGGCTCGAGCTCCTCGCGGATCTCGGCGCAGACGCGGATCAGGTCGGCGCGCGCGGCCTGCGCATTGCGCTGGCAGAACGCCAGGCGCGTGCCGGGCTGCACCGGGTCGGCCACCGCCACGCCCTGGCGCGCCGGGTCGAGGCCGATGATGTGGCGCACCTGGGTGTCGACGCCGAAATGGCCGGCGCGGTTGACCAGCTCGCCCGCCGCGCCGTCGCCGGGCCGCATCAGGCCCACCAGCGTGGCGCGCACCTTGGCCAGCGCGCCGCGCGGCTCGTCGAGCGAGACGCCGAGGTCGCGCATCAGCACCTCGAGCGCGGGCTGCCCGTCGAGCCCGGTGACCACGTTGCCCTCGGCCGCGGTGATCTCGTGCACCGGCGACACCGGCTGGCAGCCCTGGGTCACGCGCGACACCAGGGCCACGCCCTCGCCGAAGGCCACGCCCGAGAGGCCGCCGCTGAACACGCCGCGCGCCGCGCCATGGCCCTTGATGTTGCCGTTGCCGCCCACGGCGAACTGCACCGTCCGCGAGCGGCTCGAGGCCAGCCCGCCGAACAGGTAGCCGGTGGCGGTGCGCGCGGCCATCTCGCCGATCAGCTCGGCCACGTCGGGCGTGGCGGCGTCGGCATGGATCAGCGCGGTGTGCGGCTCGAAGTTGAGGCCCAGCGGCGCCACCCCGGAGAACACGCGGTACTGCTCGGGCGGCAGCTCGCACAGCATCACGGCCAGCGCGGGCTCGTCGAAGTACTCGACGTTGTTCGAGGCGATGCCCACGCCCACCGTGCCCGACCAGTCGGTGATCTCGGGCAGCTCGGCGCCCAGGTGGTCCAGGATGTCCTGCGCCGCGCCGGCGTAGTGGTCGGTGATGTAGAGCAGCCCCAGCGTGGGGGCGCTGGCGTAGTCCGGCAGCGCCATGTGCGCGCGCAGCTGCGCCAGCACGAGGCCGGCCGCCATGCGCCATTGCGGATGGGTGGCGTGGCCGTAGGGAAACAGCTTCATGCGCGGCGGCTCAGCCGGCCCGGCGGCTGCGCGCGGGGCTCTTTTTAGCGGATTTTCGGGCCGGGGTCCGCGTCCCGCCGACACTGGCTGCTACGGTTTTGGTAGCAACCTGGGCCATATCGGCGGCTGTCTTGAGCGCGCCCTTGGCGAGGCCGGTGGCCATGTTCCGGGTGGTGTCGACCGCGGTCTGGCGCGCCGCGTCCTTCATCGCGCCGGCCGCGATCTGCTGGAACTGGCTGGTGAGCGCGCCCCACCACTGCATCGGATCGACCACGCCGGCCGCCGCGGCCGGTGCGGCCGCGCTCTTCTTGCGCGAGGCGCGGCCCTTGGCGGCCACGCCGGACAGGGTCTTGGCCGTGTCGGCGGCGGTGTCGGTCACCTTCTGCACGCCCGACAGCACGGTGTCGGCGGCCTTGAGCTTGAACGCATTGGCCACGTCGCCCATGTTGAAGTTCATGCCCTTGAGCGTGGCCAGCGTCATCTTCTGCACCTCCAGCGCCTGGATGGTGGCCTTGAGCGCGGTGGCGTTCTGGTCGAGCCAGAACTGCACGGCCTTGAGCTCCTCGATGCGCTTGTCCAGCTCCTCGACGTTGAGCGTGGGCGCCACCCAGTTGGCGAGGTTGGGCATCTGGGGGATGTTCTGCGACGCCCCCTTGGCCAGGTTCTGCAGGAAGTCGAATCCGGGGACGAATTTACCGAAGCCGAAGGGGTTGGGGGTGTCGCTCATGGCCGCTCCTGGGTCGTTGTTTTACTGCGCCATGACAGCTTACTCCAAGACCGCGCGACTGGCGATGGGCGGGCCCGGGCGACCGTCGCATTCGCAGGGCGTGGCGTCTTCAGACTGCCAGAGCAGGAGGTGGCCGGGCAGGCTGGCGTGAAGCGCCTTCAGGATGGGCGACGGCGGACCACGGCGCTCGGCGTTGCCGTTTGGCAAAGACGCGTGTCCGGCAGGCACCGGGCGGAAAAGCAAGGTTGAAAACATGGCCCTGATTGCATCAACCACATTCAGCCTTGACCAATACGTTTTAATACAACAAAATACATGTCATGACCAAGCCAATCACTTCCCGTTCGCAGGCCATGGACAAGCCGCTGGATGCCTCAAGCGCTGACCCGCTTTATGTCCAGCTGGCCAACCGGCTTGCCGATGCGATTTCCAGCGGGACCTACGGCCCCGGCCAGCAACTCCCGCCGGAAGCGAGGCTGATGAGCGACTTCGGAATCAGCCGCGTCACGGTTCGACAAGCGATCCAGCTGCTGACTCGCAATGGCCAGGTTGTGTCGAGGAGGGGGAAGGGAACCTTCGTCTCGCGGGCGTCGTTTCAGCAGGATCTCTCCAGCCTGCAAGGGTTCCAGGAGGCCTTGCGCCTGCAAGGTATCGAGCCGGAGACGGAGCTGCTGGAGTTTTCTGCATCGGCAGGCCGGATCGACGGCCAGCTGCCAACAGGCCTCAATTTGCCAGTGCGCCTGCGCAGGCGCTACTGCGTTGACGGCGAAGCCTTTGCCGTTGTCGAGGCCTACCTTCCTGCCGAAGCAGAAGCAGTCGGTCCAGTGCGGGCGGAACGCCTGTCGGTGTACGACATCCTTCAGCAGTTCCTTGGCCTTCGGATCGGTCGAGCAGACATCGCCATTCAGTGCGCGAAGCCGAAAAACAGGATCTCCGCCGAACTGGGCCTGCCTCCACGCAGTCACGTGCTTCTGATGCAACGAACTTCATTCGCCGTATCTGGCGCCCCGTGCGAGCACATGCGCATCTACATCGTGCCGGAGCGCTACACGTTCCGCATGAGTGTCCCCGGGCCCATGCAACTCGCGTCAGCCATTCAGCCGGCCATGGTTTCTTGACAGAGGTCATGACGCCCTCACCCCCAACGATGGAGACCCCACAATGAACAACGATCGATTTCGTCGCCTATTGCTGAAGCTTCCGGCGGCTGCGGGAGCCGTGGCTGCCCTCGCACCATGGCGGGCCTTGGCAGAAGGCTTTCCCTCCAAGCCCCTGCGCATGGTCGTCCCCTTTCCGGCCGGCGGGCCAACAGACATCGTGGCGCGGCCTTTTGCCAAGCTGCTAGGCGACTCCTTGGGCCAACAGGTCTACATCGACAACCGCGGCGGAGCAGGCGGCGGCATCGGCGCCAGCAGCGTGGCCGCCTCCAGTCCGGATGGATACACGCTGTTCATGGGGACCGTCGGGACAAGTGCGATCAACCCGGCGCTCTACAAGAAAATGGGTTACGACCCGGTTGCCGACTTCACACCGTTGGCGACTGTCGCCAGCGCGCCCGTCGCCGTCGTGGTGAATCCTGCGACGGGAATCAATTCACTTGCCGATCTCGTGGCAAAAGCCAAGGCACAACCGGACACGCTGACGTACGGGTCTGCTGGCAACGGCACACCAGGCCATCTCGCCGGCGCCATGTTCTGTTCTGGCGCGGGCATCAAGCTTCGCCATGTGCCATACAAAGGCAGCGCCCCGGCAGTGACGGACCTTCTGGGCGGGACGATCCAGGTGATGTTTGATCCGCTCCAGTCGGTCTTGCCCCATGTGCAAGCGGGGAAGCTCAAGATTCTCGGCGTCACCAGCCGCCAACGCGCCACGGCCGTGCCAACCATTCCCACGGTCGCAGAGAGTGTCATTCCCGATTTTGAGATGGTCGCCTGGTGGGCGGTCTATGGACCGGCGCGGATGCCGCCTCACGTAACCACGCGCCTCGTGAATGAGATCCAACGCTTGACGAAAAGCCCCGAGTTCGAACGTGGCCTGGGCAATATGGGTGTCCAGCCCCTGAACGTACCGCTTGCGCAGTTGCAGCGGGATGAGACTGCCAAGTGGGGCGCCGCCGTGCGCACCTCTGGCCTAACCCTGGAGTGAAAGCATGAGACTCAACGATGAAGAGCAGGCGATGCTCGCCGGCGAAGCCGGAAGTGTCGCCAAGATCGCCATAGAGCACCAGATCAAGGTTGGACGCTTCTTCAAGGCAGAGGACTTCGTACCGGTCACGCAAGCGCACATCATGGCCGATACCGAAAGCCTCGGCCAGGCCGGCGTCATGTGGCTGGAGAAGCTGGCCGATGCGGGCGAGGCGGGAGTCCGGATCCCGACCATCACCGATCCACGCGGCACGGATTTCGAGAAGGCCTCGCTCCTGGGCCAGGCGGACTGGATGCTCGAGCTTGAGCGGCGCGCGATCGAAGCGTTCACCCGGCTCGGGGTCAGCATGACCGATACCTGCATCAACTACCAGACCGTGCTGGCAGCAACGCGCGGCGAACATGTCGCATTCGGTGACACGGGTGTGGTCATCTACTCCAATTCGGTGGGAGGCGCGCGTTCGAATTTCGAAGGCGGTCCCTCCGCGCTGTCGGCCGGCCTCACCGGCCGTACGCCACGATACGGATACCACCTTGACAGCCATCGCCAAGCCACGCTGCGCATCCGTACGGACTGGACGCCGCGCACACTTGACGACTGGGGCGCACTGGGCGGGATCGTCGGCCGGCTTTCCAACAACTATTGGCAAGTCCCTCTGGTGGAGGGCCTGGAAACCGCTCCGACCTCGGACGAACTCAAGCACTTCGGCGCGGCAATGGCGAGCTTCGGTTCGACCGCCTTGTTCCACCTCCTGGGTATCACGCCCGAGGCCCTGCGGCTCTCCGACGTGGGCGGCGACAAGCTGGCGGTGACCCACCGGATCGGCGAATCCGATGTGAACGCCCTCAAGCAAAGCTACCTGGTCGATGCCGGCATCGACGTGGTGGTCTTCTCCGCACCGCAGCTGAGCATCTTCGAGCTGCGAGACCTGGCCAGGCTTTGCGAAGGCAGGAACTTCAAGCGTCCGCTGCTGGCAGTCACCAGCCCCCAGGTCAAACCGGACTGCGATCGCTTCGGCTACACCAAGGCAATTGAAGAGGCGGGCGGCACGGTCCTCGCGGGGATGTGTTTCTACCAGTCCTATGCGCGTGAAATGAGCGAGGCAAAAGGATGGAAGCGCCTGGCGACCAACAGCGCCAAGCTGGTCAACATTCTGGGCGGCTATGGCTACGTGCCGATGCTTGCCTCCATGCAAGCCTGCGTCAGTGCCGCCGAATCGGGAGAACTGCAATGAGCACCACCAGATACCAATCCCGCCACGCGATGGGTCGGCGCGTCATCGGCCAGGCGCTCGTCGCCCATGATGGGCTCTCCGCGCGCTACGACTTGAATCGGCTGCAGGGCGTCTTCTCGCGGCCGGCGCACAAGCTCGTCGGCCAATCCTATGTTGACAAGATCCTCGTCCTCGACACGGCCAAGGGCGGTGTCGCCACGGCCTGGATGCTTCACGAGATGCGCTCTCGCAACATGGTGCCGTCGGCCATCGTCTTCAACACGGTCAACACCATCCTCGCTCAAGGTGCGGCGCTGGGCGACGTCACGATGCTGGCGGGCTTCGACGTTGACATCACCGCTCAGATTCCTCATGGGGCCATGGTGGAGGTTGATCCCGACACGTTCACCATCCGTGTATTGGACCCGAGCGAGTATCCGGCCGAAGCGCCAGGCGCCCCGGACACCCGGAAAATCCACGGTCTTCTCTAGGCGATACTTTTGACGCGGCTTGGCATGGCGCCCCAAGCCGCGCAGCCCTCTTCGGACCGCCATGGAGTCGAACGACAAGGTGGCCGACGCTGCCCGGATGCTTCGCGCCACCCGGGCGAGCGGTCTTCGGCGCGGAGGTCGACAGTCCAGCCCATCGTCAGCTTGGCCCGCAGCAGGCAGCCGCCGCTGAATCGTGGTGGTCGAGGAGACACGTGCCATGGCGATTCCTCACGCCCCCATGGATCGGCATGATCAACCAACACGAGAGATGAACCACCTTCGTTCCGGCAATCGAATGGATGCGCAGCGCGCGCGCGAACCTGAGTGGCGAACGACGGGCGAAGAGCCCGACTATCGTTTCACGCTCGCCAACGAGCGCACATTTCTTGCGTGGATCCGGACAGCACTCGCAGTCCTCGCGGCGGGCGTGCTGCTGGATCAGTTTTCCACGAAGCTGCGCCCGCACCTGTTGGTGGTACTCGTGGCAAGTGCACTATGCCTGCTCGCGGCCATGCTGAGCGTGATGGCGTACCGGCGCTGGCAGCACAACGAAATCGCCATGCGTCACAAGTCGCCGCTCCCACACTCGCGCGTTCTTGCCTGGCTGGCCGGGGCCGTTCTCGCCACGAGCGCCGCGCTCGCGGTGCTCATCACAGCCTCAATCATCGGGATCCAATCGTGAGGCCACCCCTCTCCAGAGACCCAGGACTGCAGCCGGAACGCACGTCTCTGTCCTGGACGCGCACGGCTTCGGGCCTGTTGCTCAACGGCGTGCTCAACCTGCGCGTGGGCTACGCGAGCGAGTCCCTGCCTCTCCTCGGCCTGTCGTGCATGCTGCTGATCGCGGCCGCAGCGACGTTCGGATTCGGTCGGCAGCGGCGGCTTGTGCTGACAACAGGCCGATCCGTTGCGCCCGTGAGTGCGAGCGCCGCGAGAGCGGTGATGGCGGCCTGCGTTCTCGCGGCGTTGACGGGCTTTGGGTCGATTTCGGTTGGCCACGCTCTCGGAGGATGACGGGTGCGCCCTTCAAGGCGGCCATCACTCCACGGGTCCATTCGGCTCTCGTGGCGCGAGCGATGCCCGGCCTTGCCCGGCGCGCCGGCCCCGCAGTAGCCCGCCAGCCTTCAGTGCTTGTGGCCGGCCATGCCGCCGCCCATGCCCGGCATCGCGCCCGGCGCCGCCGTGGCCACGGGCACCTGGATCTCGAGCTTGCTGTCGGCGCCCTTGGCATCCTTGAAGGTCAGCGTCAGCGGCACGCTCGTGCCCTTGGCCAGCGGCGCCTTGAGGTCCATCAGCATCACGTGGTAGCCGCCGGGCTTGAGCTCGACGGTCTGGCCCGCGGGCAGGTCGAGCCCGGGCAGGGCACGCATCTTCATCACGTCGCCCTCCATCTTCATCTCGTGCACCTCGGCCACGCCGGCCACCGGCGTCGAGACGGCCACCAGCCGGGTGGCCTCCTTCGAGGTGAGCTTCATGAAGGCGCCCGAGGCTTTCTGCCCCTGCACGCTGGCGCGCGCCCAGGCGCCGTCCACGGTGATGCCGGTGGCGGCCGGCTGCGCCACGGCGCCCGCGATCAGGCCGAAGCCCAGGGCCAGGCCGGCCAGGAGGGAAGTCGATTTCATGGTGTTCTCCGATATCAATGAAGTTGAAAAAAAGGGACGGGGCACGGCTTCAGTGCTGATGGCCGCCGCCGCCCTCGGCCGGCAGGATCTCGAGGTAGGCGGCCGGGGCCTGGAGGTCGGACAGCTTCTGGCCCGGGCCGGGCACCTCGGTCCAGTCGGCGCGGCCCTGCTCGCAGACCTGGCTGACCGGCCAGTACAGCGCGCCGCTCTGGCCGGGCAGGCGGGCCTGCAGCACGAACTCATCGTAGTACGCATCGGGCAGCATGTCTTCGCGGGTGCGGGCGGTCCAGCTGATGCGGCGGGCTTCGCCGGCCGCACCCGGGGCCGCCGGCTGGCGCTCGATCTCGATCTGCCAGCCCGGCTTGGGCATGGGCTTGGCGCCGCGCACGCCCGGCGGCAGGGTGACGACGATCTGGCGGATCGGCGAGCCCGCGCAGCCGTGGCCGACCTTGAAGGTGGCCTTGTAGCTGCTGTTGGCGGGCGCCACCTGGTATTCCAGCGTGATGTGGGCATGGGCAGTGGAAAAAGCGCCCAGGGTCCCCGCCGCGAGGGCGCAGGCTGCGATGGTTTTGATAGCAAATGAAGTCATGGGAAGCGTCCTGTCAGAGGTCGAATTTCAGCTCGGCCGAATAGCTGCGCTGCGGGTAGGGGTGGAAGTTCCAGTACTGGGCGTTGTTGAGGTTGTCGATGCCGAAGCTCGCGGCCAGCTGCCTGCTGATGCGATAGCGCACGCGCAGGTCGGTGGTGAAGTACTTGCTCACCCCCATGTAGGCGAAGCCGTTGGTGTCGCTGTTGTTGAGCGTGCGGTACTGGCTGCCGCTGTAGCGCGCGCCGAAGGCCACGCTCCAGCGCTCGCCGAGGCGGTAGCTGGCCAGCGCGGTGGCGCGCCACTTCGGGATGTTGGGCTGCTGCTTGCCCAGGGTGTCGCCGGGCACGCTCACGAAGCCGGCGTTCTCCTTGATGACGGAGTCGGCATAGGTGAGGCTGGCGTTCAGGTCCAGGCCCTTGGTGCCCACGTCGCTGCCGCTGTAGGCCATCTCCAGGCCCCGGGTCTGGATGCGCCCCACGTTCTGCACACGGCTGATGTTGCGGTTGGCCACCGGGTCGTAGGTGGTCTGCGAGTACAGCGAGTCGTGCGTGTCCTCGGTGAAGAAGGTCAGGCGCAGCAGCGCGCTGCCCAGGTCCTTCTCGGCCGAGAGTTCGGTGGTCACCGAGCGCTCGGGCCGCAGGTTCGGGTCGTTGAGGTACTGCGAGTTGGTGGTGGAGGTGGCGCCGTACAGCTCGCCCACCGTGGGCATGCGCACCGCGCGGCCGGCCGAGGCCTTGAGCACCAGGTCCGGCGCCCACTGGTAGGACAGCGCGGCCTTGGGCGAGAGATAGGTTTCGCGGCGCGCCGGGTAGGCCAGCGCACTGGCGGCCGAGAACACCGTCGCGCCGTCGAAGGCCCGCCACTGCTCGGCGCGCAGGCCCAGCACCGTCTTCCAGCGCTCGGCCAGGGCCCAGGCGTCCTGCGCCCAGAGGCTTTGCAGCTGCGTGCGGCCCTGCACGTTGCTGACGAGGGCGCCGGCCGGATCGGCCTGCCAGTTGGCGGCGATGCCCGAGGTGAGGTAGCTCAGGGTGTAGTCGTCAAGCTGCCAGCCGAAATCCACGATGTGCGCGCCCTTCACGCCCTGCGGGCGCCAGGTGCCCTTGAGCGCCAGGTTGCGCCAGCCGGTGCCGCTGCCGTCGGCCACCGTGCCGGGGCCGCCGGCGGCGGCGCCGGGCAGGGGGTTGGCGGCGGCATTCTGGCGCAGGGTGTCGCGCTGGTAGTCGTAGACGCTGGCCACGGCCTCCCAGTCCCAGCGGCCCTGGGTGTGGCTCTTGACCGACAGGCCGTGCATCAGGTGCAGGCTGCTCTGGTTGGTGAGCGCGAAGTCGCCGCCCGCGAGCGCCTGCGCGCCGGTGAAGGCCGTGCCGTTGATGTTGATGCCGCCGCTGGTGACGCTCTGGCCGGCCGCGTTGCGCAGGTAGGACACCGGGCGGCCTTCCGAGCGGTTCTCCCACAAGCCCAGGGTGTAGGTGGCGCGCACCGTGGGCGTGAGGTCGTAGGCCAGCTTGGCCTTGAGGTGGTCCTGGCGCGTGTGGTACTGGGTGCCCGTGCCCAGGATGACCCAGGGCTGGCCGGCGCTGTTGAGGCCGGCCACCGCGCCGCTCACGGGCGTGCCGCCGGCGCCCGGCGTGCCGGCGCTGGCGAGCCGGGTCGCGAAGGTCAGCGGCTGGCCCTGGCTGTCGGTGTGGTTGACGTTGAGCCACCACGACCAGTCGCCGCTCCTGTTGCCCAGCGAGGCGCTGGTCTGCCAGGACCGGTAGGTGGCGCTGGTGTTGTAGAGCGAGAACGGCTGGCTCGTGAACCCCATCTGCGCGTGGGCCTCGAACTTGGTGGGCATGCGCGTCACGTAGTCCACCACCGCGCCCACCGAGTTGCCCGGGTAGGCGGCCGAGAACGGGCCATACATCACGTCCACGCGCTCGATCTCCTCGGGCGTGACCATGCCCCAGCGCGGCGGGAAACTCAGGCCGCCGACGCCGTTGCCCAGGTAGTTGGACAGCAGGATGCCGTCGGCATAGACCGCCGAGCGCGCGCTGTTGCCCGTGCCCGAGGCGCGGCTGGACAGGATGGCGTGGTTGTAGTCGCCGATGTAGCGCTTGCGCACCAGCAGGCTGGGGAAGTACTTGAGCGCGTCCTCGCTGTCGGTGGCGTTGACGGTCTGCTCGATCTGCTCGCGCGTGATGCCCTCCATGGTGGTGGGAATCTGCGTGGGCAGCGAAGTCGGCTGGCCGCTGTGGATGGTGACGACGCCGAGCGACTTGGTCTGCGCCGGCGGTTCGGCCGGGGACTCGGCGGCCCGCACCGGGGCAACGAACGAAAGAGGAAAGACCGCGGCCAGGGCCGCAGCCGTGCGTGGGAGACGCATGGGTGGAACAACTCCGAAAAATCAACCAAAACCACCGGATGTCCGCATGCAGCGGTCATCAGGCGCTATGAATTTGATAGTTCAGAGAAGCGGGGGCCCGCGCGCGGGCAGGGGTGCCGCGGTCAGCCAGGCGATGTGCGCCGCGGGAATCGGGCGCAGCACATGGGCCAGCGGGCTGGCCGGCTCGGCCGTGGTCTGCACGGCGGGCGGCAGCGGCCCGGTGCCGGCGCACAGCGGGCAGTCGAGCGTGTGGCTGCGCACTTCCTTGACGCCGTCGTCGGTCTTGACCAGCAGCTTCATCGCGCCGGAAGACGAGCACACCAGCTCCATCGGCACCGGCTTGATGACCGGCGAGGCAATGGCCGCGCCGATGGACAACGCGAACCACACCAGCACGAGGCGGGTGAGCAGTTGGGCGTTGCGCAGGACATGCATGGGGGAGGATTATCGCGGATGTGGCGGGAGCGGCTTTTTGGGGAAGCGTCGCCGGGGCCGCAGCCCACGCGGGCTCGCGCTCCGGCGCAACAGGCAGGCCGGGTGGGGCCGGCCCTGAACACGCTCAAAACTTCGGCGCCCGGCGCTCCCGCAGCGAGGCTACGCCCTCCTTCACATCGGGCCCGCCGAAGCCCATGAATTCGAGCGCCAGTGAGGTATCGAAGCTCGGCCCGGCCTGGCGCAGCCAGTTGTTGAGCGCGTACTTGGTCCAGCGGATGGCGGTCTGGCTGCCGGCGGCCAGGCGCTCGGCCACCTCGTAGGCCTTGGGCAGCAGGTCGGCCTCATCGACCGCCAGCGACACCAGGCCGATGCGCTCGGCCTCCTCGCCGCTCACGGGCTCGCACAGCATCAGGTAGTACTTGGCCTTGGCCATGCCGCACAACAGCGGCCAGACGATGGCCGCGTGGTCGCCGGCAGCCACGCCCAGGCGGGTGTGGCCGTCCACGATCTTCGCCGTCCTGCTGGCGATGGAGATGTCGGCCAGCAGCCCGGCCACCAAGCCCGCGCCCACGGCCGGGCCGTGCAGCGCGGAGACGATGGGCTTGTCGCAGTTGATGACGTTGTAGACCAGGTCGCGCGCCTCCTTCCAGACGCGGGTGCGCACGGCGAAATCGTCCGCCATATCCTGCACCAGCGCGAGGTCGCCGCCGCCCGAGAAGCCCAGGCCCTCGCCGCGCAGCACGGCGCAGCGCACGCTGTCGTCGGCGCCGACGTCGCGCCAGATTTCGCTGAGCTCCCAGTGGCCCTCATGCCCGGCGGTGGGCAGCTTGCCGTTCTGGGCCTTCATCTGGATGTCCAGCACAGCGCCCGCGGGGCCGCGGCGCGTGATGTTCAGGGTCTGGTAGCGGGTGTAGTCGGCGGGCATGGCGTGGGAGCCTCCAAAAAGGTGTTTTCAGAAAGAAAAGTGCCGGATGTCCAGGTGCAGCGGTCTTTTTTAGCTATCAAATCAGGAGCAATCAGGGAGCCGCCGGCCAGGGCTCGCGCGTCACGCTGAAGCCGCGCGCACGCAGCAGCGTGGGCAGGCCCTGCGGCCCGATCATGTGCAGTGCGCCCACCGCCGCGAACACGCGGCGCCCGCCCTCGTGCAGCGCGGCGATCTTGCCGGCCATCGGCGCGTTGCGGTCGTCCAGCAGGCGCTTCATCTGCTCGCGCTCGACCGGCGTGTCCAGACAGTGGCACCACTGCGGGTAGCGCTCCAGCATCGCCAGGTCGCCGTCGGCCCAGGCCTGCGCCAGGGCGCGCAACTGCTCGGCGCCCTCGCCCGACGCCAGCTCGTCGAGCGCGCTGTCGAACAGATCGCCCTCCTCGGCATCGTCGCGCCCGGCCAGCAGCGCCAGTTGCTCGCTGGCCTGCTCCAGCGCGACGATGGGCTGGCGCTGCGCCTGCGCGGTGCTGGCCAGCACCGCGTCGACGGCGAACTCGGCATACAGCGCCTCGCGGCGCGCCGCCAGCACCGTGAGCGTGACGGCCTGCATCACCGGCCGCTGGTGGGCCAGCGCCTGCAGCGGCAGGCACAGGGCGGCGGCCTGGGTGGCCAGCCGCGCGCGCCGCGCAAGGCCGAGCACGCGCTGCGCGATCGCGGGATCGGCCGGCGCCATCAGCGGCCGCAGCGATTCGGCATCGAGCGGATTGAGCTCCAGCGCCAGCAGGTCGCTGCCCTGCAGCGCGCGCAGCACCGTGGGGCCGGGAACCACCCAGTCGGCGCGCGCCACGTGCAGCGTGCCGTAGAGCCAGGAGCGGCGCCCGTCTTTTTCCACGCGCCACAGCAGGCCACGGTCGCGCGCCGCGCGCACCTCCTGCTGCAGGCGCTCGGGCGTGAGGGCCGGCGGCGCCGGCGGGCAATCGGAGGCGGTGGGCGCGGTGGGCGCGGGCTGTGCCTGCGCCGCCCAGGCCGACAGCGCCAGCAGTGCGGCGGCGAGCGCCCGGCGCGGGGAAGGGGCGAGAACCATCATGCGGCCATGATACGCAGCGCGCTGCTATGCTCGCCGGCATGAGTGATGCCCGCCCCCGCAGCCTGTTCCATTTGGCCTTCAACGTCACCGACCTCGACCAGGCGCGCCGCTTCTATGGCGGCGTGCTCGGCTGCGCCGAAGGGCGCAGCACCGGCACCTGGGTCGATTTCGATTTTTTCAGCCACCAGATCTCGCTGCACCTGGGCCCGCCGTTCAAGACCGAGCGCACCGGCCACGTGGGCGACGTGCTGGTGCCGATGCCGCACTTCGGCCTGGTGCTGGCGCTGCCCGACTGGCAGGCGCTGGCGCAGCGGCTCACCGAAGCCGGCACCGACTTCGTGCTGGCGCCCCAGGTGCGCTTCGAGGGCCAGCCCGGCGAGCAGTGGACCATGTTCTTCTGCGACCCGTTCGGCAACCCGATCGAGATCAAGGGCTTCCGCTCGCTGGACAGCGTCTACGCCGCCTGACGCCGGCGCCCCGTAGGCGCCGTCCTACACGCACACGGGCCGCCGCGGCCTAGCCCGCGCGCCACCGCGCTGCTAAGGTGGTCCGGATGAATTTCGTGGACATCCTCTGTCCGTCGTGCGCGCTGTTCCTGGACTTCGACGGCACCCTGGTGGATCTGGCCCCGCAGCCCGAAGCGGTGCGCGTGCCCGCCGGGCTGGTGGACAGCCTGGAGGCGCTGGCCGGCTACCTGGACGGCGCGCTGGCCGTGATCTCGGGCCGGCCCATCGCGCAGATCGACGCCTACCTGTTCCCCCTGCGCCTGCCGGCGGCCGGCGTGCACGGCGCCGAGCGGCGCGGCGCCGACGGCGCGCTGGCGCTGCTGCCCACCGTGCCGCTGGAGCGCGTGGAGCAGGCCGCCCGGGCGCTGGCCCAAAGCTACCCGGCCCTGCGCGTGGAGTTCAAGCGCGGCTCGGTGGCCCTGCACTACCGTCAGGCCCCGGCGCTGGAGAACCTGTGCCTCGAGGCCCTGCAGGCCGCGGTGGCCGACTCGCCGGGGCTCACGCTGCTGCGCGGCAAGATGGTGGTGGAGGCCAAGCCGGGCGGCGCCAGCAAGGGGCTGGCGATCGAGGCCTTCCTGCGCGAGCCGCCGTTCGCCGGCCGCACCCCCGTGTTCGCCGGCGACGACCTCACCGACGAAGTGGGCTTCAGCACCGTGCAGCGCCTGGGCGGGCTCGGTGTGAAGATCGGCAGCGGGGCCAGCGTGGCCTGGCACCGGCTGGGCAGCGCCGCCGCGCTGCGGCATGAATTGGCCCAGGCCGCCTTGGCCCGGACCGGAAAGGCGCTGCGATGACCTCCATTCCCAGCCTCGCGCGGGCCGACACCGGCCCGCTGGCCGCCTCGCTGAACCTCGGCCTGGTCGGCAACTGCGCCTACAGCGCCCTGATCGACGCGCGCGGACGCGTCGTCTGGTGCTGCCTGCCGCGCTTTGACGGCGACCCGGTGTTCAACGCGCTGCTCGACCCGGGCGACGCGGGCAGCGACTGGTCGTTCGAGATCGAGGACTTCGCGCGCAGCGAGCAGGCCTACGAACCCAACACCGCGATCCTGCGCACCCGGCTGTACGACGCGCGCGGCCAGGCCATCGAGATCACCGACTTCGCGCCGCGCTTCATGAGCCGTGACCGCATGTTCCGCCCGCTCACGCTGGTGCGGCGCGTCAAGCTGCTGGCCGGCACGCCGCGCGTGCGCGTGCTGCTGCGCCCGCGCTTCGACTGGGGCCGCCAGGCGCCCGTGGTCACGCAGGGCAGCCACCACATCCGCTACGTGGGCACCGGCCAGGTGCTGCGCGTGACCAGCGACGCGCCGCTGAGCTACGTGCTGGCGCAGAGCTGGTTCGTGCCGGGCCACGCCATGAACTTCATCCTCGGGCCCGACGAGACCCTGAGCGGCGGCATCGAGGACACGGCCCACGCCTTCGAGGTGGAAACCGCCACCTACTGGCGCAGCTGGACGCGGCGCCTGGCGATCCCGCTCGAATGGCAGGACGCGGTGATCCGCGCCGCCCTCACGCTCAAGCTCTCGCTGTTCGAGGACACCGGCGCCATCGTCGCGGCCATGACCACCAGCATCCCCGAGGCGCCGCACAGCGGGCGCACCTGGGACTACCGCTACTGCTGGCTGCGCGACGCCTTCTTCGTGGTGCGCGCTCTCAACAGCCTGTCGGAAGTGGGCACCATGGAGGACTACCTGCGCTGGCTCGGCAACGTGATCGTGCGCTCGCGCGGCGGCCACATCCAGCCGCTGTACGGCATCGGCCAGGAAGAGGCGCTGCACGAGGCCGTGATCGACCACCTGCCCGGCTACCGCGGCCAGGGCCCGGTGCGCGCGGGCAACCAGGCGCACGAGCATTTCCAGCACGACGTCTACGGCAACATCGTGCTCGGCGCGGCCCAGGCCTTCCACGACCACCGGCTGTTCCGCCGCGGCGGGCGCGTCGAATTCATCCACCTGGAGGCCGTGGGCGAGCAGGCCTGGGCGCTGTACGACCAGCCCGACGCCGGCATGTGGGAGCTGCGCACGCGCACCCGCATCCACACCTCGTCGGCGCTGATGAGCTGGGCCGCCTGCGACCGGCTGGCCAAGGTGGCGGCCACGCTGGCCCTGCCCGAGCGCATCCTGCACTGGCGCCAGCGCGCCGACACCATCCGCACGCGCATCCTGCAGGAGGCCTGGAGCGAGCCGCGCCAGGCCTTCGCCGAGAGCTTCGGCGGCAGCGACCTCGACGCCAGCGTGCTGCTGATGGCCGAGGTCGGCTTCATCGACCCGCACGACGCCCGCTTCCTGGCCACGGTGGAGGCGCTCGAGCAGACGCTGTGCGACGGCCCCTACATGCGCCGCTACGAGGCGCCCGACGACTTCGGCCGGCCCGAGACCGCCTTCAACATCTGCACCTTCTGGCGCATCGACGCGCTGGCGCGCATCGGCCGCAAGGCGCAGGCGCGCGAGATCTTCGAGACCATGCTGGCGCGGCGCAACCCGCTGGGCCTGCTGTCGGAGGACACGCACCCGGTCACCGGCGAGATGTGGGGCAACTTCCCGCAGACCTACTCCATGGTCGGCCTGATCAACGCCGCGGTGCGGCTGTCGGCGCCGTGGGACAGTGTCATATGAAGCACCCCCTGAGTCGCTTCGCGCCTTCCCCCTCGAGGGGGACGCACCCAGCGGCCGGGCCCAGCCCGCTCCGCGGGTGCCCTGGCCTGGATCGCTGAGATGGGCCGGCTCGTCATCGTCTCCAACCGCGTGGCCGATCCGCGCAAGACGGCCGCGGGCGGCCTCGCGGTGGCGCTGGCCGACGTGCTCAACCGCACCGGCGGGCTGTGGTTCGGCTGGAGCGGCCGCATCACGGAGCACGAGGCCGGCGCCGCGCCGCCCGACGGCCCCGTGCACCGCCAGCAGGCCGGCCCGGTGACCTTGGCCACCGTGGACCTCGCGCGCGCCGACCACGATGCCTACTACCTCGGCTATGCCAACGGCGTGCTGTGGCCGGTGTTCCACTACCGGCTGGACCTGGCCAACTTCGACGCGGGCTTCATCGCGGGCTACCGGCGCGTCAACAGGATGCTCGCGCAGCGGCTGCTGCCGCTGCTGCAGCCCGACGACGTGATCTGGATCCACGACTACCACCTGATCCCGATGGCGGCCGAGCTGCGCGCGCTCGGCTGCACCCAGCGCATCGGCTTCTTCCTGCACATTCCGCTGCCGCCGCCGCTGATCCTGGCCGCGATTCCGGCGCACGACTGGCTGGTGCGCGCGCTGTTCGAGCACGACCTCGTGGGCTTCCAGAGCGAGGCCGACCTCGCGCATTTCTCGCGCTATGTCGAGACCGAACTCGGCGCCGAGCCGGCCGGCCCCGGCCGCTGGCGCCTCGGCGAGCGGACGGTGCGCGCCGGCACCTTCCCGATCGGCATCGACGTGGACGAGTTCGCGGCCCTGACCCACGCGCCCGAGGCCCGCGACATGTACACCCGCATGCGCGAGGAGTATTCGCGCCGGCGCCTGCTGATCGGCGTGGACCGGCTCGACTACTCCAAGGGCCTGCCGCAGCGCCTGCGCGCGTTCCGCGAACTGCTGCTGCGCCATCCCGACACGCGCAACAGCGCCACGCTGATCCAGATCGCCTCGCCCAGCCGCGAAAGCGTGCTGGCCTACAACGACATCCTGCGCGAGATGGAGACCCTGTGCGGCGCCATCAACGGCGACTTCGGCGAGCTCGACTGGATGCCGGTGCGCTACATCCACCGCACGGTGGCGCGCAAGCGGCTGCCCGGCCTGTACCGCGCGGGACGGGTGGCGCTGGTGACGCCGCTGCGCGACGGCATGAACCTGGTGGCCAAGGAGTTCGTGGCCGCGCAGGACCCGGCCGACCCCGGCGTGCTGGTGCTGTCGCGCTTTGCCGGCGCGGCCGAGCAGCTCAGGGAGGCGATCCTGGTCAATCCCTACGACATCGAGGCCACCGCGCAGGCCATCCAGGCCGCGCTGCAGATGCCGGTGCAGGAGCGGCGCGCGCGCCACCAGGCGCTGCTGGCCGGCATCCGGCGCCAGGACGTGCGCTGGTGGTGCGACACCTTCCTGGGCGCGCTGTCGAGCGCGCCGCGCTGAGCGGCGGCGCGCGGCGGCCGGCTGTTATTTGGCCAGCGGGACGATCTTCTGGTCGATCGCGCCGAACACGGATTGCCCGTCGCGGCCCTTCATCTCGATGCGGATGGTGTCGCCGTACTTCATGTAGCCGGTGGCGGGCTTGCCGTCGAGGATGGTCTCGATCGCGCGCTTCTCGGCGATGCAGCTGTAGCCCTTGGTCCATTCCTTCTTGCCGTTGACTTCCGCGGCGCGGTTGCTCACCGTGCCCGAGCCGACGATGCTGCCGGCGCGCACGTTGCGGGTCTTGCAGATGTGGGCGATCAGCTGGCCGAAGTGGAAGGTCATCTCCTTGCCGGCGTCGCACATGCCGACGGTGCGGCCGTTCCAGGTGCTCTGGATGGTCAGGTGCAGGCGGCCGCCGTCCCAGGCCTCGCCGAGTTCGTCCAGCGTCACGGTCACCGGGCTGAAGGCGGTGGCGGGCTTGCTCTGGAAGAAGCCGAAGCTCTTGGCCAGCTCGTCGGGGATCAGGTTGCGCAGCGAGACGTCGTTGGCCAGCATCACCAGGCGGATGCCGTCCAGCGCCTGCTCGGGCGTGGCGGTCATGGGCACGTCGCCGGTGATCACGGCCACCTCGGCCTCGAAATCGATGCCGAAATCCTCGCTGGGCGAGACCACGTCGTCGGTCGGGCCGATGAAGTCGTCGCTGCCGCCCTGGTACATCAGCGGCTCGGTGTAGTAGTTGGCCGGCACCTCCGCGTGGCGCGCCAGGCGCACCAGCTCCACGTGGTTGATGTAGGCCGAGCCGTCGGCCCACTGGTAGGCGCGCGGCAGCGGCGCCATGCACTGGGCCGGGTCGAACGGGAACGCATGGCGGGCCTTGCCGCTGTTGAGCGTGGCGTACAGGTCCTGCAACTGGGGCGACAGGAAGCTCCAGTCGTCGAGCACCTGCTGCAGTTTGCTGGCAATGCCGGTCGCATAATGCGCGGTGCTCAGGTCACGCGACACCACAACCAGTTGACCGTCACGCGAGCCATCCTTGTACGTAGCCAATTTCATGAAATGTCCCCAGTGGATGAATGCGCTAAAGTCTTTGACCGTTACGCATTGTTGAATGAATTTACCTAAACGTAATTGTATAAGAAACCGATGAGAACGTCATGAAAGAGCGCGCCGGTATCCAGTCTGTCGAAGTGGGGTTCAGCTTGCTGGGCGTGCTGGCCCAGGCCGCCGGCCCGCTGATGCTGCGCGACCTGGCCGCCGCTGCCGGCATGAGCGCGGCCAAGGCGCACCGCTACCTGGTGAGCTTCCAGCGGCTCGATCTGGTGACGCAGGACGCCACCAGCACCCGTTACGACCTCGGCCCCGCCGCGCTCAAGCTGGGCCTGGCCTCGCTGTCGCGGCTGGACGCCGTGAAGCTGGCGCGCGAGCGCGTGGTGCCGCTGATGGAGCAGATCGGCCACACGCTGGCGCTGGCGGTCTGGGGCAACCACGGGCCCACCATCGTGCACTGGGAGGAATCGCCCAACGCCATGACCATCCTGCGCCTGGGCGACGTGATGCCGCTGCTGTCGTCGGCCACCGGCCGCTGCTTTGCGGCCCACATGTCGCGCGAGGCCATCGCGCCGCTGCTCAACGCGGAGCTGGCGCGCGCGCAGAAGCTCAACCGGCGCGACCTGCCGACCAGCCTGGCCGAGGTCGACGGCATGCTCGACGAGGTGCGCCGCCACGGCCTCGGGCGCGTGATCGACTCGCTGCTGCCGGGCGTGGTGGGCTTTTGCGCGCCGGTGTTCGATTCGGACGGCCACATCGCCCTGGGCATCGTCTCGCTCGGGCCAGCCTCGAGCTTCGACGCCCAGTGGGACGGCAAGGTGGCCCAGTCCCTCAAGAAGGCCGCCGCGCAGCTGTCGAGCGACCTGGGGTACGGCGGCGGATGAACGGGGCGGCGCCCGCGGTGCGCTGGCGGCCGCTGGCCGCGCTGGGGGCGGCGGTCGTGCTGGCGCACCTGGCGCTGCTGCGGGCCGTTCCTCCGGCGCCGGACGGGCGCGCGCCGCCCGCCCTGCGCCAGTTCATCACGCGCAGCATCGAGATCAAGCCCGCGGCACCCGCGCCGGCCCCGCCCGCCGCCCCACCGGCCGCGCGGCCGGCGCCCCGGCCGCCGCGCAGCTCCGTTTCAGATGCAAATACGCCGCAGGTCCAGGTGCAGCGGTCATTTTCTGCTATTGATTCGATAGCATCCGAGGTACCGCCGCCAGCCGCCGAAGCCGTGGCCGCCGCGCCCGTGCCCCCTGCCGCGCCGCCGGTGGATGCCGCGCGCACCACGGCCTTCAGCATTCCCGGCTCGGTCCGGCTCGGCTACAGCGTCAACGGCGAATCCAGGAAGCAGTCCTACAACGTGCGCAGCGAGCTGCTGTGGCTGCAGGACGGCAGCAGCTACGACGCCCGGCTCGAGGTCAGCGCCTTCCTGATGGGCTCGCGCACGCAGAGCAGCGCCGGACGCATCACCGCCGAGGGGCTGGCCCCCACCCGGTTTGGCGACAAGCAGCGCAGCGAGCAGGCTGCGCATTTCGAGCGCGACAAGGGCAAGGTGGTGTTCAGCGCCAACACGCCCGACGCGCCGCTGCTGGCCGGCGCGCAGGACCGCCTGAGCGTGTTCCTGCAGCTCGGCGCCATGATCGCCGGCGACCCGGCCCGCTACCCCGCAGGCACCGCCCTCAGCATGCAGACCGTCGGCGCGCGCGAGGCCGACGTCTGGCTATTCACCGTGGAAGGCGAGGAACCGCTGAGCCTGCCCGCCGGCACCATGCCGGCGCTGAAGCTGGTGCGCAGCCCGCGCCGCGAGTTCGACCAGAAGGTGGAGCTCTGGCTGGCGCCCTCGCTCGGCTACCTGCCGGTGCGCCTGAAGCTGACGCAGTCCAACGGCGACTTCGCGGACCAGCAGTTGCGCTCCGTCGAGAAGCCTTGACACAAAAATTTGCCAGAAGCGGACAAAAGTCCTGAAAACCCGGTCGGCCTTGAAACTGGCCCGGGCGTTGCTATCTAACAGGTATACGCAGAAGGACCATGAACACCATGCACATGCTCTACGATTCCGACTCCTTTGTGGTTGTGCACATGCAGGCCGATGCCGCGGCCGAGGATGCGCCACAGCCCAGCACGCCCATGCTGGCGCGCCACGGGTTCGAGATCGTGGACAAACGTTCCGGCAAGGAGGTCTACCTCGACGGCTCCTGGGCCGAGCTGTTCCAGCAGCAGATCACCGCCTGGCAGCTCAACACCCCGACCCAGGAAGAAGTGGAAGACATGCTGGACCGCTACGCCGAACTCGCACAGAACCCCGTCGTGGTGCACTGAGCGGCTGAGCGCCCTCCCCCCAACCCCGCCTGCGCACCGCAGCCGGGGGTTTTTCGTTGCCGGGCCGCCCCAAGACGAAAAGCGCCCCCTCGGGGGGAAGCGACCCGCGCAGCGGCGGAGCGTGGGGGCCATTTTTCATGCCCGGGCCCCGCAAATTACCTGATTTCGTGGATTGCCTCGCCTCGCGCCAGCGCCAAGAATGCCGTCGCCAGCCTCAAAACCCTGGAGGAATTCACGATGTCATTCCGCACAACACCCTGGTGGGCCGCGCCCGCTTTCGCCCTCGCCCTGTTCGTGACCGCCTGCGGCGGCGGAGGCGGCGGCTCCAGCAACGGCGGTGGTGGAGGTGGTGGCGGAGGCGGTGACACGCCCGCGGCCGCCACCGTGAGCGGCACGGCCGCGGTAGGCGCCGCGCTGCAGAACGCCAGCATCAGCCTGCTGTGCAACGATGGCCGCGCCAACACCGCCACCGCCGGCGCCGACGGCAAATACAGCCTCACGCTGCCCAGCGACTGCGCCGCGCCCTACCTGCTGCGCGCCACGGGCCAGGTCAACGGCGCGACGGTCACGCTGTACGCCTATGCCGACGCCAAGGGCAACATCAACCTCACCACCTTCAGCACCCTGGTGGCCGGCGCCGCCAGTCCGGGCAGCGACCTGGCCGCCGTGTACGCGGCCATCGCCAGCGGCAGCCAGCCCGTCGGCGCCACCTGGACCGGCAGCACCGCGGGCAGCGCCATGGGCCAGGTGGGCCAGTTGCTGACCGCGCTGCTGGGTGGCGCGGCGCCGCCCTCCGTCACTGCGGCCTGGCTCAACCAGGCCTTCAACGCGGCCCAGGGCGATGCCTTCGACGGCCTGCTGGAGCAATTCAAGACCGCCCTGGGCGGCGCCTCGATCGACAGCCTGCTCGAGCAGTTCGCGCAGGCCGGCGGCAGCCCCGGCTACCAGCCATGGCGGGTGCTGTTCGGCACGCAAGGCACGCGGGTCTTCACGGGCACCGACTGCATCTACAGCGGCAGCACCTCCGCCTCGCTGGGCACCACCACCTTCACGCTCACACGCAAGAGCAACGGCGTGCGGGTCGATGTCGCCGGCACGCTCGACACCACGCACAATGGCGGCTTCGACCTGACCACGGACGCCGGCATGCGCTGGAGCATGACGGCCAATGCCACCTCCAGCTTCGTCGTGCTGCTTCTGGACAACAGCGGCAACCTGTTCAACTACGACACCACGGGCACCTACACGCAGCCGCTGCGCATGTACATCACCTCCTCCGCGCTGTACGCTTGCACCCAGGTCGCCTCGGCCGCGCTGACGCCCGCCACGCTCAACCACTTCGACCCAGTCGCCCGCATCGGCAAGCTGCTGGGCAACCAGGCCGGAGGCCCCAAGACCTGCGGCACCTCGCCCAGCACCTACTCGTTTTCGAACACCGCGGTCGGCGTGGTGCAAAGCAGCCTGGCCGGCGGCGGCGCGCTACCGGCCGACTGGCTGTTGCAGACCGGCGGCAGCTACTCGGAAACCGCGGCCTTCCCCGGCTACCCGACGGGGCCGGCCCAGATCAGCCTGACTTACGGCTCGACATCCAACGTGATGAGTCTGCGCCAGTTGAACGGCAGCCCCAACCTCAACTGCTCGCGTCAAACCGTCTTTTGACCTTTGCTCCTCGCGGCTCAAGCGCCTTTCGGGGCGCTTTTTTTCGTCCCCCAGCCATCTCCAGACGAAGGAGAGAGGGGCCGCGCCCCGCACGGCGGCCAAGTCGGGGGCGTGTGTTCACCGCCCCTGCGAGTGCCGGTACAGCCAGCGGAACATCGGCTCCACCAGGATCAGCACCGCGATCAGCCGGCACACCTGCAGCGCCGTGACCACCGGCACGCCGAGCTGCAGCACCTTGGCCGTGATCGACATCTCGGTGATGCCGCCGGGCGAGGTGCCCAGGATCAGCGTGGCCGGGTGCAGCCCCGTGCCCAGCGACAGCAGCCAGGCGAAGCCCGCGCACAGCAGCATCATCGCCAGCGTGCCCAGCGCCACCGAGGCCAGCCAGCGCGGCGCGGTGTGGATGAACTCGGCCGTGAAGCGCACGCCCAGGCTGACGCCGATCACGAGCTGCGCCGCGTTGGACAGCCACTGCGGGATCGCTGACAGCGTGATGCCGTTCATCGTGAGCCCCATGGCCACCAGCAGCGCCCCCATGAACCACGGGTTGGCGCGCCCCAGCCAGCGCATCAGCAGCGCGCCCACGCCGGTGAGCACGGCCAGCAGCGCGAAGCCGCCGCCCTGCACGTCGCGCACCGCCGGCGGCAGCTGGTCGAGCCCGTGCAGGCCGCTGAACTGCATGGCAAACGGAATCAGCACCGTGACCAGCAGCACGCGCAGGCTGTGGGCCGAGGCCACGAGGTCGGTGCGCGCCTGCTCGCGCTCGGACAGCAGCGTCATCTCGGAAGCGCCGCCGATCGCGCCGGCGAAATAGGTGGTGGCGCGCGACAGGCCCGGCATGCGCGGCGCGTGCACACGCTGCAGCCAGGCCCCGAACAGCCAGCCCAGCACCAGCGCCCAGACGATGCCCAGCGCGATGGCCCACCACAAGCCGGCCACCAGCGTCGTGACCTGCGGCGTGAAATACAGGCCCAGCGCGGTGCCGATGGTCCATTGGCCGGTGTTGCGCAGCGGCGCCCAGCTTTCGGTGGGCGCGCCGGCCATCGACACCAGGGCCGTGGCCAGCAGCGGGCCGATCATCCAGGGCAGCGGCGTCCTGAGCCAGAGGCAGAGCCCGGCGGCGGCCAGGGCCAGCAGCAGGGTGAGGGCGATACGGACGGGGGAAGGCAGGCGCATGAGGCGGAACAACTGAACGCGTAGTATCGCGCCATGCACTGTCGAACCACTGTCATGGCCTTGCTGCTGCCCGCCATGTTGCTGGCCGCCTGCGCCGGCCCGGGCCCCGCCGGGCCCGCGCTGGCCACGCGCCTGGACGCGCTGCTGCCGGCCGACGCCCTGCTGCTCGGTGAGCAGCACGACGCCGAGGACCATCACCGCCTCGAACGCGACAGCACCGCGCTGCTGGCCGAGCGCGGCGTGCTGGCAGCCCTGGTGCTGGAGATGGCCGACCAGGGCGGCTCCACCGCGGGCCTGCCGCGCGACGCCGGCGAGGCCCGGGTGCGCGACGCCCTGCACTGGGATGAGCGCGCCTGGCCCTGGCGCTCCTACGGGCCGGCCGTGATGGCGGCGGTGCGCGCGGGTGTGCCGGTGCTGGGCGCCAACCTGCCGCGCAGCCGCCTGCGCGAGGCCATGGCCGACGCCGCGCTGGACCAGCAGTTGCCCGGCCCGGCGCTCAAGGCGCAGCAGCAGGCCATCCGCGCCGGCCACTGCGGCCTGCTGCCCGAAAGCCAGATCACGCCGATGACGCGCATCCAGATCGCGCGCGACCGCAGCATGGCGCAGACGCTGCAGCAGGCCGCCGTGCCGGGCCGCACCGTGCTGCTGATCGCCGGCGCGGGCCATGTCGACCGCTCGCTCGGCGTGGCCCGCCACCTGCCGCCGGATTTCAAGGCAAAAGCGGTCAAGGTCCAGGCCGGCGGGTCGTTGGATGCTATGAAAAACGGAGCAGATTTCGACAGCGTGTGGGCCACGCCGCCGGTGCCCCCGCTCGACCACTGCGCCGAGCTGGAGCGGGCCTTGCCCGCGCGCACGGGCGCCGCGTCAGCCCAGCCGTAGGCCGAGCACCGCCGCCAGCACCAGCGCGGCGATGAACACCGTCTCGCCCACCAGCATGGCCACCGGCTGCCAGCCGAGCTTGAGCAAGTCCTCGAACGAGGTCTTGACGCCGGCCGCCGCGATCGCGGTCACCAGCATCCAGCGCGAAGTGTCGCTGGCGGCCTGCGTCATCGGCGGCGTGAACACGCCCACGGTGGCCAGCAGCACCAGCACGATGAAGGCCAGCAGGAAGCCGGGCACCAGCGGCACCTGTTCGTCGGCCGCGCGCGCCGCGGGGTGGCTGCGGTAGAGCATGGCGATCACCAGCACCACCGGCATCAGCAGCATCACGCGGAACAGCTTGACCACCGTGGCCACGTCGCCGGCCTGCGGGCCGAGCATCATGCCGGCGGCCACCACCTGGGCCACGTCATGGATGGTGCCACCCAGGAAGATGCCCGACTGCTCGGGCGTGAGGCCCAGCGCCTGCAGGCTGAACGGGTAGATCACCATGGCCAGCGTGGACAGCACCGTGACGCCGACCACGGCCAGCAGCGTGAAGCGCTCGTTCTCCTTGGTCTGCGGCAGCACCGACGAGATGGCCAGCGCGGCCGAGGCGCCGCAGATGCCCACCGCGCCGCCCGACAGCAAGCCCTCCTCGCGCGGCCGCCCGAGCCAGCGCGCCAGCAGCACACCGAACAGGATGGTGAGCGCGACCGCCAGCACGACCACCACGGCCGAGGCCACGCCCAGCTTGGCCACCTGCGTGAGCGTGATGCGCGCGCCCAGCAGCGCCACGCCGATGCGCAGCACGGTGCGGCCGCAGAAATCGATGCCGGGCTTGACCTGCGGGTGGCCCATCAGGAAATGGAAGGCCAGCCCGATCAGCAGCGCATAGAGCAGCTGCGGACCGCCGTAGTGCTCGGACAGGAAGGTGGCGGCCAGCGCGATGACACCGCACACCAGCACACCGGGCAGATTCGTGGACACAACATGGCGAAGGCGCTGGAACATGGGCGCGGTACTCGGAAAGAAGGCAGACAAACGACAAGGGCTGCACGATACGTGCAGCCCCCGAACCCCTCAACATCATCTGAATGACCCAGACGACTGGCGCAGCGGCCTCGGGCGGCTCAAGCGTGCTTCCTGATCGAGTCGGCCAGCGTGTTGACCAGCGTGTCGATGTGCGACTTCTCCACGATGTAGGGCGGCGCGATCACCACCACGTCGCCGGCCGGGCGCACCAGCGAGCCCCGGTGGAAGCAGTCCAGGAAGATGTCGTAGGCGCGCTTGCCGGGCGTGCCCGCGATGGGCGCCAGCTCGACTGCGGCCGCGAGGCCCAGGCTGCGGATGCCCACCACATTGGGCAGGCCCTTGAAGGCGCTGTGGAAGGCATCGCCCAGCATCTGGCCCATCTCGCCGGCGCGGGCGAACAGGTTCTCCTGCTGGAACAGCTCCAGCGTCGCGATGGCCGCGGCACAGGCCACCGGGTGGCCCGAGTAGGTGTAGCCGTGGAAGAACTCGACCACGTGCTCGGGCGCATTGGTGTTCATCATCGCGTCGTACAGCTTGTCGCGGCAGATCACGCCGCCCAGCGGGATCACGCCGTTGGTCACACACTTGGCGAAGGTCAGCATGTCGGGCACCACGCCGTAGTAGTCGGCGCCGAAGTTGCGCCCCAGGCGGCCGAAGCCGGTGATGACCTCGTCGAAGATCAGCAGGATGCCGTGCTTGTCGCAGATCTCGCGCAGGCGCTGCAGGTAGCCCTTGGGCGGCAGGTACCAGCCGGCCGAACCCGCCACCGGCTCGACGATGATGGCGGCCACGTTGCTCGGGTCGTGCAGCGGCAGGATGCGGTTCTCCAGCTCGAGCAGGATGTCTTCCTGCCAGACCGGCTCCTGGTTGTGGATGTAGGCGTGGTTCACCGGGTCGTGGATGAAGCGCATGTGGTCCACGCGCGGCAGGAAGGCCGAGCCGAACACCTTGCGGTTGCCCGGGATTCCGCCCACCGACATGCCGCCGAAGCCCACGCCGTGGTAGCCCTTCTCGCGGCCGATGAACACGTTGCGGTGGCCCTCGCCGCGCGCGCGGTGGTAGGCCAGCGCGACCTTGAGCGCGGTGTCGGCGGCTTCCGAGCCCGAGTTGCAGAACAGCACCTTGTTGAGGTCGCCGGGCGCCATGGCGGCGATCATCTCGGCGGCCTTGAAGGCCTTGTCGTTGCTGGCCTGGAACGCGGTCGAGTAGTCCAGCGTGTCGAGCTGCTTCTTGATGGCTTCGTTGATCGGCTTGCGGTTGTGGCCCGCGGCCACGCACCACAGCGAGGAGATGCCGTCAATCACCTTCTTGCCGTCGTGCGTGGTGAACTCCATGCCGTCGGCGGCCACGAAGACGCGCGGGTCCTTGCGGAAATGGCGGTTCGGTGTGAAGGGCAACCAGTGGTTGTCCATGTTGAAATCGTTGTAGGCCATGAACGTCTCCTGCAATACGGTGCAAACGGCCATTTTGGCATCGAAGCACGGCGGCCAGGGCACCCTGCGACAATTCACCCCGTATGAATCACGCTTATATCCTGACCCTGTCCTGCCCTGACCGTACCGGCATCGTGCATGCCGTTTCCGGCTTTTTGCTGGAGCGCGGCGGCAACATCGAGGAAGCCGCGCAGTACAACGACCATGGCACCGGCCTGTTCTTCATGCGGGTACAGTTCGCCTGCGACCGGCTCAGCCACGCGGAGCTGCGCGCGCAGCTCAAGCTCTTTGCCGAACCGTTCGCCATGGACTGGCAGCTGCACGCCACGGCCGAGCCGGTCAAGGCCGTGCTGATGGTCAGCAAGGAAGGCCACTGCCTGAACGACCTGCTGTTCCGCTGGAAGAGCGGCCTGCTGCCGCTGGACATCCGCGCCATCATCAGCAACCACCGCGAGTTCTACCAGCTGGCCGCCAGCTACAACGTGCCGTTCCACCACATCCCGGTGACGGCGGCCACCAAGGCCCAGGCCGAGGCCAGGCAGTACGAGATCATCGAGACCGAGGGCGCCGAGCTGGTGGTGCTGGCGCGCTACATGCAGGTGCTGAGCGACGACCTGTGCCGCAAGCTGGCTGGCCGCGCCATCAACATCCACCACAGCTTCCTGCCTAGCTTCAAGGGCGCCAAGCCCTACTACCAGGCCCATGACCGCGGCGTGAAGCTGATCGGCGCCACCGCCCACTACGTGACGGCCGACCTCGACGAGGGCCCGATCATCGAGCAGGACGTGGCCCGCGTGGACCACAGCAAGACGGTGGAAGACCTCACGGCCATGGGCCGCGACACCGAAAGCCAGGTACTGGCTCGCGCCGTCAAGTGGCACAGCGAGCACCGGGTGCTGCTGAATGGCCACAAAACCGTGATATTCAAATGACCCCCCCGAAGCGCCTGCGGCGCCTCCCCCCCAAGGGGGGGCGCCACCAGCGGCCCGGCAGAGCCGGTTCCGCGGTGGCCTCCTGAAAAGGGTTGGCGCCCATGACTGCTCGCATCCCACCGATCCAGTGCCTGCTCACCTTCGAGGCGCTGGCGCGGCTGCGCAGTGTGACGCAGGCGGCCGAGGAGCTGTGCGTCACGCCCAGCGCGGTCAGCCACCGGGTGCGCCAGCTCGAACAGATCATCGGCACGCGGCTGTTCGGCCGGGCTGACTTCTCGCTCACCACCGAGGGCAGCGAATACCTGGCCCATGTGCGCGAGGGGCTGGCGGTGCTGGCGCGCTTTCCAGGCGCCGACGCGACGCCGGGCAAGCGCAAGCTCAAGCTGGCGGTCACGCCGACGTTCGCGCGCTCGATCCTGATGCCGCGGCTGCGCCAGTTCACCGAAGCCTATCCCGAGATCGACCTCACGCTGCAGGTCAGCATCCCGCTGCTGGACGTGGTGGCCGAGGACGCCGACCTGATCATCCGCTTCGGCACCGGGCGCTATGCCGACGTGGAGCACCTGTGCCTGATTGAGGACGTGGTCACGCCGCTGGCCTCGCCCGCCTACATCCGCGAGAACGGCCCGTTCGACGCGCCCGAGGACCTGCAGCGCGCGGCCCTGCTGCGCAGCCCGCTGGAGCCCTGGCGCACCTGGTTCGGCGCGCACGGCCTGGACTGGCCGGAGCCGCCCGACGGTTCCTCGTTCAACGACATCGGCCTGATGTGCGACGCCGCGGCCCAGGGCCTGGGCGTGGCGCTGGTGCGCCTGAAGCTCGGCGCGCCCTGGATCGAGAACGGCTCGCTCGAGCGCCTGTCGGCCCGCAACGTGCCCAGCCCGCATGCGCACTACCTGTGCTGGCGCACCGGCACCATGGACCGCTGGGAATGTGCGGCCTTCGCCGAGTGGCTGCAGAAGAGCGTGGCGTGAGCCGCCGCTACGCGGCCAGCGCCTGCGCGAAGTCCGCCAGCAGATCGTCCGCGTCCTCGATGCCCACCGAGATGCGGATCAGCGATTCGGCGATGCCCTGCGCGGCGCGCTTTTCGCGGCCCATCTCGAAGTAGATGGTGTGCGCCACCGCGATGCCCAGCGTGCGGTTGTCGCCCAGATGGGTGGAAGAGACCACCAGCTGCAGCCGGTTGAGGAAGTCGAAGCAGTCGATGCCCTCGGCCAGCTCGAACGCCAGCAGGCCGCCGTAGCGACCACCAAATAGCTGCGCGGCCCGCGCATGTTGCGGATGCGAAGCGAGGCCCGGATAGTCCACATGCGCGACCTGCGGCTGCTGCTCGAGCCAGCCCGCCAGGCGCAGCGCGTTGGCGCAGATGCGCTCCATGCGCAGCGCCAGGGTTTCGGCGCCCACCGCGATGTGGTGGGCCGACTCTGGCGCCATCGTGCCGCCCATGTCGCGCAGGCCCTTCTTGCGGATCTGCGTGAGGCCCCACATCGCGGGCTTGGCGCTGCGGTAGGCCTCGTGGATGTGGGGAAAGCGCGTCCAGTCGAACAGGCCGGTGTCGGTGATCGCGCCGCCCAGGGCGTTGCCGTGGCCACCGATGTACTTGGTCAGCGAGTTCATCACCAACCCCGCGCCAACCTGCTTCGGGTTGAACAGCACGGGCGAGGTCATGGTGTTGTCCACGATGTAGAGGATGCCGCGCTCGGCGCACAGCGCGCCGATGCGCGCCAGGTCCGCCACCTGGGTGCGCGGATTCGCCACGGTCTCCAGGAACACCACGCGCGTAGTGGGCCGCAGCGCCGCCTCCACGTTCGCCACGTCGGTCACGTCCGCTTCGTCGATGGCGATGCCCTGCAGCGCCAGCGTGCCGAACAGGCTGGTGGTGTTGCCGAACAGGAAGCGGCTGGCCACCATGTGGTCGCCCGCGCGCAGCAGCGACAGCAGGGTGTGACCGATGGCCGCCATGCCGGTGGCGAAGCAGACCGTGCCGGTGCCCTGCTCCAGCGCCGTGATCTTGGCCTCCAGCGCGGCCGAGGTCGGGCTGCCCGAGCGGCCGTAGGTGTAGCCGGCCTTGGTGCCCTGGAACGCCGCCGCGAGGTCGCGCGCGTCCTCGTAGCCGAAGGCCACCGACGGGTGCACCGGCTTGTGCATCGCGCCGTGCTCGACGCCGAAGCGGCGGTCCGAATGCAGCAGCGTGGTGGTGAGTCCGTGTTGGCGGGGTGGGGTGGTCATGGTGTTCGTTCCCAAAAAGCAAAGCCCGTACCGCAGAGACGAAACGGGCTGGTCACGTTCGCTTTAGCGGCATTTATAAGGCGCCCGCAAGCTGTAGCTCAAATCGGCGCCAAGCCATTTTACGCCCCCGATGCGGCCTATAGCCGCCTCCCTGACACAGGGGCCATGCAGTGCACCGGCAGAGCCGGATGGACGCATTCCCGAATTTCTTTCACAAACCTGTGCATGATCCTTCATGGCACCAGCGCCCCGGCTGCCCTAAAGTAAGGGCCTATGAACGCACCCACTGTTTCCGACGAACAGCAGCGCCTCAAGCAGGCCGAGCGCCAGGCCCAGGTCGTTGCTGCGCTCCAGGCCGTGCTCCCCGCCCATGCCCTGCTCTGGACCGGCGAAGACACCACCCCCTACGAATGCGACGGCCTGACGGCCTACCGGCAGCGGCCGCTGGCCGTGGCGCTGCCGGAGACCGAGGAACAGGTGCAGGCCGTGCTGCAGATCTGCCACCGCCTGCGCGTGCCCGTGGTCGCGCGCGGCGCCGGCACCGGCCTCTCGGGCGGCGCGATGCCGCACAGGCTCGGCGTGACGCTGTCGCTGGCCAAGTTCAACAAAATTCTCAAGCTCGACGCCTTCAGCCGCACGGCCGTGGTGCAGTGCGGCGTGCGCAACCTCGCGATCAGCGAGGCCGCGGCGCCGCTGGGCCTGTACTACGCGCCCGATCCGTCGAGCCAGATCGCCTGCACCATCGGCGGCAACGTGGCCGAGAACTCGGGCGGCGTGCACTGCCTGAAGTACGGCCTGACGCTGCACAACGTGCTCAAGGTCAAAGGCTTCACCATCGAGGGCGAGCCGGTCGAGTTCGGCAGCGAGGCGCTGGACGTGGCCGGGCTGGACCTGCTGCCCATCGTGGTCGGCTCCGAGGGCATGCTGGCGGTGACCACTGAAGTTACCGTGAAGCTGGTGCCCAAGCCGCAGCTGGCGCGCTGCATCATGGCCAGCTTCGACGACGTGCGCCGCGCCGGCGATGCGGTGGCCGCCGTGATCGCGGCCGGCATCATCCCGGCCGGGCTCGAGATGATGGACAAGCCGATGACGGCCGCGGTGGAAGACTTCGTGCACGCGGGCTACGACCTCACGGCCGAGGCCATCCTGCTGTGCGAGAGCGACGGCACGCCCGAGGAGGTGGAGGAAGAGATCGGCCGCATGAGCGAGGTGCTGCGCGCGGCCGGCGCCACCGCCATCGCCGTGAGCCGCGACGAGGCCGAGCGCCTGCGCTTCTGGAGCGGGCGCAAGAACGCCTTTCCCGCCAGCGGCCGCATCAGCCCCGACTACATGTGCATGGACTCCACCATCCCGCGCAAGCGCCTGGCCGACATCCTGCTCGCGATCCAGCAGATGGAGAAGAAGTACCGGCTGCGCTGCGCCAACGTGTTCCACGCGGGTGACGGCAACCTGCACCCGCTGATCCTGTTCGACGCCAACGCCCCCGACGAGCTGCACCGCGCAGAACTGTTCGGCGCCGACATCCTGGAGACCAGCGTGGCCATGGGCGGCACGGTGACGGGCGAGCATGGCGTGGGCGTGGAGAAGCTCAACAGCATGTGCGTGCAGTTCAGCGCGGCCGAGAACGAGCAGATGTTCGGCGTCAAGCGCGCGTTCGACCCGCAAGGCCTGCTCAACCCCGGCAAGGTGATTCCCACGCTGAACCGCTGCGCCGAGTACGGCAAGATGCTGGTGCGCGGCGGGCAGATCGCGCACCCGGACCTGCCGCGCTTCTGAAATATGAAAACCACCCCCGAAGCGCCTGCGGCGCCTCCCCCTCTAGGGGGCGCCACCAGCGGCCCGGCAAAGCCGGCTCCGCGGTGGCCCGGGCCTGGGCCGCACCGATTGCATGCTTTGTGGATGGCGCGCAGCGTCATGGATCACTGAGATACACCATGCTGGCGCTGCGCGGTTTCACCTGGCTGCTGTTGCTGCAGTCGATCGGCGAACTGCTGGCGCGCGGCCTGTCGCTTCCGTTCCCGGGACCGGTGGTGGGCATGATCCTGTTGCTGGGTGCGCTGCGCTGGCCGCTGGTGCGTGAGCCGGTCGCGGCCTGTGCGGACTTCCTGCTGTCGCACCTGTCGCTGCTGTTCGTGCCGGTGGGGGTCGGGGTGGTCGCCAACCTGTCGCTGCTGAGCCAGTACGGCGGGCGCATGCTGGCGGTCATCGTGCTGTCCACCTGGGCCGGCCTGGCCGCGACGGCGCTGGTGCTGTACCTGCTGCGTGAGAAGGCGGACGATGCCTGACTTCGTCCAGCTCTGGGTCTACCTCTCGGCCACGCCGCTGTTCGGCCTGACGGCCACGCTCGTGGTCTACGTGCTGGCGCAGACGCTGTACGCGCGCCTGCAGCAGGCGCCCTGGGCCAACCCGGTGCTGTGGAGCGTGGCGGCCCTCGCCGCCGTGCTGCTGGCCACCGGCGTGCCCTACCCCACCTATTTCGCGGGCGCGCAGTTCATCCACTTCCTGCTGGGCCCCGCCGTGGTGGCACTGGCCTGGCCGCTGTGGCAGCGGCGCGAGGAGCTGCGCCGGCGCTGGGGCCGGCTGCTGCTGGCGGCACTGGCCGGCGGCGGCGTGGCCAGCGCGAGCGCGGTGGGCCTGGCCTGGGCGCTCGGGCTGCCGCACGACGTGGTGCTGTCGCTGGCGCCGAAATCGGTGACGGCGCCCGTGGCCATGGGCATCGCGGACAAGATCGGCGGCATCCCGGCGCTGACGGCCGTGTTCGCGGTGCTCACCGGGCTGGTGGGAGCGCTCAGCGGCAAGTACCTGTTCGCGGCATTGCGCATTCCCGGCACGCCCGCGGGCCGGACCGCGCGCGGCTTCGCTCTGGGCACGGCCTCGCATGGCATCGGCGCGGCACGCGCGCTGCAGGTCGATGCCGATGCGGGCGCCTACGCCGGGCTGGCGCTGGGCCTGCAGGTGGTGCTGGCCTCGCTGCTGATGCCGCTCGTCTTCAAGCTGCTCTGAGCAGCCGCCTCACCAGGTGTCGATGAAGCGCGTGGCGGCCGGCTGGGCCGGCGCGGCCGAGGCCAGGCCGCGCACCAGCCAGGCGCGCGTGCCGGCCGGGTCGATCACGGCGTCGAT
The DNA here is from genome assembly GCF_022809125.1 of Variovorax terrae. Lineage (NCBI taxonomy): Bacteria > Pseudomonadati > Pseudomonadota > Betaproteobacteria > Burkholderiales > Comamonadaceae > Variovorax > Variovorax terrae. The sequence continues at coordinate 66,839 of NZ_JALGBI010000002.1, read as the reverse complement.
CTCCAGCGTGGCCGCCATGTTGAGGGCCTGCCCCGCCTCGTACTGCTGGGCCACCAGCTGCTCGTACAGCGCCTCGCGCTGCGGCCCCTCGGGCAGCGCCTCGAGCTCCTTGCGGTAGCCCAGGCGCACCGCGCCCTCCAGCCCCATGGCGCCGAATTCGCCGCTGGGCCAGGCCACGGTGAACACCGGCGCGTGGAAGCCGCCGGCCGTCATGCCCATCGCGCCCAGGCCGTAGCCCTTGCGCAGCACCACGCTGAAGTACGGCACGCCGAGCTTGGCGGCGGTGACGAACAGGCGCGCCACATGGCGCACCTGGGCCTGCCGCTCGGTCTCGGGGCCGACCATGAAGCCCGGCGTATCCACCAGGCTCACCAGCGGCAGGCCGTGCGCGTTGCACAGCTGCATGAAGCGCGCGGCCTTGTCGGCCGCATCGGCGTCGATGGCGCCGCCCAGGTGCGCGGGGTTGTTGGCCAGCAGGCCGACCGGCCGGCCCTCGATGCGCGCCAGCGCGGTGAGGATGCCCTGCCCGAAGCCGGGGCGCAGCTCCAGCAGCGAGCCGGTGTCGGCCAGCGTGTGCAGGATGGCGCGCACGTCGTAGGCGCGCACCCGGTTCTCGGGCACGGCATCGCGCAGCAGGGCCTGGTCGGCGCAGTCCCAGGCCTCGAGCCGGCCCTGGAAGTACGACAGGTACTGCTTCGCCGCGGCCACGGCCTCTTGCTCGTTCTCCACCAGCACATCGATCACGCCGTTGCGGGCCTGCACCTCGCTCGGGCCGATCTCCTCGGGGCGGAACACGCCCAGGCCGCCGCCTTCGATCATGGCCGGGCCGCCCATGCCGATGTTGCTGTTTCGCGTGGCGATGATCACGTCGCTGCAGCCCAGCAGCGCGGCGTTGCCGGCGAAGCAGCGGCCCGCGACGATGCCCACCACCGGCACCTGGCCCGAGAGTTGCGCGTAGGCGGCGAAGGTGTGCACGTGCAGGCCGGCCACGATGGGCATGTCGGTGTCGCCGGGCCGGCCGCCGCCGCCTTCGGCGAACAGCACCACGGGCAGCTTCTGCCGCAGCGCGATGCCCAGCAGCCGGTCGGTCTTCTGGTGGTTGCGCATGCCCTGGGTGCCGGCCAGCACGGTGGCGTCGTAGGCCAAGACCGCGGCGCGCGAGGCCTCGGGGCCGAACAGCGCGCCGTTGATGCTGCCGATGCCGGTGACCATGCCGTCGGCCGGCGTGGCGGCGATCAACTCCTTCATGCTGCGCCGGCGCGTCTGCGCGGCCACGGCCAGCGCGCCGTATTCGATGAAGCTGCCGGCATCGCACAGCTCGGCGATGTTCTCGCGCGCGGTGCGCAGGCCCTGTGCATGGCGCCGGGCCACGGCCTCGGGGCGGGCGGCATCGAGCGTGCGGGCATGGCGCTCGGCCACGCGCTGCCAGTCGGCGCGCACGGCCGCACCGGGCAGCCCAGTCACGGCGGCGGCCAGCCTGTCTGGCACATGCCTGGCAGCGGGCCCGGATGGGTCGGCCTCGACGCGCTCCAGGATCAAGAGCAGCTCGCCTTCGCCCACGCTCTCGCCTTCGGCAAAGAAGAGTTCGCGCACGCGGCCGGGCGCCGGAGCGCGCAGCTCGTGCTCCATCTTCATGGCTTCGAGGATCAGCAGCACGTCGCCCGTGCGCACCCAGTCGCCGGGCTGCACATGCCATTCCACGAGCTGGGCCTGCAGGGGGGAGCGGAGTTCGGTCATGCCACGATTTTGCGGCAGCCCCGGCGCCGGGCCGCGTCAATCGGGCGACAGGCGCCGCGCCCCTGGGTCTTCAGCCTCTCAGGCCTGGGATTGAGGCTGCGGCTGGTAGGCGTGCACGGCGTCCATCACGCGCGCCGAGTACACCATGGCGGCGCCGGCGTTGAGCGCCACCGCCACGCCCAGCGCCTCGGCGATTTCCTCGCGCGTGGCCCCCAGCTTGACGGCCTGCGCGGTGTGCACCGTGATGCAGCCGTCGCAGCGCGTGGTCACCGAGACGGCCAGCGCGATCAGCTCGCGCGTCTTGGCGTCGAGGTGGCCGGTCTTCTCGCCGGCGCCCGACAGCGCCTGGTAGCCCTTGAGGGTGTCGGGGCTCAGGCGGCCGATCTCGCCGATGCGGCCCAGCAGTTGTTTGCGGTAGTCGATCCAGTCCAGCATGGCCATGCTCCTTCGCAGCAGCGGGCCGGGCAGGACGCCCGGCCCAGACCCCCAGTGTTGCGCAATCGGGCCGGCAGATGAATCCCCTCGGGTGATTCATTTGTTACCGCCCGCGAACCCTGGCGCGCGCGGCCCCAGGATGCCCATACGCCGCGTTCAGGCGAGGCGCGCCGCTCAGAATCGCTGCATTATTGATAGCAACAAACGACCGCAGGACGTGGACATCCGGGCGTTTTCTTCACTAAAACCTCGCTGACGGGCTCCCGGCGGCCTCCCAGGCCCGCCGCGTGGCGTCCAGGCGCAGCGGCGTCACGCCGGCGTTCGCCCGTCGCCCATCCGGTTCATCCAGGCCGCCACGCGCTCGCGCTCGGCGGCGCTGTAGTGCAGGCCCAGCTTGCTGCGCCGCCACAGCACGTCGTCGGCATCCAGCGCCCATTCCTCGCGCCGCAGGTAGTCGAGCTCGGCCTCGTACAGGCCGGGCGCGACTTCGGCGCCGAGGTCGGCCAGCGCGGCGGCCGCGCCGAGCAGGCGCTCGACGCGCACGCCGTAGGCCCGGGCATAGCGCCGCGCCAGCGCACCGGGCAGCCAGGCATGGCGGCGCCGCAGTTCCGCAACGAAGCGCTCGAAATCGGTGTCGGGCCGCTGCGCCGGCCCGATCCAGGCCGACAGGTCGCCGCCCGGCAGGAAGGCCCCCGAGGTCCAGGCCGGGCGCGCCTCGCCGAGCAGGCGGCCAAGCTCGTCGGCGGCCTCCTCGGCGAGCTTGCGGAAGGTGGTGATCTTGCCGCCCCACACGCTGAGCAGCGGCGCGCCGCTGCCGGCATGCGTCTCCAGCAGGTAGTCGCGCGTCACGGCCGAGGGGTCGCCCGAGGCGTCGTCCAGCAGCGGGCGCACGCCGGTATAGCTCCACACCACGTCGGACGGAACCACGGGCTTCTTGAAGTAGCGGCTGGCCTGCTCGCACAGATAGGCCGTCTCGTCGGCGCTGATGCGGGCCTGCGCCGGGTCGCCGCCGAGCTCGACGTCGGTGGTGCCGATCAGCGTGAACGCGTCCTCGTAGGGAATGGCGAAGATGATGCGCTGGTCGGGGTTCTGGAAGATGTAGGCGTGGTCGTGCTCGAAGCAGCGCGGCACCACGATGTGGCTGCCCTGGACCAGGCGCAGGCTCCTGGTCGCCAGCGCCTCGCCGTGTGCGGGCCGCGCCGCGTCGCGCAGGAAGCGCTCGGCCCAGGGGCCGGCGGCATTGACCAGCGCCCGCGCGCGCAGCGTGCGGCGCATGCCGTCGCGGCCCTGCAGCGTGGCCGTCCAGCCCTCGCCGCAGCGCTGGGCCGCCACGCAAGCCGTGCGCGTGAGCACGCTGGCGCCCTGCGCCACCGCGTCCAGCGCGTTGAGCACCACCAGCCGCGCGTCGTTGACCCAGCCGTCGGAATAGATGAAGCCGCGGGTGAACCGGTCCTTGAGCGGCGCGCCCACCGGGTGGCGGCGCAGGTCCACGCCCGTGGAGCCGGGCAGCACCTCGCGCCGCGCCAGGTGGTCGTACAGGAAGATGCCCAGGCGGATCATCCAGGCCGGCCGCATCGAGGGGTCGTGCGGCATCACGAAGCGCAGCGGCCCCATGATGTGCGGCGCGCTCCGAAGCAGCACCTCGCGCTCCAGCAGCGCCTTGCGCACCAGGCCGAACTCGTAGTGCTCCAGGTAGCGCAGGCCGCCGTGGATCAGCTTGGTCGAGGACGAGGAGGTGTGCGACGCGAGATCGTCCTGCTCGCACAGCACCACGCGCCAGCCCCGGCCGGCCAGGTCGCGCGCAATGCCCGCGCCGTTGATGCCGCCGCCCACCACGAGCACGTCGCAGTCGGCCGCCGCAGATGCCAGCCTTTCGGCGGGCCGGGTCTCAGTCGGCTGGGGCAAGGAGCACCTCCATGGGGATGATTTTTCTGGATTTGATTTTCGTATTCTTTCTATTTTATTCTTTTCTGATCTTTTTCATCAGAGTTTTCCCTTAGATTTTTCTATTCTTTTCGTTCTACAGTTTCTTCAGAGCCCAAAGCCGCCCCGGGGACAATGCTGGCGTGAACTCCAATCCAAGACAAATCAACCTGCTCGACGTGGTGCGCTCGCGCGGCTCCGTCACCGTCGAGGAGCTGGCCGACAAGCTGGGCGTGACGCTGCAGACGGTGCGCCGCGACGTGCAGCGGCTGGCCGATGCCGGCCTGCTGGCGCGCTTTCACGGCGGCGTGCGGGTGCCGAGCTCGACCACCGAGAACCTGGCCCACCCGCAGCGCGAAAGCCTGCATGCCGAAGGCAAGGCGCGCATCGCGCGCGCCGTCGCGGCCCAGGTGCCCAACGACTGCGCGCTGATGCTCAACATCGGCACCACCACCGAGGCCATTGCGCGCGCGCTGCTGCGCCACACCGGCCTGCGCGTGATCACCAACAACCTCAACGTGGCGGCCATCCTGAGCGGCAACCCGCAGTGCGAGGTGATCGTGGCCGGCGGCGTGGTGCGCGCGCGCGACCGCGGCATCATCGGCGAGGCGGCGGTGGACTTCATCCGGCAGTTCAAGGTGGACATCGCGCTGATCGGCATCTCGGGCATCGAGGCCGACGGCTCGCTGCGCGACTTCGACTACCGCGAGGTCAAGGTGGCGCAGACCATCATCCGGCACGCGCGCGAGGTCTGGCTCGCGGCCGACGCCAGCAAGTTCAACCGCCCGGCCATGGTCGAGCTGGCCACGCTCTCGCAGATCGACCGCCTGTTCACCGACGCGCCGCCGCCCGAGCCGTTCCCCGCGCTGCTGGCCGAGGCCCAGGTGCGCCTTGACGTGGCCCTGGCCTGACCGCCCCGCCCGCTCTCCAACCCTTTTCAGGCCCGCCCATGACTTATCTGCTCGCCCTCGACCAAGGCACCTCCAGCTCCCGCAGCATCGTGTTCGACGCCCAGGGCCAGGTGGTGGCGCTGGCCCAGCAGGAGCTGCCCCAGATCTACCCTCAGCCCGGCTGGGTGGAGCACGATCCGATGGAGATATGGCGCACCCAGCTCGCCACCGCGCGCGAAGCGCTGGCCCGGGCCGGGCTGCAGGCGCGCGACATCCGCGCCGTGGGCATCACCAACCAGCGCGAGACCACCGTGGTCTGGAACCGCGCCACCGGCGTGCCGATCCACCATGCCATCGTCTGGCAGGACCGCCGCGCCGAACCCACCTGCGCGCAGCTGCGCGAACGCGGGCTCGGCGCCACGATCCAGGCCAAGACCGGCCTGCTGATCGACGCCTACTTCTCGGGCACCAAGCTCAAGTGGCTCCTCGACCATGTGCCGCAGGCGCGCGAGCAGGCCGGGCGCGGCGAGCTGGCCTTCGGCACCATCGACAGCTGGCTGCTGTGGCACCTCACCGGCGGCGCGGTGCATGCCACCGACGTCAGCAACGCCTCGCGCACCATGCTGTTCAACGTGCACAGCAACCAGTGGGACGAGGAGCTGCTGCAGATGCTGGACATCCCCCCCGCGCTGATGCCGCGGGTGCGGCCGTCCAGCGCCGCCTATGGCGAGACCCTGCCCGGCCTGCTGGGCCACGCCATCCCGATCGGCGGCGTCGCGGGCGACCAGCAGAGCGCGCTGTTCGGCCAGGCCTGCTTCAAGGAAGGCATGGCCAAGAACACCTACGGCACGGGCTGCTTCATGCTGATGCACACCGGCGCCACGTTCCAGACGTCGCACAACGGCCTGCTGACCACCAGCGCGGCGCAAGTTGGCCCCACGCTCGCCACGGTGCGGGCTGCGCCGCCCCCTGAAGAGGCGCAGTCCGCCCCCCAGTACGCGCTGGAGGGCAGCGTGTTCGTGGGCGGCGCCGTGGTGCAGTGGCTGCGCGACGGGCTGCACGCCATCCGCGCCAGCAGCGAAGTGCAGTCGCTGGCCGAGAGCGTGCCCGATTCGGGCGGCGTGATGATGGTGCCGGCCTTCACCGGCCTGGGCGCGCCCTACTGGCAGCCCGAGGCGCGCGGCACCATCACCGGCCTCACGCGCGGCACCACCCTGGCCCACATTGCGCGGGCCGCGCTGGAGAGCATCGCCTACCAGAGCGCCGCGCTGCTGCAGGCCATGAGCCGCGACGCCGTGGCCGCGGGCGCGGCGCCGGTGAACGAGCTGCGCGTGGATGGCGGGGCCTGCATCAACAACCTGCTGATGCAGTTCCAGGCCGACCTGCTGGGCATCCCGGTGGTGCGCCCGGCCGTGACCGAGACCACGGCGCTGGGCGCGGCCTACCTCGCCGGGCTGTCGGCCGGCGTCTACCGCAGCACCGAGGAACTGTCGGGCCTGTGGCGCGCCGAACGCCGCTTCCTGCCCACGCTGGCCCCGCAGCGCGCGCAGGAACTGATGGCGCGCTGGGAGCATGCCGTGCGCCAGACCACGCTGGGGTAGGCAACCGCGCCTTCCCTCAAGCGGGAAGGCTGAGCACAATGCGCGTTCTGATGGAGGAAATGGAAATGCACATGAAGAAAAACTCCGGCCTGCTGGCTGCTGCCATGCTGGCCACGGCCCCCTTCGCGGCCTGGGGCCAGAACATCAAGCCGGGCCTGTGGGAGATCACGAGCAAGATGCAGTCGGCTAGCGGCCAGTTGGAGCAGTCCATGGCCCAGATGCAGAAGCAACTGGCCAGCATGCCGCCCGAGCAGCGAAAGATGATGGAAGACATGCTGGCCAAGCAGGGCCTGAAACAAGACCCGGCCAGCGGCATCACCGCCAAGAGCTGCGTCACCCCAGAGATGGCCGCGCGCGGCGCCATGCCGATCCAGCAGCATGGCGAGTGCACGAACACCTTGTCGCCGCGCGTGGGCAACACCGTCAAGGTGGCCTTCACCTGTGCCACGCGGCCGCCCTCCAGCGGCGAGGGCGAGATCACGTTCGCCAGCAACGAGGCCTACTCGATGAAGATGCGGATGAACACCACCACCCCGCAGGGCAAGCCCGAAACCGTCACCCTGGACGGCACGGGCAAGTGGCTGGGCGCCGACTGCGGCAACGTCAAGCCGACGGCCGCGCCGAAGAAGTGAGCGGGCCGGCGGCCTGACGCCGGGGCCGGGCCGCCCTCAGGGAGCGGCCGCAGGCCGGCCGCCGAAGATCGCCGTGCCCACGCGCACCAGGGTGCTGCCGGCCGCGATGGCGGCCTCGAGATCGGCCGTCATGCCCAGGGACAGCGTGTCGAGCGCGACGCCGGCCTCGCGAATCTGGTCAAACAAGGCCCGGGTCCTGGCGTGCAGGTTCTTTTGCGCTACAAAATCAGGAGCAGGCTCGGGAATCGCCATGAGGCCGCGCAGTTGCAGGCGCGGCAGCCGCGCCACGTCCCGCGCCAGCGCCAGCGCGTCTTCGGGCGCCACGCCCGACTTGGCGGCGCCGCCGTCGATGTTGACCTGGATGCACACCTGCAGCGGCGGCAGGCCCGCGGGGCGCTGCTCGCTGAGCCGCTGCGCGATCTTCAGGCGGTCCACCGTGTGGGCCCAGTCGAAGTGCGCCGCCACCAGCCGCGTCTTGTTGCTCTGGATCGGGCCGATGCAGTGCCACTCCAGCGGCAGGTCGCGCAGGGCGCCGATCTTGTCGACGGCCTCCTGGATGTAGTTCTCGCCGAAGGCGCGCTGCCCCGCCGCATGCGCCTCGCGCACGGCCTCGGGCCCGAAGGTCTTGGAGACGGCCAGCAGCATCACCTCGTCCGCCCCGCGCCCGGCGGTCTTGCACGCGGCGGCGATGCGCGCGTGAACACGCTGGAGGTTGTCCCGAATCATGGTCATAATCGCCCTAACCATACCAAACCTCGAGGGATTCGTGGACATCACCCAGCTGCTGGCATTCAGTGTCAAGAACAAGGCTTCCGATCTGCACCTCTCCGCCGGGCTCCCTCCGATGATTCGCGTCCATGGCGACGTGCGGCGCATCAATGTGGACCCGCTGGACCACAAGCAGGTGCATGGCATGGTGTACGACATCATGAACGACGGCCAGCGCAAGCAGTACGAAGAGTTCCTGGAGTGCGACTTCTCGTTCGAGATCGACGGCCTCGCGCGCTTTCGCGTCAACGCCTTCAACCAGAACCGCGGCGCGGCCGCCGTGTTCCGGACCATTCCGAGCAAGATCCTCACGCTCGAGCAGCTCAACGCGCCCAAGATCTTCGGCGACCTCGCGCTCAAGCCGCGCGGCCTGGTGCTGGTGACCGGCCCCACGGGCTCGGGCAAGTCGACCACGCTGGCGGCCATGGTCAACTACCTCAACGAAACCGAGTACGGCCACATCCTCACGGTGGAAGACCCGATCGAGTTCGTGCACGAATCCAAGAAGTGCCTGATCAACCAGCGCGAAGTCGGCCCCATGACGCTGAGCTTCGCCGCCGCGCTGAAGTCCGCGCTGCGCGAGGACCCGGACGCGATCCTGGTGGGCGAAATGCGGGATCTGGAAACCATCCGCCTGGCCATGACGGCGGCCGAAACCGGCCACCTGGTGTTCGGCACGCTGCACACCTCCAGCGCCGCCAAGACCATCGACCGGATCATCGACGTGTTCCCGGCCGAAGAGAAGGAGATGGTGCGCTCGATGCTCTCGGAATCGCTGCAGGCCGTGATCTCGCAGACGCTGTGCAAGACCAAGGACGGCTCCGGCCGCGTGGCGGCGCACGAAATCATGCTCGGCACCAGCGCCATCCGCAACCTGATCCGCGAGGCCAAGGTGGCCCAGATGTACTCGGCCATCCAGACCGGCAACAGCTTCGGCATGCAGACGCTGGACCAGAATCTGACCGAGCTGGTCAAACGCAACATGATCAGTCCGGCCGAAGCCCGCGGCAAGGCCAAGACGCCCGAAAACTTCCCGGGCTGACCCCGCGCGACGGCCCTCGCCACTGGAGCATTCCATGAAAGGTATCCTCGGACTTCTCAAACGGGCCACCCCGCACAGCCCGGACGAGGACAAGCCCGACTCCCTGCTGTTCACCACCGCGTTCGCGGACCTGGGCGTCGATCCGTCGATGCTGGTGCCCTGGGAAGCGCGCGCCAACGAGATCGGCGCCAAGCGGCTGTCCGCCTCGCGCGGCTCCAAGCTGCTGCAGGCGCTGTGGGCCAAGGACAAGTACATGAGCCGGCTGGCCGCAAACGGCGTGTCGCGGCTGGAGCAGTTCTTCGATTTCGCCACCGTGCCGGCCGAGCGCGATGTCATCCGCCAGGACGAGTACGGCAACTTCATGATCGTGCTGCTGAGCGGCACCATCGCGGTGGACCGGGTGCAGCCCTGGGGCGAGCAGCTGCGGCTGACCGAGGCCCGGCCGGGCGACATCCTGGGCGAGATGTCGCTGCTCGACAGCGGCATGCGCTTCTCGCTGTGCACCTCGCTCAACGAGTGCGAAATCGCCGTGCTCAGCGCCGATGCGCTCGACGAGATGATGTCGGCCGACGCGCCGCTGGCCGCCAGCCTGATCGGACTGCTGGCCCGCAAGCTCTCCCTGCGTCTGCGGGTGGTCAGCGCCCGCCTGACGGACCAGAAATCCTAGCGCCAGAATCGAGGAAACGACATGGAACGCGATCAGGCCAGCAAGTTCATCAACGACCTGCTCAAACTGATGATCAGCCGCAACGGCAGCGACCTGTTCATTACCGGCGACTTCCCCCCGGCCATGAAGGTGGACGGCAAGGTCACCAAGGTGTCGCCGCAGCCGCTGACCGCCGCCCACACGCTGGCCCTGGCGCGCTCGATCATGAACGACAAGCAGGCCGCCGAATTCGAGCGCACCAAGGAGTGCAATTTCGCGATCTCGCCGCCCGGCGTCGGGCGCTTCCGCGTCAACGCCTTCGTGCAGCAGGGCAAGGTCGGCATGGTGATGCGGGTGATCCCGGCCATTCTGCCGACCATCGACGGCCTGGGCGTGCCGCAGGTGCTCAAGGAAGTGGTGATGTCCAAGCGCGGCCTGTGCATCCTGGTGGGGGCCACCGGCTCGGGCAAGTCGACCACGCTGGCCGCCATGATGGACTGGCGCAACGAGAACTCCTACGGCCACATCATCACGATCGAGGACCCGGTGGAATTCGTGCACCCGCACAAGAACTGCGTGGTCACCCAGCGCGAGGTCGGCCTCGACACCGACAGCTGGGAGGCCGCGCTCAAGAACACGCTGCGCCAGGCGCCCGACGTGATCCTGATGGGCGAGATCCGCGACCGCGAGACCATGGAGCACGCGGTGGCCTTCGCCGAAACCGGCCACCTGTGCCTGGCCACGCTGCACGCCAACAGCGCCAACCAGGCCCTCGACCGCGTGATCAACTTCTTCCCCGAGGAGCGCCGCGCCCAGCTGCTGATGGACCTCTCGCTCAACCTCAAGGCCATGATCTCGCAGCGCCTGGTGCCCAAGCAGGACGGCAAGGGCCGCGCGGCGGCCGTGGAGATCATGCTCAACACGCCGCTGATCTCCGACCTGATCTTCAAGGGCGAAGTCTCCGAGATCAAGGAGATCATGAAGAAGAGCCGCAACCTCGGGATGCAGACTTTCGACCAGGCGCTGTACGACGCCTACGAGAGCAACCTCATCACCTATGAGGATGCGCTGCGCAACGCCGATTCGGTGAACGACCTGCGGCTGCAGATCAAGCTCAACAGCCAGCGCGCCAAGACCCAGGATCTGGCCGCCGGCACCGAGCACCTCGCGATTGTCTGACTCCCAGGCGCCGCACGCCGCGGCGCCTTGCCTCCTCCCTCTTTGCGGCGGGAAGGCATGCATGGCGGAGGTGCATACTTCTGCGATGCCCTCCCCTTCGTTTGTTTTCTGATCCGCACACCATGAACAGCACCAACTCCCGCATCTACGAACCCACGCCCGCGCGCCCGGTGGCCTTCCTCGGCCTGGGCGTGATGGGCTTTCCGATGGCCGGCCACCTCGCGCTGGCGGGACACCAGGTCACGGTCTACAACCGCAGCGCGGCCAAGGCCGCGGCCTGGGCCGGCGAGTTCCGGGGCCGCACGGCGCCGACGCCGCGCGAGGCCGCGTCCGGCGCCGAGATCGTGTTCTGCTGCGTCGGCAACGACGACGACCTGCGCAGCGTGGTGCTCGGGCCCGACGGCGCCTTCGCCGGCATGAAGGCCGGCGCGATCTTCGTGGACCACACCACGGCCTCCGCCGACGTGGCGCGCGAACTGTATGCCGCCGGCCGGCAACTCGGCCTGCAGTTCGTCGACGCCCCGGTCTCGGGCGGCCAGGCCGGCGCGCAGAACGGCCTGCTCACGGTGATGTGCGGCGGCGACGCGGCGGCGTTCGACGCAGCCAAGCCGGTCGGCATGGCCTTCTCGCGGGCCTTCACGCGCCTGGGCGACAGTGGCGCTGGCCAGCTCACCAAGATGGTCAACCAGATCTGCATCGCCGGGCTGGTGCAGGCCTTGAGCGAGGCCATCGCCTTCGGCCAGAACGCCGGGCTGGACATGGCCCAGGTGCTCGACGTGATCGGCAAGGGCGCGGCGCAGAGCTGGCAGATGGACAACCGCGGCAAGACCATGATCGCGGGCCAGTTCGACTTCGGGTTCGCGGTGGACTGGATGCGCAAGGACCTCGGCCTGGTGTTCGACGAGGCCAAGCGCAATGGTGCGCGCCTGCCCGTGACGGCGCTGGTGGACCAGTTCTACGCCGATGTGCAGGCCCTGGGCGGCCAGCGCTGGGACACGTCCAGCCTGATCCGGCGCCTCAAATGAAAAACCGGGTGCTATCTATTCAATAGCACCCGGCGTCCGGCTGGCCTGGACCCCAGCCTGTTTTCTCAACTATTGGGCGGCGTGCTGCCCTGCCCCGGCTTGGCCGGCTGCGGCAGCATGTTCTTCAGCTCTTCCTCGGTGATGATTTCAAAGACCCGGACCACGCGCTGCACGCCGCTCACCCCCCGGGTGATCTCGGTGGCGCGGTCGGCCTCGCGCTGCGTCACACGCCCCATCAGGTAGACCGTGCCGCGCTCGGTCACCACCTTGAAGGCATTGGCGTAGATATCCTTGGCGTCGACCAGCGAGGCCTTGACCTTGCCCGTCACGAGCGAGTCGGAGGAGCGCTGCGTCAGCGTGGAATTGCCCATCACGCCCAGCTCGTTGACGATGGCGCGCACATTCTCCACGCGCGACACCACCTGCTCCACCAGCTGCTTGTCCTGCGCGGTGGGCACTTCCCCGGTCAGCAGCACCTGGCGGTTGTAGCTGGTCACGTTCACGTGGGCGCGGTCGCCCAGGTTCTCGCGCACGCGGTTGTTGGCACGCAGCTCGATGCCCTCGTCTTCCACCTGGGCGCCGGAAGTGCGGCGATCGGTGGCCATCAGCGAGCCGCCCACGACAGCCCCCCCCACCACCAGCGGCACGCAGGCCGTCAAACCACCGCCCAGGCTGGCCGCAGCCAGCATCGCCAGGACCAGGCGCTTTGCATTGAATTTCATGTTGGGACTTCCTGTTCTCCGAGTAGTTGCGCATCCACGCCGTCGCAGATGCAGTGAAGGACCAGAAGATGCACCTCCTGGATGCGGGCGGTGCGGTCATGGGGCACGCAGACATGCACGTCGGTTTCGCGCAGGGCACTGCCCATCTTGCCGCCGCCCTTGCCGGTCAGCGCCACCACGGTCATCTCGCGCTCATGGGCGGCCTCGATGGCAGCCAGCACATTGGCCGAATTGCCGCTGGTGGAGAACGCCAGCAGCACGTCGCCGGCCTGCCCCAGCGCGCGCACCTGCTTGGAGAAGATGACGTTGTAGTCGTAGTCGTTGGCAATCGCGGTGAGGATGGAGGTGTCCGTGGTCAGCGCGATCGCGCCCAGCTCGGGCCGCTCGCGCTCGAAACGACCCACGAATTCGGCGGCGAAATGCTGCGCATCGGCGGCCGAGCCGCCATTGCCGCAGGCCAGCACCTTGCCTCCGCTGGTGACGCAGGCCAGGATCGCCTGCACGGCGGCCGCAACGGGCTTGCTCAGGACCTGGGCCGATTGGTACTTCAGGTCGGCGCTGTCGATAAAGTGCTGTTGGATGCGTTGCTCAAGCATGGAGAGTGATGATAACCGCGGCCTGTGAAACCGGATGTATGCCCATGAAAAACCTCATGCCGCGTCAAAGGCCGCGCGCAGCCACTCGATGCCGTCTTCCACCACCACCACGTCGAAGCGGCAGGGCGGCGGCTCGCGCAGGCGCATCAGGTAGTGCCGGGCCGCGAAGACGATGCGGCGCTGCTTGACCCGGCCCACGCTCGCCGCCGCGCCGCCATGCGACGCATGCGAGCGCCGGCGCACCTCCACGAACACCAGCGTGCCGTCGCGCTCGCGCATGATGAGGTCGATTTCGCCGCCGCCGCGCCCGGGCGTCCGATAATTGCGCTCCAGCAGCCGCAGCCCGGCAACCTGCAGGTAGGCCAATGCCTGGTCTTCAGCGGCGTCGCCCGCCTGCTTGGTGGTGGCCGGCCGGGACAGGCCGGCGATCTTTTTGAGGAATTCCATTGAGCGCTTCTTTTGCCTCCGCCCTGCACGCCGCGCGCGAAGCGGCGGCCTCGCAGCATTATCCGCACGGCGCACTGTACGTGGTGGCCACGCCGATCGGCAACCTGGCCGACATCACGCTGCGGGCGCTGCACGTGCTCGGCCTGGCGGATGCGGTGGCCTGCGAGGACACGCGCCACACCCAGGCGCTGCTGCGCGCCTACGGCATCGACAAGACGGCCTCGCAACTGATCGCCGTGCACCAGCACAACGAGGCGCAGGCGGCGCAAACCATCGTCGAACGGCTGCAGCAGGGCCAGCGCATCGCCTATGCCAGCGATGCGGGCACCCCCGCCGTGAGCGATCCCGGGGCGCGGCTGGTTGCCGCCGTGCGCGCGGCCGCGCAGCCGGTAGTGCCCCTGCCCGGCGCCAGCAGCGTGACCACCGCGCTCAGCGTGGCGGGCGTGGCCGAGGGCAGCGGCTTCGTGTTTGCCGGCTTCCTGCCGGCCAAGACGACCGAACGCGAGACCGCCGTGCTGGCGCTGGCGCAGGAGACGCGCGCCGTGGTGCTGCTGGAGGCGCCGCACCGCATCGAAGCCCTCGCCCAGGCCCTGGCGGCGCTGGGCGGGCGCAAGCTCACGGTCGGGCGGGAAATGACCAAGCAGTTCGAGCAGATCACCGACGTGGCAGCCGCCGAGCTGCCGGCCTGGCTGGCCGCCGAGGCCAGCCGCACGCGCGGCGAATTCGTGCTGGTGCTGCACCCGGCGCCGGCCGCGCCCGCCGCGGCGGACGGCGAGCGCGTGCTCGCGCTGCTGCTGCAGGAGCTGCCACTGAAGACCGCCGTGAAGCTGGCGGCCGACATCACCGGCGCTCCCCGCAACACCTTGTACGAACAGGCCCTGGCCCTGAAAAACAGCGAACCCCGGCGCCCTGAATCGGCGTAGGATGGGGCCAGGCACGGGAGGTTCGTTCGCGTTTCCGATGGAGGTACGCCATGGAGATGACATTCGTCGCCATTCTGTTCGTCCTGGTCGTCCTGCTGGCGATCTGGGCCAGCCCGGGCTGGAGCGCACTGGTCGCACAGTACCGCGCCCTGTTCTCCGTTCAGCCGCCGGGCCAGGTCAGCCCGCCTGATGGCCGGTCCGCCCCGCCCGCCACGGCCGCGGACCCGCAGCACCGCCATGGCGGCGCGCCTGCCGGCCAGCACGGCCCCAAGCGCCACACGGTGGTGCCGCACCAGGCCCGCGGACGTTGAAGCCCGTGCAGCTTCGCTGGGGTCAGACCCCTTGAAGTCCAGGCCAGGCCAGCCAGCCCCAGTGCCAGGTAGCGGCCCAGCCACTTGCGCGCACTCGACTCGGATGAACAGAGACAACCTCTTGAGCCTTCACAGCGAGTCCCCGCGGCTGGCCATGAAGTCGAACAACATGCCTGCAGCAACGCTCAGCTGGTCGCGGCTGCGGCAGCAGATGATGAAGCGGCGCGTGGCCCAGCCATCGGACAGCGGCACGAAGCCACGCTGCCGGGCTTCCTGCGGCAAGGCCTTGAAGGCAACCTCGCGCGGGACGACGGCGACCCCGACGCCAGCGCGCGCAAGCCGCGCGGCGGCTTCAAAGGTTTCCACGACCGCACGGTAGTGCAGGCCCTCTGCCGAGACGCGGGCGGCGTCGCGCAGCGTCGTCTGAAAGTTGCTGGCCGCGGGCAAGCCGATGTGGTCGTACGGCAGGGTTTCGCTGAAGCGGACGGCCTCGCGCCCGGCCAGCGGGTGGCCGTCGGGCACCACCAACCCCAAATGGTCGGTGCGGTAGGGCACTGCGTGGAGGGCGCCGCTGTCGACCACGTCCCAGCAAATGCCGAGCGTTGCGGCGCCGCTGCGCACGCCCTCGACCACGGCATGACTCAACCGCTCCTCGACGGACACGCGAATGCCTTCGTGCCCGACGGCAGTGAGAAATTCCGCGACGTCTTCGGGCACCTGTTCGGCCAGCGCGGCGGCCGCGGCGAATACGCGGACCTGGCCTTGAGGCAGGCGCGCCCGCGCCACGATGTCGCGCTCGATGTCGTCCATGATCGCCAGCATCGCCCGGGCATGCTCCAGCAGCGTGAGGCCCGACGGGGTGGGCGCCACGCCAGACATGCGCCGATCAAGCAGGCGGGTGCCCACGCGGTCTTCCAGCTGTGCGATGCGCTTGCTGATCGCGGAGACCACCAGCGCCTCTTGCTGAGCTACGCGCGAAAGGCTGCCGGCTTCGCAGACGAGCACGAAGATGCGCAGGGAGACGAGATCGAGGTTCAGAGCAGGTGACATGGTGGATACCTGGCGGCAGGCCGGCCTTTCTATTTTCGGAAAACTCCTGTTCCGAGATGTCGCAAGACTGATGCCCGGCAAAAACCTAGAGTGTGCCTCTTCGCTCGTTTGATTCGGAGTACCTGATGTTGAACCGTCTTCGCGTGACATCCCGCCGTTCCGCCGCCATCGCCGTTGCCATTGCGCTGGCCCTCGCGATGGGGTTGGTCTTCGCTCAAGCCCGCAGCTACCCGGCCAAACCGATCCGCGTGCTGATCCCGTTCGCTGCCGGCGGCGCGCTCGACGCGGTGGGCCGGCCGCTGGGCGAGGCCTTTCAGCGCACCACCGGCCAGCCTTGGGTGATCGATAACCTCGGCGGGGCCGGCGGCACCATCGCCACGCAGCAGATCGCCCGCGCGCCGAACGACGGCTACCAGCTGCTGCTGGCGAGCAACGGCCAGATCTCGGTGGCACCCTACGTCTACCCGTCGCTGCCCTACAACCCCGAGCGGGACCTCGCGCCCATCGTCCACATCGTGGACAGTTCGGCGGTGCTGTACGCGGGCGTCAACTCGCCCTACCGCACCGTGCAGGACGTGCTCGCCAAGGCGCGCTCGATGCCAGGCGCGGTGAACTTCGCGCACACCGGCTCGGGCAGCGTCTCGCACCTCGCCATGGAACTGCTGGCCAAGGAGGCCAAGGTGAAGTTCACGGCCGTTCCCTACAAGGGCGCCAGCATGGCCCTGCCCGACCTGGCCAGCGGCCAGGTGCCGCTGCTCTTCACTTACGTGAGTTCGGCGCGTTCCATGGTCGACAGCGGCAGGGTGCGCCCGATCGCGGTGGCCGCCGAGAAGCGGCTCGAGTCGCTGCCCGACGTTCCCACCTTCGCGGAAGCCGGCCTGCCCCAGGTTGTCGCCAAGCTGTGGATCGGGCTGATGGCGCCACGCGGCACGCCGCAACCGGTCGTCGACTTCATGTCGCGCGAGGTGAACGCGCTGCTGGGCACGCCCGACATGAAAAAGCGGCTGGAGCCGCAGGGGCTGGAGGTCAAGGGCGGCAGCATCGACCAGTTCCAGCAAATGATCGCCGAGGATAGCGCGCGCTGGCGCGAACTCTCCAAGGTGGTGGACCTTTCGCCGAAGTAGGGCGGAACGAATTCGGAGTACTTGAAAAATGGAGAAATCGATGGTTTCGAGAAAAGCGCGCGGCGGCAAGACCGTGTACGGCGCACGTGTCGGCATCCTGATGCTGGAGACGAAGTGGCCGCGCGTGCCGGGCGACACCGGCCACGCCGCCACCTGGCCGTTCCCGGTTTTGTACAAGGTGGTCAAGGGCGCCACGGCCCGCGTCGTGGTGCACGAGAAGGGGAAGGGGCTGGGCCCGGCCTTCCTCGAGGCGGCGGCCGAGCTGGTGCGCGAAGGCGCCGACGGCATCACCACCACCGGCGGCTTCCTGGGCATTTTCCAGAAGCAGCTCGCGGCGCACACTGGCGTGCCGGTGGCAAGCTCGTCGCTGATGCAGATTCCGCTGGTGCAGGCCCTGCTGCCAGCCGGCAAGCGCGTGGGCGTGCTCACCGTGCAGGCGCAGCGGCTGGACGCTGAGCACCTCACTGCCGTGGGTGCGCCGCTGGACACGCCGATCGTGGGCACCGAGAACGGCCGCGAGTTCACCCGCGTCCTGCTCGGTGACGAGATGGAGATGGACTACGCCCTCGCGGAGCAAGAAGTGCTGGCCGCCGGCTACGAGATGCGCGACCGCCACCCCGACGTTGGCGCCCTGGTGCTGGAGTGCCACAACATGGCGCCGTATTCCTGGCGCCTGCAGAACGAGCTGGGCATCCCGGTGTACGACGTCTATACCTTCGTCAAGTGGTTTCAGTCGGGCCTGGAGCCGCGCAACTTCGGCTACCCGAGCAGCAGCACGCCCGCGTACGGGTGGAGGGAACGGCTGTAACGCCCGCCCCTCATCAGGAGACATCCCTTGAGCCCCACCACCTCTTCATCCACCGCCTATGCCGACGCGAAGTCCGTCGAGCTGGACGACATCCCCGTCATCGACCTCGCCGACCTGGTCGCCGGCACGCCGGGTGCCGTCCAAGCGGTGGCCAGCCAGATCGTCGAAGCGTCGCAGCGCATCGGCTTCTTCTACGTCAAGAACCACGGCATCGCCCCGGCCGTGATCGACGGCGCCAGCCGCGCCATGCGCGGCTACTTCGCGCTGCCCGCCGAGGTCAAGGCCCGGACGCCCGTCAACACCAGCCAGCGCGGCTGGATGGCCACGGGCATGGCCAAACTCGAAGGCTCCAAGACCCACGACCTGAAGGAAATCTTCTTCTGGGGGCCCGAGCAATGGCACCCGCGCCTGGACGCCCGCAAGGGCGTGGACTCGCTGGTGGCCGAGAACACTTGGCCCGACGAGTCCTTCCCGGCGCTGCGCCGCGACCTGCTGCCCTACTACGACGAGATCCAGCGCGTGGGTGGCAAGCTGTTGTCCGCCATTGCCGTGGGGCTGGGGCGCGGCGCTGACTTTTTCGAGCAGCGCTACACCAGCCCGATGGCGCGGGGGCAGCTGGTGTATTACCCCGTGTCCACCGCCAAGGACGAAAGCGAAGAGCGCTTCGGCTCCGCGCCGCACACCGACTTCGGCGTGCTCACCCTGCTGCTACAGGACATGAACGGCGGCCTGCAGGTGCGCAACCGCACAGGCGAATGGGTCGCGGCCACGCCGATCCCGGGCACGCTGGTCTGCAACATCGGCGACCTGCTGAACCGCTGGTCGAACGAGACGCTGAGCTCCAACCTGCACCGCGTGATCAACCGCTCAGGCAACGAGCGCCACTCGATCGCGATCTTCTTCGACCCTGACCCCGACGCTGTCGTGAGCCCGGAAGACCTGGGCTTCCCCGAAGGCATGGAGAAGTATCCGCCGATCACGGTTTCGGACTACATCCATGGGAAAAACAAAAAAAACTTCACGCAGTACCAGCAGGGCGGCAAGCAAGCCTAGAGAGGCCATTGTTGGCATGGCCCCGGCCCGGCAGTAGCTGGCCAAGCGGAAGCGGCCGCAGAAAGCCCTGGGCGTTGCCACTGCTGGCCAAAGCCCCTGGGACACGTGCTCGCTGCCGAGAGACAAGGCCATAGAAAAGAATCCGCACAAGTCAGAGGAAGCGTGGCGGAACACTGGGCGTGACACCTTCGTCCCGTTGGGGTTCGGCCCGGGCGAGGTATTCCAGTTTGACTGGAGCGAGGACTGGACGGTGATTGCCGGCGAGCGGCACCATGCTGCCGTGTAGAACGGCGTAGAAAGACGTGGATACAGCCAGCTTGCACCAGCGCTTACATGCGGAACCCATCCAGTCGGCGGGCGACAAGAAAACAGATCAAATTCATTGGTGCGGCTGGCGGGGATCGAACCCACGACCCTTGGCTTCGGAGGCCAATACTCTATCCACTGAGCTACAGCCGCGTGTTTCTTGCTGTAAGCAGGGCTGCATTATCCCTCATCGGCCGCAGCGGGTTGCGGGTCACCAGCCAGACCCAGCCCCGACAGGTAGGTATCGAAGACTTTTCGGCCGGTGGCCACCAGGTCGAACGCCTGGGGATCGAGCAGCCAGTTCTGGATCAGCCCGTCGATCAGGGCATGCAGGCCATGTGCGGCCGCGGGCGCGGGGATGGGCAGGCGGTGGCCCCGTTGCCGGGCGGCGGCACGCAAGTCCTGCGCCACACGGGTCAGGCATTCGTTGCGCACGCTCAGGTGGCGCTCGCGCACGGCACTCAGCTCATCCACGTACTCAACTTTGTGAGTGGCCACTTCGAAGACACGGCGCGTCTGCTCGTCATGGGCCGTCTTGTGCAGGGCATGCAGCATGGCCGCGCGCATGTGCTTCACCGGGTCGGCGGCGATGCCGTCGTCGACCTTGAGCAGCGCATCCTCCATCGGCAGCGTCACCCGCTCCATCATGGCATTGAAAAGATCGGCCTTGTCCTTGAAGTGCCAGTAGATGGCACCACGTGTGGTGCCGGCGGCCTGGGCGATGTCGTTCAGCGAGGTGCGCGACACGCCATGCGCCTGAAACAGAATTTCGGCAGAATCCAGCAAGCTGTTGCGCGTGGCGAGCGCGTCTTCCTTGGTACGTCGAACCATTGCATGTCTCCAGTGCCCACGCCTGGGGCGAGTTTTCCCAACAGCCCCTACTATACATTCAACAATGTATGTATACTTGCATCATCCCTTTTAACGGCCATACTGCTGTGCGCACTCCCGTGCGCCCCAGCCCGCGCCGAAGCGTTCAATCATCCGGAAGGAATCCCATGCCTGCCTTGAGCAATATCAAGTCTGATCCGCTGTTTGCCCGTCCCGGCCGTTTCGTGCTCGGCGGCCTGGCCCTGGCCCTGCTGCTCGCCGGCTGCGGCGCCAAGGATGCCGCCCAGGCCCAGGGCGGTGGAGGCGGCATGCCGCCGCCCGAAGTGGGCGTGGTCACCGTCACGCCCGGTGATGTGGGCCTGGTGACCGAGCTGCCCGGCCGCCTGGAGGCTTCGCGCATTGCGCAGGTCCGGGCGCGTGCCGCCGGCATCCTGCAAAAACGGCTGTTCCGCGAGGGCAGCGACGTCAAGGCCGGCCAGCCGCTGTTCCAGATCGACCCGGCCCCCTATGCCGCCGCCTACGAAAGCGCACAGGCCACGCTGGCGCGCGCCGAGGCCAACCTGGCCCAGGCCACCGCGCTGGCCGAGCGCTACAAGCCGCTGGTGGAAGCCAATGCCGTGAGCAAGCAAGACTACGCCACCGCCGTGGCCTCGCAGAAATCGGCCCAGGCCGACGTGGCCGCCGGCAAGGCCGCGGTACAGACCGCCAGGATCAATCTCGGCTACGCCAGCGTGACCGCGCCGATCGCCGGACGCATCGGGCGCGCCCTGGTCACCGAGGGCGCCCTGGTGGGCCAGGGCGAGGCCACGCAGTTGGCCGTGGTGCAGCAGATCAACCCGATGTACGTGAACTTCACCCAGTCGGCCACGGACGTGATGAAGCTGCGCAAGGCCATGGCCGACGGCCAGCTCAAGCGCGCGCCGGGCTCCGAGGCCGCCAGCGTGCGCCTGGTGCTCGAAGATGGCACCGAACACACCCAGGCCGGCAAGCTGCTGTTTTCCGACCTGACGGTGGACGCCACCACGGGCCAGATCACGCTGCGCGCCGAGGTGCCCAACCCGAGCGGCCTGCTGCTGCCCGGCCTGTACGTGCGCGTGCGCCTGGAGCAGGCGCAGGCCAGCAACGCCATCATGCTGCCGCAGCAGGCGGTCACGCGCACCGCCCAGGGCGACACGGTGATGGTGGTCGGCGCCGACGGCGCCCTGAGCCCGCGCTCCGTCAAGGTGGGCGGCGCCAAGGGCAACCAGTGGATCATCCTCGACGGCCTGAAGGCTGGCGAGCAGGTCATGGTGGACGGCGTCATGAAACTGATGCCGGGCGTCACCAAGGTCAAACCCGTGCCGTGGCAACCCGGCGGGGCCAAGGCGCCGGCCGCAGCAGCCTCCGGCCCCGCGGCAGCCGCCTCCGCCCCGACCGCCGCGGCCTCCGCAGCCAAGCAATAAGGAGACTGCTGCATGGCAAAGTTCTTCATCGATCGGCCCATCTTCGCCTGGGTGATCGCGCTGTTCGTCATGGTGATGGGCGCGGTTTCCATCACCCAGCTACCGATCGCGCAATACCCGTCGGTGGCGCCGCCGACCATCGTGATTTCCGCCGCCTACCCGGGCGCTTCGGCCCAGACGCTGGAAGACAGCGTGCTGGCCGTGATCGAGCGCGAGATGAACGGCGCGCCCGGCCTGGCCTACATGGAGTCGGTCAGCCAGGCCGACGGCTCCGGCCAGATCACGCTGAGCTTCGAGCCCGGCACCAATGCCGACCTGGCGCAGGTGGAGGTGCAGAACCGCCTCTCGCGCGCCACACCGCGCCTGCCCAGCGTGGTCAACCAGCAAGGCGTGCGCGTGGAAAAATCGCGCGCCAACTTCCTGCTGTTCACCATGCTGTCCTCGGACGACCCCTCGTTCGACATCGACGCCCTGGGTGACTATGCCGCGCGCAACGTGGTGCCCGAAATCCAGCGCCTGCCCGGCATCGGCCAGGCCCAGCTGTTCGGCTCCGAGCGCGCCATGCGCATCTGGATCGATCCGGCCAAGCTGGTCAGCTACGGCCTGTCGGCCGGCGACGTGAACAACGCGATCCAGGCACAGAACGCCCAGGTCTCGGCCGGCAGCATCGGCAACCTGCCCAACGTGCCCGGCCAGACCATGGCCGCCACGGTGGTGGTGCCGGGCCAGCTCGGCAGCGTCGCGCAGTTCGGCAACATCGTGCTGCGCGCCAACACCGACGGCTCCGCCGTGCGCCTGAAGGACGTGGCCCGCATCGAGCTCGGCGCCCAGGCCTACTCGACCTCGGCGCGCCTGAACGGCAAGCCCGCGGTCGGCATCGGCGTGCAGCTCTCGCCCACCGGCAACGCGCTGGCCGCGGCCAAGGAAGTGCGCCAGCGCATGCAGGAACTCGAGCGCTACTTCCCCAAGGGCGTGAAGTGGGAGATCCCCTACGACAGCTCGCGCTTCGTCAAGATCTCGATCTCGCAGGTGGCCGAGACCCTGATCGAAGCCGTGGTGCTGGTGTTCCTGGTGATGTTCCTGTTCCTGCAGAACTGGCGCTACACCGTCATTCCGACCATCGTGGTGCCGGTGGCCCTGCTGGGCACCTTCGCCGCGCTGCTGGCGCTGGGCTTCTCGATCAACGTGCTGACCATGTTTGGCATGGTACTGGTGATCGGCATCGTGGTGGACGACGCCATCGTGGTGGTGGAGAACGTCGAGCGCATCATGAGCGAGGAAGGGCTGCCGCCGCTGCAGGCCACGCGCAAGGCCATGAGCCAGATCTCGGGCGCCATCATCGGCGTGACCGTGGTGCTGATCTCGGTGTTCGTGCCGCTGGCCTTCTTCAGCGGCTCGACCGGCAACATCTACCGCCAGTTCTCGGCGGTGATGGTGGCCTCCATCGGCTTCTCGGCCTTCATGGCGCTGTCGCTCACGCCCGCGTTGTGCGCCACGCTGCTCAAGCCGGTCGAGGCCGGGCACCACCACGAGAAGAAAGGCTTCTTCGGCTGGTTCAACCGCGGCTTCTCGCGCACCGCCAAGGGCTATGAAGGCTGGGTGGCCCGCATCCTGCGGCGCAGCGGCCGCATGATGATCATCTACCTGGCGATCATCGCGGCCGTGGCGCTGGTCTACAAGCGCCTGCCCTCCTCGTTCCTGCCCAACGAAGACCAGGGCTACATCATCGTGAACGTGCAGCTGCCCCCGGGCGCCACGCTCGAGCGCACCCAGTCGGTGATGGCGCAGGTCGAAGGCTTCATGCTCAAGCAGCCTGAAGTGCAGAGCATGGTGGGCGTGCTGGGCTTCAGCTTCTCGGGCCAGGGCCAGAACGCCGGCCTGGCGTTCGTCACGCTCAAGGACTGGGCCGAGCGCAAGGGCGCCGGGCACAGCGCCCAGGGCCTGGCCGGCCGTGCCTTCGGCGCGCTCATGGGCATCCGCGACGCCTTCATCTACCCGCTGTCGCCGCCGCCCATCCCCGAGCTCGGCACGGCCTCGGGCTTCACCTTCCGGCTGCAGGACCGCGGCGGCAAGGGACACGAGGCGTTGGTGGGCGCGCGCAACCAGATGCTGGGCATGGCCTCGCAGAGCAAGATCCTGAGCGGCGTGCGGCCCGACGGCCTGGAAGACGCGCCTCAACTGCAGATCGACATCGACCGCGACAAGGCCAATGCCCAGGGCGTGGGCTTCGCCGCGATCAACAGCGCGATCTCCACGGCGCTCGGCTCGTCCTACGTCAACGACTTCCCGAACCAGGGCCGGATGCAGCGCGTCGTGGTGCAGGCGGAGGCCGCCGCGCGCATGCAGCCCGAGGACATCCTGCGGATCAACGTGCTCAACACGCAGGGCCAAACGGTGCCGCTGTCGGCCGTGGCCACCACGCGCTGGATCAGCGGCCCGATGCAGACCGTGCGCTACAACGGCTACCCCGCCATGCGCATCGGCGGCGACGCCGCGCAGGGCTACAGCACGGGCGACGCCATGAACGAGATGGAGCGCCTGGCGGCCAAGCTGCCCGAGGGCTTCGGCTTCGAGTGGACCGGCCAGTCGCGCGAGGAAAAACTCGCCGGCTCGCAGGCCCTGCTGCTCTACGGCTTCGCGCTGCTGGCGGTGTTCCTGTGCCTGGCCGCGCTGTACGAGAGCTGGTCGATCCCGATGTCGGTGATCCTGGTGGTGCCGCTGGGCGTGCTGGGCGTGCTGCTGGCCACGCTGCTGCGCGGCCTGTCGAACGACGTGTACTTCCAGGTGGGGCTGATCACCATCATCGGCCTGGCCTCCAAGAACGCGATTCTGATCATCGAGTTCGCCAAGGACCTGCAGGCCCAGGGCAAGGGCGTGGTCGAGTCGGCGCTGGCCGCGGCCCACCTGCGGTTCCGCCCCATCGTCATGACCTCGCTGGCCTTCATGCTGGGCGTGCTGCCGCTGGCCATCGCCACGGGCGCCAGCTCGGCCAGCCAGCGCGCCATCGGCACCGGCGTGCTGGGCGGCATGCTGACCGGCACGGCGCTGGCCGTGTTCTTCGTGCCGACGTTCTTCGTGGTCGTGCGCTCGATTTTCAAAGGCAGCGAGCGCCAGAGAAAGATCTATGCCGAACATGCCGAGCATGCCGGCGTGGGAGAAACCCCTCATGCATAACACCTCTTCCCTCCCGGCCCTGAGCGCGCTGGCTGCTGCCCTGCTGCTGGCGGGCTGCTCGATGATCCCGGCCTACGAGCGGCCGGCCGCCCCGGTGGCCACCACCTGGCCCGCCCCGGCGGCCACCGCGCCGGCCAGCCAGGCGGCGGCCGACATCGACTGGCGCGACTTCTTCAGCGACGCGCGGCTGAGGCGGCTGATCGAGTTGGCCCTGCAGAACAACCGCGACCTGCGCATCGCCGTGCTCAACATCGAGCAGGCCCGCGCGCAGTACCAGATCAAGCGCGCCGACCAGTTGCCCAGTGTGAGCGCGGCCGTCACCGAAACGCGCCAGAACCCGAGCGCTACCGGCCCCGGCCTCTCCAGCGTGGCCACGGCCGGGCTGTCGGTCACCTCGTACGAGCTCGACTTCTTCGGCCGCGTGCGCGCGCTCAGCCAGTCGGCCCAGGCCAGTTTCCTGACCACCGAGGAAGCGCGCAAGACGGTGCAGATCAGCCTGGTGGCGTCGGTCGCCAACGGCTACCTCAACTGGCTGGCCGACAACGAGCTGCTGGCGCTGACGCGCGAAACCCTGACCACGCGCGAGGAATCGCTCAAGCTCACCAAGCTGCGCTTCGACAACGGCGTGGCCTCCGAGCTGGACTATGCCCAGGCCCGTTCGCTGCTCGAAGCCGCCAAGGCCACGCTGGCGCAGGCCCAGCGCCAGCGCGCGCAGGACGAAAACGCCCTGGTGCTGCTGCTGGGCCAGCCGATCCCGGCCGACCTGCCGGCGGGCCCCGAGCTGCTCAGCGGCGTGCCCCTGCTGGCCGACGTGCCGGCCGGGCTGCCGAGCGACCTGCTCACGCGCCGGCCCGACATCCGGCAGGCCGAACAGCAACTGCTCTCGGCCAATGCCAGCATCGGCGCGGCGCGCGCCGCGTTCTTCCCGAGCATCACCCTCACCGCCAGCGTGGGCCGGGCCAGCACCGAGCTGTCGAACCTGTTCAGCGGCGGCGCGGTCGGCGCCTGGAGCTGGGCGCCGCAGCTGGTGCTGCCGATCTTCGACGCCGGCCGCAACCAGGCGCGGCTGGACTCAGCCCGGGCCGGGCGCGACATCGCCGTGGCGCAGTACGAGAAGGCGATCCAGGGCGCCTTCCGCGAAGTGGCCGACGCGCTGGCCGGCCGCGCCACGCTGGGCGAGCAGCTGCGCGCGCAGCAGGCCCAGGTGGAGGCCGAGACCACGCGCTACAAGCTGTCCGACCTGCGCTACAGCAACGGCGTGGCCAGCTACCTCGACCTGCTCGATGCCCAGCGCTCGCTGTTCACCGCGCGCCAGGGTGCGCTGCAGATCCAGCTGGCGCAGCTGCAGAACCAGGTCACGCTGTACAAGTCGCTGGGCGGCGGCTGGAAGGAACCGGCGGCCGCGCCGGCGTCCTGAACGCCCCGACGCCTCTCTTCACTCGCAGGTAGCCCCCGAGCAACGGCCCCTCGGCCGTTGTTTAGGGGTTTACCAGGGGCGGCAGCTATAATCAAAGGTTGATTTCAAAGCCCCCGATTTTTTGAGGACGCCATGAGCGATAACAGCCACGAAGAAGCCCATACCGGCCCGATCAAGAACCCCAAGCAGCTGCTGATTGCGGTATTTTTCTCGTTCGTCGTTCCCGTCTTCGCCATCATCGGCCTCGTGTACTACGTGGTGTCGGGCGCCAAGCCCGCCGGCACGGCCGAGGCGGACAGCATGGCGCTGGGGGGCATCAGCCAGCAGGCGCGCGACAAGGGCGTGGCCGAGCGCCTGCAGAAGGTCGGCACCGTGGAGATCCGCGACGCCAACCGCGCCCTCAAGACCGGCGAGGAAGTGTTCAAGGCCCAGTGCACCACCTGCCACTCGGCCGGCCTGGCCGGCGCGCCCAAGTTCGGCGATGCCGCCGCCTGGGGCCCGCGCATCAAGACCGGGTATGACACCCTGCTGAACGCGGCCCTGCATGGCAAGGGCGCCATGGGCGCACAGGGCGGCGGTGACTTCGAAGACCTCGAGGTCGCCCGCGCCGTGGTCTACATGGCCAACGCCGGCGGCGCCAAGTTCGCCGAGCCGCAGGCCCCGGCAGCAGCCGCCTCGGCCCCGGCCGCCGCGGCTTCGCAGGCCACCAAGTAAGGCGTTCTGCCCGCCTGTTCCCCCAAGCCGGTCGCCGACCGGCTTTTTCATGCCCGAATCGGCCCGATGTCCAGGTCCACCGGTCGTTGTTTGCTATTGATTTTGTAGCGCCTGGCGGGCCGCCGGGCTGCGCACATAGCCAAAACGCGCCGGCAGCTCGTGCGTGGCCATGTCCTGCGGCACCCACAGGCCCTGCTCGATCGCCTCGGCCGCGAGCGCCACATCCTGGGTGTGCACCAGCCCGAAACCCAGATCGGTGTCCAGGTAGAGGCGCCCGTGCTCGTCCAGCACGCAGCGCTGCGGCCGGGCCGGGCGGCCGGTGTGCGCCGCGACGGCCAGATCGCCGCCCACGCGCCAGACCAGGGGCGTGGCTTCGAGCTCCACATAGACGCGCTGCGGGCCGTTCTGGAAGAACCACTGGCCCTGGGCATCGCTTTCGTAGTTGCGGTGGATGAAGTCGACCAGCTTGTCGTGCCGCAGCAGCGAACCCCGGGCGCCCGCCACGCCGCTGGCGAAAGCCCCGAGCGCCTGGGTGCGGTCGTCGCGCATGTACCAGTTGCCGCGCGCATCCAGGCCCAGCCAGCCGTAGCAGTGGGGCACGTGGGGCCATTTGGCGATGGCCTGGCGAACGATGTCATCCATGGAGGGATTGTGCCCGGCCCGACGGCCGTGCCTGCTGAACCCTAGCTGTGCTCGGCCAGCCAGCCGCCCACCGCGTCCGGCATGCTGCGCACATGCCCCGGCAGCGGCCCCTGCGGAAAGCCGACATGGCCGCCGTGCACCGGCTGCCACAGCGTCACGCGCTCGCCCACCTCGGCCGGCCGCGGCAGGCACCAGGACGGCACGAAGGGATCGTTGCGCGCGTTGACCACCAGCGCCGGGATGCGGATGCGGTCGAGCTGCGGCTTGGCCGAGGCCCGCGCCCAGTAGTCGTCGGTGCTGCGAAAGCCGTGCAGCGGCGCGGTGAAGACGTTGTCGAACTCGTACAGGCTGCGCGCCGCCAGCAGCGCCTCGCGGTCGAACAGGCCCGGGTGCTGGTCGAGCTTCTGCAGCGCCTTGGGCACCATGGTGTTGAGGAACATGCGCGTGTAGACCAGCCGGTTGAAGCCGCGCCCGATGGCCTGGCCGCCGGCCGTGAGGTCCACCGGCGAGCAGACCGAGGCCACCGCCTCTGCCACCGGGGCGGCCGCCTCGCCCATCTCCTCGGCCCAGCGCAGCAGCGCGTTGCCGCCCAGCGAGATGCCCACCGCCACCAGCGGCCCGCCGCCCTGGTGCTTCCATTGCGCGCGAAAGCGCTGCAGGATCCAGCCGATCTCCTCGAAGTCGCCCGAGTGGTAGGCACGCGGCGCCAGGTTGATCTCGCCGCTGCAGCCGCGGAAATGCGGCACGGCGTAGGCCCAGCCGCGCTCGCGC
Organism: Variovorax terrae; assembly: GCF_022809125.1. Classification (NCBI taxonomy): domain Bacteria; kingdom Pseudomonadati; phylum Pseudomonadota; class Betaproteobacteria; order Burkholderiales; family Comamonadaceae; genus Variovorax; species Variovorax terrae. Next base: position 38,630 of record NZ_JALGBI010000002.1, on the reverse strand, counting down.
GCGAGATCGGCAAAGGCTTCGGCGTAATGGCTGCGCGAGGTGCCTTCGAGGCCATGGAACAGCACCAGCAGGGGCTGCGCCGCGCCCCGGGGCTCGCGGGAGGCGCCGGGCGGCGCCAGCCAGTCCACGTCGATGAAGTCGCCGTCCGGCGTGCCCCAGCGTTCGCGCTGGTACTGCGGGGGCGGGCCGAAGGCACGGCGCGAGAACAGCGCGGGCCAGATGGTCTGCAGATTGCCGCCGGGCAGCCAGAAGGGCGCTACGTAATTCATAGCAGACAATGTCCGCTGGACAAGGACATGGAGCACAACATCATGCTTTTTCCGGTCAATGCAGCATCTGCGGCGCCTCGCTGCCCTCCTGCACCTCGTGGGGCGTTCCGGGGCTGGCATGATGGGCCACCAGGCGCCAGCCCTGCGCCGTCTTGTGGTACACGTTGGTGGCGATCACCCAGGCTTCGTGCGGGCCTTCCGGCGTCATGACCTCGATGCGCTCGAGCACGTTGTGCACGGCGCTGGCCAGCGAATCGACCTTGCGCACCCGCTCCGGCCAGGCCCGGATGCTGCCATTGGCAAACATGGCGTCGAACGCCGTCCGGATGGCGGCGGCGCCCACTAGGCGCGGCCCCCCGGGATGCACGCAGACGATCTCGTCCTCATCGGCCCAGCAGGCCATGAGCTTGTCGATATCGCCGCCTTGCAGCGCCTCGTAGAAGGCCGCTTCAATGTCGTCGGCGGAGCCCCCCACCGTGGCGGCATGGAGTTTGGCTTTGGGCATGATGATCGATCATACCTGCGCGCCCCGCCCGACAGCGGGCCGGGGTCATGGGCGCAGCCACTGGGCGGCGACGCCGCGCACGTCGCCCTGGGCCGCCCGCCACACCAGCTCGGGCGCGGCGATGTGGATGCCCGGCGGCGCCAGCTGCAGCGCCGCGTCCACCAGCTCGGCGACCTTGGCCGCGCGCACCGGCTGCTCGCTGCTGGGCACCATGTAGCTGAAGACGGACAGCATCCAGGCCGCCACCCTGGGCAGCAGCCCGGAGGCAGTGCGAGCCGCTGGCTCGCCGGCCGAGCGCACGATCAACAGCCGCTCGAAGCCGAGCGCGGCCACGGCCTGCTCGTCCAGGCTGGCAAGGCCGCGCTTGAGCGCCTCGGGCAGCCGCCCCTGCGCATGCGGCAGCACCACGGCCAGCGTGCGCACGCCGCTGCGCCGCATCCAGGCCGCCACCTCGACCAGTTGCCCGGGCATGGGCGTCCACAGCGCGCGCTCGCGGTCGTGGTACAGGCGCGGCGGCTCGAACATGATGAGCCCCGCCTCGGCCGGCGCCGGTGGCCAGTGCGCGGCGCCGCCGGCCGCCACCTGCAATAGCTGCACGCCGCGCAGGCCGGCCTGGATCGGCTCGCCCGCCAGCACCTGCACCGGCGCGAAGCGCTGCGCGCCCACCAGCCGGCGCAGCACCTCGTTGCCCAGCGCGCCGGTGGCGCCGGCCACCAGCAGGGACGGCGGCAGCGGGCCCGCAGACACGGGCCGCTGCGCGGCCTGCAGGACTTGAATCGGATCGATCGGCATCCAACTATGCTACCGTCGCATTCCACAGGCAGGAGATCAATCCGATGAAACGCTGGCTTCTCATCCTCATCGCAACGCTGTCCCTGGGCGGCTGCGGCTACAACGATTTCCAGCGGCTGGACGAGCAGACCAAGGCGGCCTGGAGCGAGGTGCTCAACCAGTACCAGCGCCGCGCCGACCTGGTGCCCAACATCGTGGCCACGGTCAAGGGCGAGGCCCAGTTCGAGCAGGACACGCTGACCAAGGTGGTGGAGGCGCGCGCCAAGGCCACCTCGATCCAGGTCACGCCCGAGACGCTGAACAACCCCGAGGCCTTCAACAAGTTCCAGCAGGCGCAGGGCGAGCTCGGCAGCGCGCTGAGCCGCCTGATGGTGGTGAGCGAGCGCTACCCCGAGCTCAAGGCCAACCAGGGCTTCCGCGACCTGCGGGTGCAGCTCGAAGGCACCGAGAACCGCATCACCGTGGCGCGCAACCGCTACATCCAGGCGGTGCAGGAGTACAACGTGCTGGCGCGCAGCTTCCCCAGCAACCTCACGGCCATGGCCTTCAGCTATGCGCCCAAGCCCAACTTCAGCGTGCAGAACGAAGCCCAGCTCGCCACGCCGCCGCAGGTCGATTTCACCAAGAAATAAGTGCCGAATATGCTCCAGGTCCGCATCACCCGGTCACTGGCTGCTCTTTTTTTCATAGCACTCGCGAGCTTCGCCCTGGCCGCCTGGGCGCAGCCGCTGCAGCCCATTCCGGCGCTGACGGCCCATGTGCTGGACACCACCGGCACGCTGCAGGCCTCGCAGCAGCAGGCGCTGGAAGCCCGGCTGGCCGCCTTCGAGCAGGCCAAGGGCTCGCAGTTGGTGATCCTGATGGTGCCGACCACGCAGCCCGAGGACATCGCGGCCTACGCCAACCGCGTGGGCAACGCCTGGAAGATCGGCCGCCAGGGCGTGGGCGACGGCCTGATCCTGCTGGTCGCCAAGAACGACCGCAAGGTGCGCATCGAGGTCGCCAAGACGCTGGAAGGCGCCGTGCCCGACCTGGCCGCCAAGCAGGTGATCGACGAGGCCATCACGCCGAACTTCAGGAAGGGCGACTACGCGGCCGGGCTGGACGCGGCGGTGGACCAGCTCACGGCGCGCATCAGCGGCGAGGCGCTGCCCGCGCCGCAGGCGCCGGCGGGCACCGCCACGCGACACCACGGCTCGCCGCTGGACGAGGGCTTCGACTGGATGGATCTGGCGGTCTTCCTGTTCTTCGCGGTGCCGATCGGCGGCGCCGTGCTGCGCAGCCTGCTGGGGCGCAAGCTGGGCGCGCTGGTCACGGGCGGTGGCGTGGGCGTGCTGGCGCTGGCCATCACCTCCAGCCTCTTCGTGGCCGGACTTGCGGCCATGGTCGCGCTGCTGTTCGCACTGTTCTCCAGCTTCACGCCCACGCTGCCGGCCGGTCGCGGACGCGGCGGCTTCGGCGGCGGCTGGGGCGGCAGTGGCGGTGGAGGTGGCGGCGGCTGGAGCAGCGGCGGCGGTGGTGGCGGCTTCAGCTCGGGCGGCGGCGGCGATTTTGGCGGCGGCGGCGCCTCGGGAGACTGGTGATGTTCAAGACGCTGCGACGCATCCTCAAGCACCGCTGGCTCGACGAGTCCGACACGCACCGCGCCGTGCCGCCGGCCATGGTGAAGCGCCTGATGCAGCGCGTGGCCGCCAGCGAGAAGCGCCACAGCGGCGAGATCCGCATCTGCGTGGAGGCCGGCCTGCCGATGAGCTACCTGTGGCGCGGCGCGACGGCCCGTGAGCGCGCCGTCACGCTGTTCGGCAAGCTGCGCGTCTGGGACACCGAGCACAACAACGGCGTGCTGGTCTACCTGCTGCTGGCCGAGCACGCGATCGAGCTGGTGGCCGACCGCGGCCTGAACCAGCACGTGCCCCCCGCCGAGTGGCGGGCCATGACGCGGCGCATGGGCCAGGCCTTCAGCGAGCGCCGCTTCGAGGACGGGCTGACGCAGGCGCTGGAAGAGCTGTCGGCCGTGCTGGTGCGCCATTTCCCGCTGGCCGAGGGCGAGCAGCACCACAACGAACTGCCGGACCGGCCCGTGCTGGGCTAAAGCAACCCTCCCCCCCGAAGCGCCTGCGGCGCCTCCCCCTCAAGGGGGCGCCACCAGCGGCCCGGCAAAGCCGGCTCCGCGGTGCCCTGGCCTGAGCCGCGCCGGTTTTCATGAGTGGCGGCGCGCGTACACTCGTGCCACCCGCCCGCCTCCTGCGGGCCATGCGCCCTCCATCGCACGATCCCGAGACACCCGATGAACCAAGAACCCTCCCCCGACGGCGCCGCGCTGCGCCGCTACCGCGATCCCGCTTACCAGCCCCTGTGCCGGACGCTCGCCGAAGTGCGCGCCAACATCGACCGGCTCGACCGCCTCATCGTGCCGCTGCTGGCCGAGCGCGGCCGCTACGTGAAGGACGCCGCGCGCTTCAAGCGCGATGCCTTCCAGGTGTCGGCGCCGCAGCGCCAGCAGGAGGTCATCGACAAGGTGCTGCAACTGGCCGCCGAGCATGGCGCCTACCCCGAGGTGGTCGAGGCCTGCTACCGGGCCTTGATCGCCGGCTTCATCGCGCGGGAGCAGCAGGATTTCGCCGGCATGGAAGCCGTGCCGGAGGTACCGGCATGAAGCAGCAGCTCGGCTCCAGACTCGCGGCCTGCGCCGCCCTCGCCTTGGCGCTCGGCTCTGGCGCGGCCCAGGCCCAGGACTGGCCGCAGCGCGTGGTGCGCGTGGTGGTGCCGTTCGGCGCGGGCTCGTCGCCCGACATCCTGGCGCGCATCATCAACGACAAGCTGGCCGCGCGCCTGGGCCAGGCGCTGATCGTGGAGAACCGGCCCGGCGCCGGCGGCAACACCGGCACCGACCTGGCGAGCAAGGCCGCGCCCGACGGCTACACCTTCCTGCTGTCGGTCAACGCGCCGCTGGTCTACAACACGGTGCTCTACAAGAACCTGCCCTACGACCCGTTCCGTGACCTGGTCCCGGTGTCGCTGGCCGCGACCACTCCCAACGTCTGCGCGGTGTCCAATGCGCTCGGCGTGGACTCGGTCAAGGGCTGGCTCGAGGCGCTGCGCCGCAACCCGGGCAAATACAACTTCGCGTCCAGCGGCAACGGCTCGATCTCGCACCTGAGCGTGGAGCTGATCAAGCTGCGCACGAACTCGTTCGCGGTGCACTTTCCCTACGCCGCATCGGGCCAGGCCGTGACCGCCATGATCCAGGGCGACATCCAGTTCGCGTGCCTGCCGCCGGTGGCGATCATGCCGCAGGCCAAGGCCGGCCGGCTCAAGGCCCTGGCCGTGACCTCGACGCAGCGCTCACCGCTGCTGCCGGAGCTGCCGACCCTGAAGGAGTCGGGCCTCAACGACATCCAGGCCTCCCCCTGGTTCGCCTACATGGCGCCCAAGGGCACGCCGCCGGCCGTGGTCCAGCGCATGAGCCGCGAGATCGCGGCGGTGCTGAAGGACCCGGAGGTGCTGCGCCGCCTGCAGACCGCCTATTTCGACCCGGTGGGCAGCACGCCCGAGGAACTGGCGAAATTCATGCAGGACGAGCTGCAGCGCTGGAAGCCCGTGATCGAGCGCTCCGGGCTCAAGCCCGACCTCTGAGCCGCCTCTTCTGCCGGCCAAGAAAAAAGCCGCCCGAGGGCGGCTTTTTTGCGAGAGGTCTGCCGAACGAAGGCTTATTTCTTCTGGCGGTACTTGCGCAGGGCGGCGATCTGGGCCGCCATCACGGCGAGTTCGGACTGAGCCTTGGCCAGGTCCAGCTCGCTCTTGGCGTTCTTCAGCGCTTCCTCGGCCGCGGCCTTGGCCGCCGTCGCCTTCTCGTCGTCCAGGTCCTTGCCGCGGATGGCGGTGTCGGACAGCACGGTCACGCAGTTCGGCTGCACTTCAAGAATGCCACCGGCCACGAAGACGAACTCCTCGCTGCCGTCGGCCTTCTCGATGCGCACCGAGCCGGGCCGGATGCGCGTGATCAGCGGCGTGTGGCGCGGGTAGATGCCGAGCTCGCCCGCTTCGCCGGGCAGGGCCACGAACCTGGCTTCGCCCGAGAAGATGGACTCTTCGGCGCTCACGACATCGACGTGGATGGTGTGCGTGGTGTCCATCGCTTAGACCTTCTTGGCCTTCTCGAAGGCTTCGTCGATGCTGCCGACCATGTAGAACGACTGCTCGGGCAGGTGGTCGCATTCGCCGGCCACGATCATCTTGAAGCCGCGGATGGTTTCGGCCAGCGGCACGTACTTGCCGGGCGAGCCGGTGAACACTTCGGCCACGTGGAACGGCTGGCTCAGGAAACGCTGGATCTTGCGGGCGCGGGCCACGGCCAGCTTGTCTTCCGGCGCCAGGTCGTCCATGCCCATGATCGCGATGATGTCGCGCAGTTCGCGGTAGCGCTGCAGCGTGCCCTGCACGGCGCGGGCAGTTTCGTAGTGGTCGGCCCCCACGACCAGCGGGTCGAGCTGGCGGCTAGTGGAGTCCAGCGGGTCCACGGCGGGGTAGATGCCGAGCGAGGCGATGTCGCGTGACAGCACCACGGTGGAGTCCAGGTGGGCGAAGGTGGTGGCGGGCGACGGGTCGGTCAAGTCATCGGCGGGCACGTAGACGGCCTGGATGGAGGTGATCGAGCCGACCTTGGTGGAGGTGATGCGCTCTTGCAGGCGGCCCATTTCCTCGGCCAGCGTCGGCTGGTAGCCCACGGCGGAAGGCATGCGGCCCAGCAGGGCGGACACTTCGGTACCGGCCAGCGTGTAGCGGTAGATGTTGTCGACGAAGAACAGCACGTCGCGGCCTTCGTCGCGGAAGGATTCGGCGATGGTCAGGCCGGTCAGGGCCACGCGCAGGCGGTTGCCCGGCGGCTCGTTCATCTGGCCGTAGACCATGGCCACCTTGGAGTTCGGCAGATCTTCCAGGTCCACGACCTTGGAGTCGGCCATTTCATGGTAGAAGTCGTTGCCTTCGCGGGTCCGCTCGCCCACGCCGGCGAACACCGACAGGCCCGAGTGCGCCTTGGCGATGTTGTTGATGAGTTCCATCATGTTCACGGTCTTGCCCACGCCGGCGCCGCCGAACAGGCCCACCTTGCCGCCCTTGGCGAACGGGCAGATCAGGTCGATCACCTTGATGCCGGTTTCCAGCAGTTCCTGCGAGGGGCTCAGCTCGTCGTACGACGGGGCCTTGCGGTGGATGGAGGCGGTGAGTTCCTGGCTGACCGGGCCGCGCTCGTCGATCGGCGAGCCCAGCACGTCCATGATGCGGCCCAGCGTGGCCTTGCCCACGGGCACCGTGATCGGGTTGCCGGTGTTGGAGACGATCAGGCCGCGGCGCAGGCCGTCGGACGAGCCGAGTGCAATGGTGCGCACGATGCCGTCGCCAAGCTGCTGCTGCACTTCAAGGGTCAGCGCGGAGCCTTCCATCTTGAGGGCGTCGTACACCTTGGGCATCTGATCGCGCGGGAACTCCACGTCCACCACGGCGCCGATACATTGAACAATTTTTCCTTGGGCTTGAGCCATTTTTTGCTCCAGTAAATTTGAATCTTGCTGTGCTGTGGGCGTGGGCGATCAGCCGCTGATCGCCGCGGCGCCGGACACGATTTCAGACAGCTCTTTGGTGATCGCGGCCTGCCGGGTCTTGTTGTAGATCAGTTTCAGCTCACCGATCACATTGCCGGCGTTGTCGGTGGCGGCCTTCATGGCCACCATGCGCGCCGCATGCTCCGAGGCCATGTTTTCCGCCAGGGCCTGGTACACCAGTGCTTCCACGTAGCGCACCAGCAGGTCGTCGATGACGGTCTGCGCGTCGGGCTCGTAGATGTAGTCCCAGCCGTGCTGCGTGCCGCTGGCCTGCGTTTCCGCATGCATCGCCGCGGCCGACAGCGGCAGCAGCTGCGACACCACCGGCTCCTGCTTCATGGTGCTGACGAAATCGTTGTAGCACAGGTACACTGCGCTCACTTCGCCCTTGGCGTAGGCGTCCAGCAGCACCTTGACCGGGCCGATCAGGCGGTCCAGATGCGGCTTGTCACCCAGGTGCGTCACATGCGACACCACCTTGGCGCCCACACGGTTGAGAAAACCCAAACCCTTGCTGCCGATGGCCACCGCCTGCACCGTCTTGCCGGCCGACTGCGTCTCGCGCAGCTTGGTGGTCACGGCGCGCAGCAGGTTGGTGTTCAAGCCACCGCACAGGCCCTTGTCGGTCGTCACCACGATGAAGCCCACCGACTTGCCGTCGTTGGTCTTCATGAACGTGTGCACGTACTCCGGATTGGCCTGCCCCAGGTTGCTGGCGATGTTGCGGATCTTCTCGCTGTAAGGACGGGCGGCGCGCATACGCTCCTGCGCCTTGCGCATCTTGGACACGGAAATCATTTCCATGGCCTTGGTGATCTTCTTGGTGTTTTCCACCGATTTGATCTTGGTGCGTAGTTCCTTGCCTGCTGCCATCGATGGCTCCTAATTCGTCAGGTGGAAATCAAGCAAAGGTCTTCTTGAATGCGCCCACAGCGGCAGTCAGCTCGGCCTCGGCGTCCTTGTCCATGGCCTTGCTGTCTTCCAGCTTGGCCAGCAGGGCGGCGTGCTTGTCCTTCAGCCAGGCGTGCAGGCCATGCTCGAATGCCAGGATCTTCTTGACTTCGACGTCGTCCATGAAGCCCTTGTTCACCGCGAACAGCGAGGCACCCATCAGGCTGATGGGTAGCGGGCTGTACTGGGTCTGCTTGAGCAGTTCGGTCACGCGGGCGCCGCGGTCGAGCTGCTTGCGGGTGGACTCGTCCAGGTCGGAGGCGAACTGCGCGAACGCAGCCAGCTCTCGGTACTGCGCCAGGTCGGTACGGATACCGCCGGACTGGCCCTTGATGATCTTGGTCTGGGCCGAGGAACCCACGCGCGACACCGAGATACCGGCGTTGATGGCGGGGCGGATGCCGGCGTTGAACAGGCTGGTTTCCAGGAAGATCTGGCCGTCGGTGATCGAGATCACGTTGGTCGGCACGAACGCGGACACGTCGCCGGCCTGCGTTTCGATGATCGGCAGCGCGGTCAGCGAACCGGTCTTGCCCTTGACTTCGCCCTTGGTGAAGGCTTCGACGTAGTCGGCGTTCACGCGAGCGGCACGCTCCAGCAGGCGGCTGTGCAGATAGAACACGTCGCCGGGGTAGGCTTCGCGGCCCGGCGGGCGGCGCAGCAGCAGCGAGACCTGGCGGTAGGCCACGGCCTGCTTGGACAGATCGTCGTACACGATCAGGGCGTCCTGGCCGCGGTCGCGGAAGTACTCGCCCATGGTGCAGCCCGAATAGGCCGACACGTATTGCATGGCGGCGGACTCGGAGGCCGAGGCGGCCACGACGATGGTGTATTCCATCGCGCCGGCTTGCTCCAGTGCGCGCACCACGTTCTTGATGGACGACGCCTTCTGGCCGATGGCGACATACACGCAGGTCATGTTCTGACCCTTCTGGTTGATGATCGCGTCGATCGCCACGGCGGTCTTGCCGGTCTGGCGGTCGCCGATGATCAGCTCGCGCTGGCCACGGCCCACGGGCACCATGGAGTCGATCGACTTGAGGCCGGTCTGCATCGGCTGGTCCACCGATTTACGCGCGATCACGCCGGGAGCGACCTTTTCGATCACGTCGGTCATCTTGGCGTTGATCGGGCCCTTGCCGTCGATCGGCTGGCCCAGGGCGTTGACCACGCGGCCGATCAGCTCGGGGCCGACCGGCACTTCCAGAATGCGACCCGTGCACTTGACGGTGTCGCCTTCGGAGATGTGCTCGTATTCGCCCAGAATCACGGCGCCGACCGAGTCGCGCTCGAGGTTCAGCGCCAGGCCGTAGGTGGCGGCGCCGTCCTTGGTGGCGGGGAATTCCAGCATTTCGCCCTGCATCACGTCGGACAGGCCGTGGATGCGGACGATGCCGTCGGTCACCGAGACGACGGTGCCCTGGTTGCGGATGTCGGCGCTGACGGCCAGCCCTTCGATGCGGCTCTTGATCAGTTCGGAGATTTCTGCGGGATTGAGTTGCATGACTCTTTCCTTCTTTCGTTAAATTGCCAACAGCTCAAGCCTGGGGCTCAGGCAGTGAGGGCCATTTTCATTTGTTCCAGACGGGCCTTGACGGAGGTGTCCAGCACCTCGTCGCCCACCACCACGCGAATGCCGCCGATCAGCGCCGGCTCGAGCTCGACGCTCACATTGAGCTTGCGGCCGAAGCGCTTTTCGAGCGCGGCAGCCACATCGGCCAGCGCCGCGCCGTCGATCGGGAAGGCGCTGTACACGACCGTGTCGGACGAGCCGCTCTGCGCATTCTTGAGCGCGCGGAACTGCGCGGCGATCTCGGGTAGCGCGGCCAGGCGGCCGTTCTCGATCACGGTGCGCAGGAAGTTCTTCGCCGTGTCGGGCAGGGCCGACTTGGCCACCCCGGCCATCACGTCGAACACCTGGTTCACCGTGACCTTGGGATTGTCGGCAAACTGCTGCAGCTGAGGGTTGGCGGCGATCTCGGCCAGCTCACTGACCCAGGCGGCCGTGCCGCCCAGGTCGGCACCGGCAGCCTTGAACAGCGCTTCGGCGTAAGGACGGGCAATGGTGGCAAGTTCAGCCATGGTTGTCCCTCTTACAGCTCGGTCTTCAGGCGATTCAGCAGATCGGCGTGGACGCCCGCATTGACTTCCTTGCGGAGAATCTGCTCGGCGCCCTTGACCGCCAGCGCGGCCACCTGCTCGCGCAGGGCTTCGCGGGCCTTCACGGTCTGCTGTTCGGCTTCCACCTTGGCAGCGGCAACGATCTTGTTGCCCTCTTCGGTGGCCTTGGTCTTGGCTTCTTCGACAATCGCCTGTGCACGGCGCTCGGCATCCGCCAGGCGTGCAGCCGTCTCGTTGCGCGACTTGGCCAGTTCGGCCTCCACGCGCTGGTTGGCGGCGGACAGCTCGGACTTGGCTTTGTCGGCGGCAGCGAGGCCGTCGGCGATCTTCTTGGCACGTTCGTCGAGCGCAGCAGCGATGGGTGGCCACACGAATTTCATCGTGAACCACACCAGGATCGCGAAAACAATCGCCTGGACGAACAGGGTTGCGTTGATGCTCACAGCAACACCCTTTCAGTCAGTTGATGGACAAGCGAACGATTACTTCAGCACGAAGGGGTTGGCGAACGCGAACATCATCGCGATACCGACGCCGATCAGGAAGGCGGCGTCGATCAGGCCGGCCAGCAGGAACATCTTGGTTTGCAGTTCGTTCATCAGCTCGGGCTGACGGGCGGCCGACTCGAGGTACTTGCTGCCCATGATGCCGATACCGATACAGGCACCGATGGCGCCCAGACCAATGATCAGACCAGCGGCGAGTGCGACAAAGCCGAGTACGTGTTCCATTTTTTTGCTCCTGTGGATGGAAGTTGGTGAGTTGAAAGGGAAGGGAAAGGGAAATCAGTGGGCGTCGTGCGCCTGGCCGACATACACCAGCGCCAGCATCATGAAGATGAAGGCCTGCAGGGTGATGATCAGGATGTGGAAGATCGCCCAGACGGTGCCGGCGATGATCTGGCCGATCGGCAGCAGCACGCCCGACAGCGACGCGGCGGCGGCGCCGCCCATGAGGGCGATCAGCATGAACACCAGCTCGCCGGCGTACATGTTGCCGAACAGTCGCATGCCGTGCGAGACGGTCTTGGCGATGAATTCGATGATCTGGAACACGAAGTTGAACGGCCAGAGGATCGGGTGGCCGCCGAACGGAGCGGACACCATTTCGTGCAGCCAGCCGCCCAGGCCCTTGATCTTGATGTTGTAGACCAGGCAGACCAGCAGCACCGAGACCGACAGGCCCAGCGTGGTCGACAGGTCGGCCGTGGGCACGACGCGCAGGTAGGCATGGTGGGGGTCGTGGCCAGCGGCGCCATAGAACAGCCCCCAGACCTTGGGCAGCAGGTCCACCGGCAGCAGGTCCATGGCGTTCATCAGGAAGATCCAGACGAACACGGCCAGCGCCAGCGGGGCCACCAGCTTGCGGCTGTTGGCGTTGTGGATGATGCCCTTGGCCTGGCTGTCGACCATCTCGACCAGGATTTCCACGGCGGCCTGGAAGCGGCCCGGCACGCCCGCGGTGGCGGACTTGGCGGCTTTCCACAGCAGCAGGCTGCCGACGACGCCCAGCAGCACGGCCCAGAAGATCGAATCGAGGTTGAAGACCGTGAAATCGACAACGCCCTGCATCGGCTTGTTCTGCAGATGCGTCAGGTGGTGAGCGATGTACTCACCGGCGGTCGGGCCTGCGTGGGCCAAATTCTCTGCAGCGTTTTCAGCAGCCATCTGTTTGCTCGTCTTTTACGTCGTTTTACGTTTCGGGCGAAATGCGTCCTTGAACACAAGCGCCACCCAATACACCTTCATCGTCGCCACCAGGCCGATCAGCATTGCTGGCCAGCTCAAGTGGGCAACCAGCCTTGGCGCCGCAAACAGCATTGCGACCGTCAAGGCAATCTTGACCATTTCCCACAGCAGGAAGCTGAATGCCGCGGCACCCGCCCTCTGCCCTGCCGTGCCGACGGAAGACACGCGGCTCATCAGCCCCCGCGCGAACAGGGCAGCGGGAATCACCACTGCCAGCGCGCCGTATCCGGCCGACCAACCTATGTTTTGCCTCCCGGTCAGGCCCCAGGCGGCCAATGCCACCAGCAGCCCCACCACGACCTGCCCCGCAACCACCCGCCAAGGGGAAACCGGCGGATCCTTTTCGCGCAGCTGCTGCGCCTCTTCGGCGGTCAGCGGCTTGAAATCGGGCACCTCTGCATCCACCTCGGGAACTGGAGCGATTGTTGTCATTTCAAATTACGCTCAGGTTACGGCCCGAAATTTCTACAAAGCCATTGATTATAAGTAAAAACCCGCAGCGTCCAACCATTTCCGTGCGACCCGTCGGATAAGCCGCCCGATCGCAGGTGTTTTGCGTGCCGCGTCACAATGGCCGCGCCCCCGCAACTCCCCCGAAGACCGCCATGGACAACCTGCTCAAGCTCCTGCATCTCGCCGCCGCCATTTTCTGGATCGGAGGCATGGCGTTCATCATGCTGGCGCTGCGCCCGCCGGTCGCGGCGCAGCTCGAGGCGCCGGTCCGCCTGCCGCTCATGGCCGCGGTGCTGGGGCGCTTCTTCATCGTGGTGTGGGTCAGCATCGCGGTGCTGCTGCTCACGGGCACCCTGATGCTGGCCGCCGTCGGCATGAAGGCCGCGCCGGCGGGCTGGCACGCCATGCTCGGCCTGGGCGTGCTGATGATGCTGATCTTCGGCCATCTCCATGCCTCGCCCTACCGCCGCCTGAAGCAGGCCGTCGCCGCGCACAACTGGCCCGAGGCGGGCCGCCGGCTGGGGCAGGTGACGCTGCTGGCCAAGATCAACCTCGGGCTGGGCTGGCTGGCCATCGCGGCGGTGCTGCTCTGGAAATGACGCCGCCCCCTGCCGATAATCAGGCCATGAACACCCTGCCCGACCTCCCCTGCTACCTCAACGGCGAGTTCACCTCGCTCAAGGACGCGAAGATCAGCGTGCTGGACCGCGGCTTCATCTTCGGCGACGGCGTCTACGAGGTGGTGCCGGTGTATGGCGGGCAGCCGTTCCGCTTCGCCCAGCACATGGCGCGGCTCGACCGCAGCCTGCGCGAGCTGCGCATGGCGAACCCGCTCACGCACGCGCAGTGGCGCGAGATCGCTCTCAAACTGATAGCAGACTTTGCCCGATCCACGGGGACCTCTGCCGAAAAATCCGATCAACTGGTGTACATCCAGGTGACCCGCGGCGTGGCCATGCGCGACCACGTGATGCCGCAGGACATCCCGCCCACCGTGTTCGTCATGACCAACGTGATGAAGCTGCCCACCGAGGCGCAGCGCAGCCAGGGCGTGGCCTGCGTCACGGCCGACGACTTCCGCTGGCAGAAGGCCCACATCAAGAGCGTGAGCCTGCTGGGCGCGGTGTTCGCGCGCCAGATCAGCGCCGACGCCGGCGCGCTGGAGACCGTGATGTTCCGCGACGGCTTCCTGAGCGAGGCCGCGGCCAGCAACGTCTGGGTCGTGAAGCACGGCGTCGTCATGGGGCCGCCCAAGGACCATCTGGTGCTCGAAGGCATCCGCTATGGCCTGATCGAGGAGCTCTGCCGCGCCGGCGGCATCGGCTTCGAGCTGCGGCGCCTGGCCCGCAGCGAAGTGTTCGGCGCCGACGAGCTGATCCTGTCCTCGGCCACCAAGGAGGTGCTGCCCATCACCACGCTGGACGGCCAGCCGGTTGGAAACGGCCGCCCCGGCCCCATCTATGCCCAGTTGCACGCAGGTTACCAGTGTGCCAAACAGGAGCCCAGCCCATGACCACGACCCCACTGACCCCGGCCGCGACCGAGCCCTCGCCCACCGATCCGCGCCGCGACTCGCTGATCGAGTACCCCTCGAAGTTCCCCATCAAGGTGATGGGGGCCAAGGCCGACGGCTTCGTGCACGCCATCACCGAGATCGCGCACCGGTTCGACCCCGACTTCGACGCCTCGACCATCGAGCTGCGCGACAGCAAGGCCGGCAACTACCTCGGCGTCACCGTCACCGTCACCGCGACCAGCCGCGAGCAGCTCGACGACCTGTACCGCGCGCTGACCTCGCACCCGATGGTGAAGGTCGTGCTCTGACGCATGGAGCTGTGCGTCAAGGGCCGGGTCGACTACCTGCCCACCTACCAGGCGATGCAGGACTTCACCGCCTCGCGCACCGGAGACACCCCCGATGCGCTATGGATTTGTGAGCACCCGAGCACCTACACACAAGGACTTGCGGGCCAAAGCGGCCATATCCTGGTGCCCGGCGCGATTCCGGTGGTGGCCACCAACCGCGGCGGCCAGGTCACCTACCATGGCCCCGGCCAGGTGGTGGCCTACCCGCTGCTCGACCTGCAGCGCGCGGGCTACTACGTCAAGGAATACGTCTACCGCATCGAAGAGGCGGTGCTGCGCACGCTCGCCCACTACGGCGTGACCGGCCACCGCGTGGCCGGCGCACCCGGCATCTACGTGCGGCTGGACGACCCGTTCTCGCACGCGGCGCTGACCGGCCCGCGCGCGCCGGTCGCGGCGCGCCCTGGCGAGCCCTCGCCCGGCGACCCGTTCCGCGGCCTGGGCAAGATCGCCGCCCTGGGCATCAAGGTCAGCCGCCACTGCACCTACCACGGCGTGGCGCTCAACGTGGCGATGGACCTCGAACCCTTCTCCCGCATCAACCCCTGCGGCTACGCCGGGCTCGCAACCGTCGATCTTTCTACAATCGGCGTATCAACCACCTGGGACGAAGCTGCGGGCGTGCTGGGCCAGAAGCTCGGCACCTACCTCGCACCGTGATCTGATGAGCACCACCGAAGTCGTGCGCGAAGCGCAATCCGTCGAAACCTACAACGCCTCGGCCAAGCAGAAGGCCGCGGCCAAGCTGTCGCGCATCCCCGTCAAGGTGGAACAGGGCGAGGTGCTCAAGAAGCCCGAGTGGATCCGCGTCAAGGCCGGCAGCCCGAGCACGCGCTTCTACGAAATCAAGCAGATCCTGCGCGAGAGCAACCTGCACACGGTCTGCGAGGAAGCCTCCTGCCCCAACATCGGCGAATGCTTCGGCAAGGGCACGGCCACCTTCATGATCATGGGCGACAAGTGCACGCGCCGCTGCCCGTTCTGCGACGTGGGCCATGGCCGGCCCGACCCGCTGGACGTGAACGAGCCCGAGAACCTGGCGAAGACGATCGCCCGGCTCCGGCTCAAGTACGTGGTCATCACCAGCGTGGACCGCGACGACCTGCGCGACGGCGGCAGCGGCCACTTCGTCGAGTGCATCCGGAAGACGCGCGAACTCTCGCCCGGCACGCAGATCGAGATCCTGGTGCCCGACTTCCGCGGCCGCGACGACCGCGCACTGGAGATCCTCAAGGCCGCGCCGCCCGACGTGATGAACCACAACCTCGAAACCGCGCCGCGCCTGTACAAGGAAGCGCGCCCCGGCAGCGACTACGCCTTCAGCCTGAACCTGCTCAAGAAGTTCAAGGCCCTGCACCCGAACGTGCCGACCAAGAGCGGCATCATGGTGGGCCTGGGCGAAACCGACGAGGAAATCCTGCAGGTCATGCGCGACATGCGCGCGCACGACATCGACATGCTGACCATCGGCCAGTACCTGGCCCCCAGCACCAGCCACCTGCCGGTACGCCGCTACGTGCACCCCGACACTTTCAAGATGTTCGAGGAAGAGGCCTACAAGATGGGCTTCTCGCACGCCGCCGTGGGCGCGATGGTGCGTTCCAGCTACCACGCCGACCAGCAGGCGCACGCCGCCGGCGTCTAGGGCCTCTGTTCATCGGCGCGGCGGTGCGGGGCACGCGCGCGCTGAAAACGTGTTTACGTTCTGAGGCCGCGGATCACTCGACCTCGACGCGCAGCTCGCGCTCGGCCACGCGCTGCTTCTCGTCCTGCACCTGCAGCGTGAGGCGGTGCCGGCCGGCCGGGATCTGCGCGTTCTCGAGCGAGAAGCCCTCGGGCGAGACCTTGACGTACTTGGTGATGCGGCTGGTGATGTCGATCTTGAGCGCGCCGTACATCACCTTGAAAGTGGCCGGGTCGATGGCCGCGTCGTTCTGGGCCTTGAACTGCACCGTGATCGGGAACGGCGCCTTGACCTTGAGGTCGGGCGCCGGCTCGGGCTTGAGGATGTCGATCTGCGGCACCACGGCGCGCGGGCGCAGCGCGGGCGGCTCGTTGAAGCCGTCCTCGCCGCGAAACTCGCGCGCCTCGGCCGGGCTCACCAGCCAGCCGCCGGGCAGCGGGCCGATGGCACCGTTTTTGGAGTCATTGGGGCTCTGGGTCCAGGCGGGCTGGACAACGAGCGCTATCAAAAAAGTAGCAACCAGGGATTTCATTTCACTTCCTCCACGGACAGCATCGAGGCGCCAAAGGCGTCGGAACACAAGGGGTTGTTCTTGCGGGCGGCCGGGCTCGCGCATTCCTGGCCGCTCACCATGCGCGAGGTCGACAGCAGGGCCCCCAGCCGGGCCCGGCCCTCGGCGTCGTTGAGCGAGGACACGAACGGGCCGGCCTTGGAGGCGGCCAGCGGGGTCAGGTCGCGCGGGCCGTCGCTCACCAGCACCAGCAGGTTGTCGATACCGGCCGGGCCGCCGGCCTTGACGCGCCAGTTCGGGCGCGGCAGCAGCAGTTGCTGGCCGGCCTCGAGCTTGTTGTTCTGGTCCAGGTCGTTGGGGAACAGCAGGTAGACCGATTTGTTGTCGGATCCGGCCAGCGCCACGTACACGTAGCCGGGCCGGTCGGACTGCACCGAGAAATCGAGCGCGTCCTGACCGATGCGCAGCTTGTTCTTGCCAAGCGTCACCTGCACGCGGCGCTTGGCGTCGCGCTGGTCGAACATCTGGCGCAGCGCCTGCGCGCCGGTCAGCGGCGGCGGCGCGGCGGCGGTGGGTGCGGCCGCCACAGGCGCTGCGGGCGCCACGGTGGTTGCAGGAGCGGCTGCCGCCACCGGTGCCGCCGGCGCGGCGGCCGGCAGGGCCTGGCCGAACCAGGCCGGCACGAAGCCCGCGTTGCCCGACAGCGTGAGGTTGTGGGGCTTGAAATTCGCGTCGTTCTGCATGCGCTTGTTGATCTTCTCCTGCGCGCACTGCTTGATCTCGTCGATGCTGATGGCGCCCGAGTCGTCCAGGTCGCGGGCGTCGCGCAGCATGCAGTCGCGCATGAACTGGGTGGCCAGGCCGCCCTTGAGTTCATCGTCGAAGCTGATCTCGTTGTCGCGCGAGGCCGAGAGGTGGATGATGTCCTGCGGCAGCGCGCCCTTGGCGGTGCTCTCCACCAGCAGGTTGCGCGTCTTCACGTTGACCGGCCGCCCGCACTCCTCGGAGATCGCGGAGAACTTGGGCCGCAGCAGGCCTTCGTCGTTGGCGTTGGCCAGCCCGCGCGTGCGCGCGCCGGAGGCCAGATTGACCAGGCCGCCCGAGTGGCAGGCGTCGTACATCACGAACAGCTTGTCGGTCTTGCCGGTGATGGTCTTGAGCAGGTCGGCCATCTCGCGGTTGGTGATGGTGCCGCTCTGGCCGCCGTCATAGGCCAGCAGCGCCTCCACGCAGCCGCCGGCGGCCGGGTCGTTGTAGCGCGTGCCGTGGCCCGAGTAGTGGATGAACACGCGGTCGCCGTCCTGCACCTGGGCCGTGAGATCGGCCAGCGCCTTGCGGATGTTGTCGCCGGTGGCCTGCTCGTCCTGCAGGTAGCGGATGTTGGACTGCGGCACCTGCATGGCCTGCGCCATCTGGGTGGCCGACTGCCGGTCGATGCGCGTGCCCGGCAGCGACGGCGTGGCGGGATCGGCGTAGCGGCCGATGCCGATGATCAGCGCATGGCGGTTGGCGCGCGGCGGCAGGCTGCGCACGCCCAGCGTCAGGGCGGTGTTGCCGCTGGCCTCGCGGCCGCTGCTCACGCTGGCCGCGGCCGAGCTGCCGGCCTGCAGGTTGACGGCGCTGGCGCGCACCCAGCCGGTCTTGCCGGCGCTCTCGACCTGGGCCCAGCCGCCTTCGATGCCAAGCACCCGCAGCGTGGTGCCGGCGGCCAGCGACGACAGCACCGGCGACGAGCCGAGCTTGTCCGCGCGCAGCTCGGTGGCGCGCAGCGCCGTGGTGGTCTGGGCATGGCTGCACAGCCCCGCCAGCAGGCCGAGCAGGGCGAGGAAATACCTGGGAGCGAGCTTGGATGTCATGCCGGTGTGTCTTTCAGCCATGGGTTGTACCCGGATTTTGCAGGGCCGCCCATGCCATGAATGTGGTAGTGGCCAGGGCCTCGCGCCCGTCGCCGGGCCCGGCCGGCACCTGCACCGGCACGGGTTCGCCGCTGCGCTGCGCCAGCCGGCCCAGGGCGGGCTCCAGCGCGGGCCGCGCCGCCTGGAGCGCCTCGCGCGAGCCCACCACCGCGGCGCAGCGCGCCAGCTCGGGCCAGCGCAGCCGGCCGGGCCAGACGTAGTGGGCGTCGAGCACGATCACGCGGCAGCCGGGCGCGTGGCGCTCCACGGCGTCGAGCAGGCGGTCCAGCGCCGAGTCCACCCAGGGCGTGGCGCGCAGCCAGGGCCAGACCCACAGGGGCCCCGCGCCGGGCGCCGGCGGCAGGCACCAGTACTCGCGCCGCAGCCGGTTCCAGTACCGCAGCACCGCCAGGAACACCAGCGCCACGCCGGCCGCCAGGCTCAGGTCCACGAACACCGGCGAGCCGTTGAGCGTGAGGTAGCTGATGCCCAGCAGCGTGGCCGGCAGCACCAGCAGGGCCGGCGCCAGCGAGGCCACGGAGCGCACCTGCACCCACAGCGCGATGCCGGCGCACAGCAGCACGGCCAGCAGCGCCTGCAGCCAGCGCGGCAGTTCGGCCAGGTGGCGCTGGTTGACCGCGTTGTCGATCACCGTCGCCAGCGACTCCACGCCGGCCTGCGTGGCCGACAGCGGCGCGGGGTGAATGTCGTGCAGGCTGGGCGCGGTGGCGCCGATGATGACCAGCTTGCCCGCGAAATCCGGCACGGCGCCCAGCGGCCGGCCGCCGTCGGCCTGCGCGAACACGTCGGCGAAGCTCACGCGCGGGTAGCTCTGGGCCCGCTTGCGCCAGGCGATCAGCGCGTCGCGGTCGGCCGGGGCGGCGTCCTGGCCGGGCGCGGGCTGGAGGCTGCCGGCCACCGAGCGCGCGATCGACTGGATCACGCTGCCGTCGGGCAGCTGCTCGAACGCGCGGTAGCGCCGCAGGATGCCGTCGTTGTCCGGGTAGCCGTTGTTGAAGCCCAGCCGCGCGGCCGCCACCGCCGGCAGCGCCGGCGCGATCAGCGCCACGGTGGCGCTGCCGTCCTGCGGCGTGAGCCACAGCCCCGGCAGCTGGGCGCGCGTGATCTGGCTCGCGCCATCGTTGGCCCGGGGCAGCCGCACCACGGAGAAATGGCTGCGCGGGCTGCGCCGGACGGCCTCGTTGAATGCCGCATCCCCGCCCGGGTTGAGGCGGTCGGGGTCGGAGAAGATGATGTCCCAGACCAGCGCCGCCGGCTGCTGCTTCTCCACGTGATCGAGCACCGCCGCCAGCGTGTCGCGCGGCCAGGGCCAGCGGCCGAACTCGCGCCCCATGCGGGCCAGCGAGGCTTCGTCGATGTCGATGATCACCACGCGCGGATCGGGCGCGGCCGCGTGAAAGCGCGCGCGCACCATGGCGTCGTAGGTGGACTGCGCCAGCCCGCCGCTGACGTGCAGCACCATCACGTCCAGCACGGCCCACAGCGAGAACAGCGCCGCCAGGCCCCAGGTCACGCGCCGCGCGGGCAGGCCGCCCAGCGGCAGCAGGATGGAGCGCCAGCGCTGCATCAGCGCCGGGCCGCCGGCCCCGCCGGGGTTGCTATATTTTTCATAGCACTCATGAACCGCGCCGCCTGGACCTTGGGCTGTTTTGACTGGAAATCAGTCGAGATTGACGATGCGCACGCGCCGGTTCTCCGCGGCGAACGGATCGGCGGCATTGGCCGGCTCGCTCGAGCCCTTGCCGGCCGCGGTGAGGCGCACCACGGCCACGCCCTGCTGCGCGAGGTAGTCGCGCACGGCGTCGGCGCGCTGCTGGCTCAGGCGCTGGTTGTAGTCGGCGCGGCCCTTGGCGTCGGTGTGGCCTTCGATCACGAACTTGGACGCGGACAGCTCGCTCGACTGCAGCGCCTGCGCCAGGTTGGCCAGCGCCTGCTGGCTCTCGGGGCGCACGCGCGCCGAGTCGAAGTCGAACTGGATCAGCAGCGACAGCGAAGGCCGCGCGGCGGACGCCGCCTCCACCGTGAGGTTGCGCAGGCTGCGCGTGCGCGGCGCCTGGGGCGCGGCCTTGAGCTGCTCGATCATCTGCTCGGCGGTCGGCGCGGGCTGCGCCGCGGCGGGCAGCACCCCGAGGGCCGCCAGCGCCAGCAGCGCCGCGCCCGTGATGCGTGAAATCCTGATCATTGCCACTGCCTCGTCTCCATGGTTCATCCGATTCTCTCTCCCGCCCGCGCGGCCCCCATCCCATGAACGTGGGAGCCCGGCCCCTCAGGGCGCCAGCGCCGCCGCCGGGTCGTCGGACTCGAGCACCTGCCGGGCCCAGCCCTGCAGCCGAGCGACGTCCGCGCGCAGCACCTCCTGCTTGACCGCGAGGATCTGCGCCGGGTGCATGGAGAAGCTGCGCAGGCCCAGGCCCAGCAGCAGCCGCGTGAACACCACGTCGCCCGCCATCTCGCCGCACACGCTCACGCCCTTGCCCTGGGCATGGCATTCGGCGATGGTGTCGGCCACCAGCCGCAGCACGGCCGGGTGCATCGGGTCGTACAGGTGCGCCACGGATTCGTCGGCGCGGTCAATCGCCAGCGTGTACTGGATCAGGTCGTTGGTGCCGATGGACAGGAAATCGAAATGCTTGAGGAACAGCCGCAGCGACAGCGCCGCCGCCGGGATTTCGATCATGGCGCCGAGCTTGACCGGGCCATGGGCCACGCCCTTGTTGTCGAGCTCGGCCCGCGCATGGTCGATCAGGGCCAGGGTGTGGCGGATCTCGCTGCCATGGGCCAGCATCGGGATCAGCAGGTTGACCTGGCCGTGCGCGGCGGCGCGCAGGATGGCGCGCAGCTGGGTCAGGAACATCGCCGGATCGGCCAGGCTCCAGCGGATGGCGCGCAGGCCCAGCGCCGGGTTCAGGTGCGCGTCGTCCTTGAGCGCGCGGTCCAGCGGCTTGTCGGCGCCCACGTCCACCGTGCGGATGGTCACCGGCAGGCCCTGCATGCCTTCGACCGCGCGCCGGTAGGCCTGGTACTGCTCTTGCTCGCCCGGCAGGTTGCCCTGGCGGCCCATGAACAGGAACTCGCTGCGGAACAGCCCCACGCCGACGGCGCCGGCCTTGACGGCGGCGGGCGCATCCTCGGGCATCTCGATGTTGGCCAGCAGCTCGATCTTGTGGCCGTCCAGCGTGACGGCGGGCGTGTGCCGCAGCCGCGACAGCCGCTCGCGCTCGACCTCGCCCTGGCGCTGCTTGTAACCGTACTCGGCCAGGATGATGGGCGAGGGGTCGACGATCACCACGCCGGCATCGCCGTCGATGATGACCCAGTCGTCCTGGCGCATCAGCTGGCTGGTGCCGCGCGCGCCGACCACGGCGGGGATGTCCATGCTGCGCGCCACGATCGCGGTGTGCGAGGTCTTGCCGCCGACGTCGGTCACGAAGCCGGCGAACACGCTCTGCTTGAACTGCAGCATGTCGGCCGGCGACAGGTCGTGCGCGATCAGCACCAGCGGCACATCCACCGTGTCGTCCAGCAGCAGGTCCTGCTGCGTGCGACGGCGCACGGCCGGCGGCGCCACCGGGGAGGCCACGCCCTTCATGTGGCGCAGGATGCGCTCGACCACCTGGTCGAGATCGGCCTTGCGCTCGCGCAGGTACTCGTCCTCCATCTCGTCGAACTGGCGCGCGATCACCTCGAGCTGGGTGGTCAGCGCCCACTCGGCGTTGTACAGCCGCTCGGTGATCCAGTGCTTCACGCCGGTGATCAGGGTTTCGTCCTGCAGCAGCATCAGGTGCACGTCGAGCAGTGCGGTCAGCTCGGGCGGCGCTTCGCGCGGGTCCATCTGCGCGATGGTGTGCTGCAGGCGGTGGATTTCCTCCACCACCGCGTTGCGGCCCGCGCGCACGCGCGCGATTTCGGCCTCCACCTGGCCGGCAGCAATGAAGTAATGCGCCACATCCATGCGGCTGGAGGCCACCAGCACGGCCCGCCCGATGGCGATGCCCCGGGCGACGGCCAGACCCTGGATGCTGAAGGTCATGTCAGGCCCCTGCCGCCGCAGGCCGTCCGGCGCGGCGAATCAAAGGCGGCGCGCGGCGCGCGGCCCGGGCCGGGAGCGGCTTCATTCGCCCTCCCCGAATTTGTCGGCGATCAGGGCCAGCAGGGCGTCCATCGCCTCCTGCTCGCGCTCGCCGATGGTTTCCAGGTCGACCGCGGTGCCGATGCCGGCGGCCAGCATCATCACGCCCATGATGCTCTTGGCGTTCACGCGGCGCTCGCCCCGGGCGATCCACACGTCGCAGGGGAAGCTGCCGGCGAGCTTGGTGAGCTTGGCCGAGGCACGGGCATGCAGGCCCAGCTTATTGCTGATGGTCGTGGTGGTCTTGATCATTCTTCTTTCTTCTCGCCTGATTCTGCGGCGCGGTGATGGCCACCTGCATGACGCCCTGCGTTCCGCCCACCACGGCGCGCGACACCAGGGCGTCGAGCGACTCGTGGCGGTAGTTCACGGTGCGCAGCAGCATGGGCAGGTTCACGCCGGTGATGAGTTTCGATTTGACGCCGTCCACCAGCTTCTGCGCCACGTTGCAGGGCGTGGCACCGAACACGTCGGCCAGCACCAGCGTGTGCACGGTGTGGAGCTGCTCGAGCGCGATGCGCGCGGCCGCCAGGGTTTCCTCGGGCGGCACGTTGGGCTGCACATCCAGGGCCGCCACGCCCGGGGCGCAGTCGGGGAACACATGCAAGGCGCATTGCCGCAGGGCGCTGGCCAGCGGGGCGTGGGCGATGATGAGGATGCTGTTGTTCATGATGGGGCGTGCGCTGCTTGATTATGGCTTCTCGCCAGCAGGAACCAGGCATAGGAGGCCATGCTGAGCACCAGGAACACGCTCATGGCGGCCTGGAACGCGCCCACCGTCGACAGGCCGGCCGCGGCAAAGGCGTCCACCGCCAGGCCGATGCCCCACTGCACCATGAAGACGCCGGCGAACAGCACCAGGTTGTAGGCCGACAGCGCCCGCCCCGCCAGCGGCGCAGGAAAAGCCATGCCCACCGCCGGCTGGGCCAGCGACACGAAGGTGCACGACACGCAGAAAACCGCCCAGGCCCCCGCCCCGGCCTTCTCGCCCGCGACGATGATCATGGCCAGCACGGCGAAGCTCAGGGGCAGGCCCCAGGCGATGAGGCGGTCCACCTGGAGCAGGCGCCGGCGCATCAGCCAGGGCGTCAGCATGCCCCAGCTCCAGAACGTGCAGAGCATCGCCACGTTGATGAAGAACAGGCCCGTGGCGGCCTGCAGCGGCGTGTTGCCGGTCACCTGGATCATCCACGGGCCGGCCCACAGCGTCTGCATCGCCACCATGCCGCCGTAGTTGAAGAAACCAATGGGCATCATGCGCCGGAAGTAGGGGTGGCGCCACACGTCCGCGTAGCCGGCGCGCGGCGCGTCCGCTTCTTCGCCGGCCTCCACGGCCCCCCAGGCCGGCACCTGCCAGGCGATCAGCAGCGAGGACAGCGCGATCAGCAGCGCCAGCCCCCAGAACAGCGGCCGCCAGCCGACCACCGGCATCAGCCACTGCACCGGCAGCGTGGCCGCCACCATGCCCAGCGAGCCGGTCATCAGCATCCACGAGTTGGCGCGCAGCTGCTGCATCGGCTCCAGCCAGCGGCGAAAGGCGGTGAGCGGCGCCATCAGGCAGGCGCTCACGCCGACGCCGCACAGCACGCGCGCGGCCAGCAGTTCGGCAAAGCCGGTGGCCAGCGAGAACGCCACGCAGCCCAGCACCGCGGCCCCGGCAAAGTACACCAGCACCTTCTTCGGCCCGTGGCGGTCCAGCCACTGGCCCAGCGGCAGCTGCATGATCGCGAAACCCAGGAAATAGCCGCCGGCCAGCAGGCCCAGGTCGCGCGAATTCAGCGCAAAGTCCGCCGTCAGCACCGGCGCCAGCGTGGCGGTGATGCCGCGCAGCAGCGCCGAGAAGAAATACGCGATCGCAAAGGCGAGAAACAGGACCAGCGCCGTGCGGCGCGGCAGGAAATTCATGAAAGGCTGATTCCGGAGAAGAAGGTCTCGGCCGCTTCCGGCTCGGGCTTGTCGGCGTACATCACGGCCTGGAAGATGCGCGTGCCCCGGGCAAACCAGACGATCTGCGCGGTCACGGCGCTGCCGTCGGCGCGCCGGCCCGCGGCGCTGACCCGCACAGGCGCGGGCCACCCGTCCGCGCCCTTGATCTCGGCCGCCGCTTCACTCGGCGCGCCCGCCGCCCGCATGTTGGCCAGCGTCGCGGCCTTCCACAGGGCCAGCGCGCCAACCACCTGCCCCGCGTCCCCGGCATCGGTGTAGGCCACCGCGAACGTGGCGCCGCCGGCGTCGCAGCCCAGCATCCGCAACTCCACCTCGCGATCGCCGAACGGCACCCGGCGCGCGCCCTCGTCGGGCTTGCAGGGCAGCAGGACCGTGAGGCCCGCCGGGTCGGCACGGACCTCGCGCCAGTTGAACGTGGGATGGCAGGCAGCCAGCAGCAGGGAGGCCCCGAGGACTGCCGCGGTGAACGGACGGTGCATCACCCGATTATCGGTTTGCCCCGAAAATGCTGCACATGAACTCTCTCGATGGCATTCGCGTTCTCGACCTGTCCCGCGTTCTCGCCGGCCCCTGGTGCACCCAGACCCTGGCCGACCTCGGCGCCGACGTGATCAAGGTCGAACGCCCCCGCACCGGCGACGACACCCGCAGCTGGGGCCCGCCGTTCCTCCAGGACGAGGCCGGCCACGACACCGCCGAAGCCGCCTACTACCTGGGCGCCAACCGCAACAAGCGCTCGATCACCTGCGACATCGCGCAGCCGTCGGGCCAGGCGCTGGTGCGGGAGCTGGTGCGCCATTGCGACGTGTTCGTCGAGAACTTCAAGGTCGGCGACATGGCGCGCTACGGGCTGGACTATCCCTCGCTCCAGGCCATCAACCCGCGGCTGGTGTACTGCAGCGTGACCGGCTTCGGCCAGACCGGTCCGTACCGCGAGCGGGCCGGCTACGACTACGCGGTCCAGGGCATGGGCGGCCTGATGAGCGTGACCGGCGAGCGCGACGACCTCGGCGGCGGGCCGCAGAAAGTCGGCGTGGCGGTGGCCGACCTGCTGACCGGCATGTATGCGACCGTGGCCGTTCTCGCCGCGCTGCGCCACGCCGAGAAAACCGGCGAAGGCCAGCAGGTGGACATGGCGCTGCTGGACACGCAGGTGGCGATGCTGGCCAACCTCGGCGCGAATTACCTCGTGAGCGGCCAGGCGCCGGGGCGCGCCGGCAACGCGCACCAGAACATCGTGCCGTACCAGGTGTTCGAGGTCGCACCGGCGGCCGACGGCAGCCGCGACCACCTGATCCTGGCCGTCGGCAACGACGGCCAGTACGCGAAGTTCTGCAGCGTCGCCGGCCGGCCCGACCTGGGCGCCGACCCGCGGTACGTCCGGAACCAGGACCGCGTGCGGCACCGGGCCACGCTGGTGCCGATCCTGCAGGACCTCATGAAAACCCGCAGCAAGGCCGACTGGCTGGCCGCGCTGGAAGCCGCCAAGGTGCCCTGCGGCGCCATCAACAACCTGGCCGAAGTGTTCGCCGACCCCCAGGTGCAGGCGCGCGGCATGGTGACCGAATGGCAGCACCCGCTCAACAGCGGTCTGCAGTTGGTCTCCAGCCCCATGAAGTTCAGCGCCACGCCGGTGCGCGCCGACCTGCCGCCGCCGCTGCTGGGCCAGCACACCGAGGAGGTGCTGGGCGAGCTGCTGGCCTGTTCCGCGGCGCGGCTGGCCGAGCTGCGCAGCAGCGGAGCGATCTGATGGCCGGCACCGTCTGGACCCGCCGCCGCGCCGTCGCCGGGCTGGCCAGCCTGGCGGCGCTGTCCGGCAGGCCCGCGCGGGCCGCCGATTCCGCGCTGCCCGTGCCCGCGTCATTGCAGGTGGCAGCGCGCGCCGCCGCACGCCGGGGCGAGCCGCTGGTGCTGCTGGTCAGCCTGCCGGGCTGCCCCTATTGCGAGCTGGTGCGCCGCAGCTACCTGCTGCCGCTGCGCGCCGAAGGCCTGCACGCCTGGCAGATCGACGTGACTGACCGCCGCCAGGTGGTGCACGACTTCAAGGGCCAGCCCGCCACCGGCGCCGGACTGGCCGAGCGCTGGAAGGCCGGCTTCACGCCCACCGTGCTGTTCTTCGATGCCCGCGGCCAGGAGCTGGCCCCGCGCCTGGTGGGCGTGGCCGTGCCTGATTTCTACGGCGCCTATCTCGACGAGGCGCTGGCCACGGCGCGCAAGAAACTCGCCGCCGCCAGTTGACGGCCAGGCGCGGCGCGCAGGGGTGGCCGGCCACGCCGTTGTTTGTTAAATTCTGTTACATAAATCCTGCGGCCAGCCTGTCTGGTGGCGGCAGGACGTTGTTCCAGGGATTAAAAAGG
Organism: Variovorax terrae; assembly: GCF_022809125.1. Classification (NCBI taxonomy): domain Bacteria; kingdom Pseudomonadati; phylum Pseudomonadota; class Betaproteobacteria; order Burkholderiales; family Comamonadaceae; genus Variovorax; species Variovorax terrae. The sequence continues at coordinate 11,778 of NZ_JALGBI010000002.1, read as the reverse complement.
CTTCTTCATGCAGTCCACCAGCGGCTTTCTAGGCACGGCACCGTCGCCCCTGACGGCATCGAAAGCCAGCTCGGACGCCAGCGTGGCGCCCGAGCCGGACAAATCCGACTGCCTGCTGGCCGGCATCATTGGCGCGGAACTGTCCGGACCGTTGGCAACGGCGCAACACATTGTCCAGAATTTCACGAAAACGCAGAAAATTTCTCGGGCGCAGTTGCGGCTGCTGCACGACACCATCGATCTGGCCCGCCGGGTGGCCATGCAGAGCCAGCAGATCGCCCGGCTGGCCGGGGGCCGGCTGCGCCAGTCGCACGAGCGCCTGAGCCTGGACGCCATCCTGAACCAGGCGCTGGACGAGCACACGGCCGACTTTCAGCAGCACGGCAAGGAGCTGTACCGCAGCATCAAGCCGGTGGAGATCATCGTCGACCCGGGGCTGCTGTCCAGCCTGGTGGATGCCGCCATCGTCTGGGCCGCCAGCCGCGGCCAGCGCCTGGTGGTGTCGCTGGACATCAAGAACTGGCCCGAGCATGGCCTGCTGCTGATCAAGGCCAGCCAGACGGTGGCCACCGGTGAGCGGCCCGACGCCATCGGCGGCGAGGAAGAAAGCCTGAGCTGGCACCTGCTGTCCCAGACCGCCCGGGCCATGGGCGTGACGCTGGACCGCGTGGCGTCTCCCGACGAAACCATGCTGATGATCGAGTTTCCCCGCACCGTCAAGCAGCTCGAGGGGCTGACCGCGGTCGAGATGGACGTGGACGGCGACTCCGCGATGCACAGCGAGTCCAAGCCGCTCGCGGGCCACCGCATCCTGCTGGTGAGCACGGACGAGACCCTGCGCACCAACATCCGGCAGATCTGCCGCAGCATGGGGTTGGTGATGGACAGCGTGCCGAGCTCGCTCCAGGCGGTCCGCTTCTGCGAGCTGGACAAGCCGCACCTGATCATCATCGACGAGCGCCTGCACGACCGCGACCTGGACGAGCTGCGCAAGGACCTGCACAAGACCGACCCGAACTTCCCGTTCCTGGAAATCGCCATCCAGTCCAACACCTTCGAGATGGCGAGCTGGATGAGCAACAGCATGACGCGCATCAGCCGCGACAGCCTGCGGGCGCAGCTCCCCTCGATCCTGGTGCTCGAGCTGGCAAAGGTGGCCTGACGATCCCCTAGCGGATCGCCCCGAACACCTTCTGCAGGATGGCGCTGCCCGAGCCCACCGGGTCCTGGCGGATCTTCTTTTCCTCGTCGCCGATCACCAGGTACAGCCCGTCGAGCGATTTGCCCGTCACGTACTGCTGGATGTTGGCGTCTTCCTTCTTCATCAGGCCGAGGCCGGCCGCCTTGCCCGCCACCTGGTTGTACTTGTCGGCCAGGCCCACCTTCTCGGTGGCCTGGGTCACCACCGGCAGGAACTTGACGCCCAGCGGCGCGCGGGTCTTTTCGGCGAAGAAGTGGGTGACCGAGTTGTCGCCCCCGGTCAGGATCTTCTTGGCGTCGTCCACGTTCATCGACTTGACGGCGCCCACCAGCAGGTCCTTGGCCATCGGCACCGCCTGCTCGGCCGCCCGGTTCATGGCGGTGACGAGCTCGTCCACCCGCTTGCCCTGGCCCAGGGTCTTGAGGAGCTTGGCCGCGTCGTCCAGGAATCCGGGCAGCGGGATGCGAACTTTTGCGTTGCCAAGGAATCCATCTGGTCTGCCGAGCAGGCTGACCGCCGTCTGGGCGCCTTTTTCGAGCGCGGCTTTCAGGCCCTGCGAGGCCTCCGCGTTGGTCAGGTCCCCCAGCGACAACGCATGGGCCTGCTCGTAGGTGGCGATCAGCAGCGCGCCCAGCGTGCCCGCTGAAACGGAATTAAACTGGCGTCGGTCCATAGGGACCTCCCTTGAAATGAAACGAATCCTGTATGTTGCCGCAACAGCGGCAGTCTTGGCAATCGGTGCCGGCGTCTGGCTGAGCACGGGCCCGTCGTCCGCGCCGGAATCCACGTTCGTGTTGCTCGATGGCTCCAAGCAGACCACGGCCGACCTCAAGGGCAAGGTGACCCTGGTGAATTTCTGGGCCACGAGCTGCGTCACCTGCGTGGCCGAGATGCCGCGGGTCGTCGCCACCTATGACAAGTACAAGGACCGGGGCTTCGACACCCTGGCCGTGGCCATGAGCTATGACCCGCCGGCCTACGTGGTGAATTACGCCGAAACCCGCAAGCTGCCGTTCAAGGTGGCGATCGACAACACCGGCGCGGTGGCCAAGGCCTGGGGCGAGGTGCAGCTCACGCCCACCACCTACATCGTCAACAAGCGCGGCGCCATCGTGAAGCGCTATGTGGGCGAGCCCGATTTCGGCGAGCTGCACCAGTTGATCGAAAAGCTGCTGGCCGAAACCTGAACTCCGGCGGCGCTCCAGCAACAACGGCCAATTTCGCGAGAAATTGGCCGTTGGTCCAAGTGCAGCGGTCATTGGGTGCTATGTTTTCCATAGCGCCCGCAAAAGCTCAGCTCACTGGCTGCGGAACGCGTCGTGGCAGGTCTTGCAGGCGCCCGCGGTGGCACTGAACGCCACCTTCAGGTTGTCCAGGTTGCCGGTCTTGGCGGCGGCGGCCAGCTTGGTGGTTTCCGCCACGAGCTTCTCGTTGTAGTCCTTGAACTTGGCCTGCTCGGCCCAGACCTCGGGCTTGGCCTTGGTCGGCGCGGCCTTGTCGGTCCCGGGGGCGAAGCCGGCCCACGGCAGCTTGGACATGTCGGCAACGACTTCGGCATTGTCGGCGGCGGCCTTGGCATCAAAGGGAACCCGGCCGTTGGCCATGGCGCCGAGGCGGCTGAAATGCTGGCCCATCACGAACAGCGCGCTCTGGCGGTACTTGATGGCATCCTCCGGCTTCGCGAACTGGGCAGATGCCGGCGCGGCCAGGGTGACGGCGGCGGCAGCCACGACGAGCGAGGCGATTGCTTTCATGGAACGTTTCCTTCGTGGGTTGATATGGCTGGAATTCAGCAGAGTGCATTCTTCGCGAAAAAGTTCTGCCGGAACCAACGGCTGCGGGAATCTACTAACCGGCTGTCGTTTCTGCGCAGCACAATGCAGTCAGCGATGCGCCTGCGTCATCCACCCCACCACATCAAGAGGGATCACCCATGTCGAACAAGGTCCGCGTCTGGGATCTGCCCACCCGCATCTTCCACTGGGCGCTGGCCGCCTGCGTCATCGCGCTGGCCATCACGGCCTATGCGGGCGGCAATGCCATGGTGTGGCATTTCCGCTTCGGCTACGCGGTGCTGAGCCTGCTGCTGTTCCGCCTGGTCTGGGGCCTGGTCGGCGGGCGCTGGTCGCGCTTTGCCTCGTTTCTCTACTCGCCCGCCGCCATCGGCAGCTACCTGCGGGGGCGCAGCCACCCGGACCACCTGGTGGGCCACAACCCGCTGGGCGCGGCCTCGGTGTTCGCGCTGCTGATCTTCCTGTGCGCCCAGGTCGGCACCGGGCTGTTCAGCGACGATGAGATCGCGTTCGCCGGACCGCTGACCCGCTTCGTCTCGGGCGCCACGGTGAGCCAGGCCACCTGGTACCACAAGGCCGTGGGCCAGTGGGTGCTGCTCGCGCTGGTGCTGCTGCACGTGGCCGCCATCCTGTTCTACCTCGTGAAGAAAAAGGAGAACCTGGTGCGCGCGATGATCGTGGGCGACAAGGAGGTCCCCCGCCCCGTTCCGTCCTCGCGCGACGATGCCGCCTCGCGCCTGATGGCCGCGATCCTGCTCGCCGCCTGCGCCGCCGGCGTCGGCTGGCTGGTGGGGCTGGGTGGCTGAGGAATTTCAAGCCAAATCCGCCCGATGTCCAGGCAGGGCGGTGCTTGATTGCTCCTGATTCAGGAGCAAGCTGCCTGCGAACGGGTTGACGCTCTCAGAGCCTGTTCATAGTCTCCCAGGGGCCGCGCAAGCACCTTGCCGGGATGGGCTGCAAGGCGCAAAACGAAGCCGGGCTGATGCCCGGCGAGGCTTTGCAACGCAGCAGACCGCCCGGCAAGGTGCTTGCCCTGCGGGTTGGGACGAAATCGGGCGATTTGCCCACCAAATCCCTTGCATGGGCATGAGCCCATGCGGCGTGATCTTGGCGGCCAACTCATCCCGATTGCGTCCCAACGCGGCCCCTGGGAGACTATGAACAGGCTCTCAGCGCCCGCCCGCCTGCTGGTACAGCGGAAGCACCACCTGCGAGGAGCGGGCCAGGTCCTGCTGGCGCGTGGCGGGCGAGGGGTGCGTGCTCAGGAACTCGGGCGGGCGGCCGCCGCCCAGGCGCGCCATCTTCTGCCACAGCGTGATCGCGGCGCGCGGGTCGTAGCCGGCGCGCGCGGCCAGCTCCACGCCGATGTCATCGGCCTCGCTCTCGGCCTGGCGGCTGCGCGGCAGGCCCAGCGTGACGCTACCCACCATGTCGCCAAGCTGGGACAGCGCCTGGCTGCCGGTCACGGCCGAGATCAGGATCGCCGGCAGCTGCGCGGCGTACTGCAGCGACACCTGTTCGCGCACATGCTCGCGCAGCGCGTGCGCGATCTCGTGCCCCATCACGGCCGCCAGTTCGCTGTCGGTCACCTGCAGCTTGTTGATCAGGCCGGAGTAGACGCCGATCTTGCCGCCCGCCATGCAGAAGGCGTTGACCTCATCGCTCTGGAACACGTTCACTTCCCAGCGCCAGCCCGGCGCGTCGCTGCGGAACACGCCGGTCTGGGCGATCAGCCGCCGCGCGATGCCCTGCACGCGCGCCACCATGGCCGGATCGCGGTTCAGCGTGTTCTTGGCGCGTGCCTCCTGCAGCATCTTGCCGTAGGCCTGCACCGAGGCCTGGTCGATCTGCTCACGGCTGACAGCCATGCTCTGCGTGCGCGTGATGCCCACGGCACCGGGCTGCGTGGTCTGCACGGTCTGGCAGCCCGAAATGGCGGCCAGGGCCAGGGCAACCACCCAGCGGAAACGAATAAACGAACGAGGGCGCATGCGGGCTTTCCGGGAAAGTTAAACTTGAAACGCAACATCGTAGTCGGGATGCCCTTGGAAACTCCTCAGATACAGCTGATCACCCCCGTACAGGCCGCAGACATTGACACCACGCGCGAGCTGTTTCGCGAATACGCCGCCGGCCTGGCGATCGACCTCTATTTCCAGGCGTTCGACAGCGAGCTGGCCGCCCTGCCCGGCGACTATGCGGAGCCGCGCGGCACGCTGCTGCTGGCCCTGGTGGACGGCGCGCCGGCGGGCTGCTGCGCGCTGCGCCCGCTGGACACGGTGGACTATCCCAATGCCGCCGAGATGAAGCGCCTCTATGTACGCCGCGCCTTTCGCGGCTTCGGGCTGGGGCGGCAGCTGGCCGAAGCCATCCTCGATGCGGCGCGCCGCGCCGGCTACGACTGCGTGCTGCTCGACACGCTGGACGAAATGGAAGCGGCCCGCGCGCTGTACGAGGACCTGGGCTTTGCCGAGATTCCGCCCTACTACCACAACCCGGTGCCCGGGGCACACTACCTCAAGGCGGATCTTTGAGGCTTTTCGGCCGGAGGTCCGCGCCCTGCGGACGCGGACTGCTATCAAATTAGAAGCGCTTGCTGTTCAGCCGCGGGCTTGCGCCAGCAGCGTGCCCGCGTCGCTGACCTCGAACTTGCCGGGGCCTTCGACATTGAGCGTGACGACCTTGCCGTCCTTCACCAGCATCGAGTAGCGCGCGCTGCGCACGCCCATGCCCTTGCCCGTCAGGTCCAGCGTGAGGCCCACGGCCCGGGCGAAGTCGGCGCTGCCGTCGGCCAGCATGCGCACCTTGCCGTCGGTCTTCTGGTCGCGCGCCCAGGCGCCCATCACGAAGGCGTCGTTCACGCTCAGGCACCAGACCTCGTCCACGCCGGCCGCCTTGAGATCGGCAAACTTCTCCACATAGCCCGGCACATGCTTGGCCGAGCAGGTGGGCGTGAAGGCGCCCGGCAGCGCAAACAGCGCAATGGTCTTGCCGGCCGTGGCCTTGGCCACGTCCACCGGGTTGGGGCCGATGCTGCAGCCGTTGCCCTCGACTTCCGAGAATTCCATCAGGGTGGTGGCGGGAAGGGTATCTCCAACTTTGATCATGCTGTGCTCCTGTCAGAAGGGTGGGACATGGCGCGGCCCGAAAAAGCGGCGCCCAAAAACAAAAACGACCCACATTGTGGGCCGTTTCCTTGCAACTTGCAGCTGAAGTTCGTGAAAACTTAGACGGCTGCCGCTTTTTGAACCAGGCGGGTGGCGACCCAGTTCTTGGTCTTCGAGATCGGGCGGCTTTCGGTGATCTCGATGGTGTCGCCCAGCTTGAACTCGCCCTTTTCGTCATGGGCGTGGTACTTGCTCGACTTGCCCACGATCTTGCCGTAGAGCTCGTGCTTCACACGGCGCTCGACCAGCACGGTCACGGTCTTGGCACGCTTGTCGCTGACCACCTTGCCGATCAAGGTGCGCTTGAGGGATTTTTTAGCTTCCGTCATGTGGGCTCCTTACTTGGCGGCTTGCTTTTCAGCAAGAATGGTTTTCGCACGTGCGATGTCACGGCGCGTGGTGCGCAGCGTGTTGGTGTTGTTCAGCTGTTGCGTGGCTTTCTGCATGCGCAGGCCAAAGTGGGCTTTTTGCAGCTCCTTGACCTCGGTTTGCAGGCCGGCAACGTCTTTCTGGCGCAGTTCAGCAGCTTTCATTTCTCATTCTCCTGATTACGCGCCGATCTGGCGGCTGACGAACGTGGTGCGCAGCGGCAGCTTCGCAGCAGCCAGGCGGAACGCTTCACGGGCGAGCTCTTCGGGCACGCCGACGATCTCGTACAGCACCTTGCCCGGCTGGATTTCAGCCACGTAGTACTCGGGGTTGCCCTTGCCGTTACCCATCCGCACTTCTGCGGGCTTGTGGGAGATCGGCTTGTCGGGGAACACACGGATCCAGATACGGCCGCCACGCTTCACGTGACGGGAAATCGCGCGGCGCGCGGCTTCGATCTGGCGTGCCGTGAGGCGGCCCCGATCCGTGGACTTCAGACCGAAGTCACCGAACGCGACCGAGTTGCCTCGGGTCGCGATGCCGGTGTTGCGGCCCTTTTGCTCCTTGCGGTATTTGCGGCGAGCGGGTTGCAGCATGGTTATTCTCCTTTGGCGCCGTCAGCTGCTGCAGCTGGCGCGGCAACCTTGCGGACGCGCTTAACGGCGGTTTTCTGTGCGTCGGCTCCAGTTGCCTCGGCGGGTTTGTCGCTGCCATCGGCCGGTGCCACGTTGCCGCCGGCAGGACGGCGCGGGCCGCGTGCGGGAGGACGGTCGCCCGGACGGGCATCGCGGCGCGGGCCACGGGGACGGCGCTCGTCGTCGGGACGGGGCGTCTCGACGGCGGGCAGGTCGTTGCGGCCCAGGGTGTCGCCCTTGTAGACCCAGACCTTGACGCCGATCACGCCATAGGTGGTCTTGGCTTCGGAGAAGCCGTAGTCGATATCGGCGCGCAGGGTGTGCAGCGGCACACGGCCTTCGCGATACCACTCGGCACGGGCGATTTCGATGCCATTCAGGCGGCCGGCGGACATGATCTTGATGCCCTGGGCGCCCAGACGCATGGCGTTCTGCATGGCGCGCTTCATGGCGCGGCGGAACATGATGCGCTTTTCGAGCTGCTGGGTGATGCTGTCGGCGATCAGCTGGGCATCGATTTCGGGCTTGCGCACTTCCTCGATGTTGACCGCGACCGGCACGCCCAGGCGGCTGGCCAGTTCTTTCTTCAGGGCCTCGATGTCTTCGCCCTTCTTGCCGATCACCACGCCCGGACGAGCCGAGAAAATGGTGATGCGGGCATTCTTGGCGGGACGCTCGATCAGCACGCGGGAAACCGCGGCGTTCTTGAGCTTGGCCTTCAGGTACTCGCGCACCTTGATGTCTTCGGCCAGCATGCCGGCGAAGTCACGGTTGTTGGCGTACCAGCGGCTGGCCCAGTTGCGGCTGACCGACAGGCGGAAGCCGGTAGGATGGATTTTCTGTCCCATAGTTCTTCCAGGCCTTTCAGTTGCCGACCGTCACGTACACATGGCACGTGGGCTTGCTGATGCGGTTGCCGCGGCCTTTGGCGCGCGCGGTGAAGCGCTTGAGCGTGGCACCCTGCTCGACGTAGATGGTCTTGACCTTCAGCTCGTCGATATCGGCACCGTCGTTGTGCTCGGCATTGGCAATGGCGGACTCCACCACTTTCTTGATGATCACCGCGGCTTTTTTCTGGGTGAATTCCAGAATGTTCAGCGCTTGATCCACTTTCTTGCCGCGAATCAGGTCAGCGACCAGACGGCCCTTGTCGACCGACAGACGAACGCCCCGGAGGACTGCACGTGTTTCCATGGTCTTTCCTTATTTCTTCACGACTTTTTTGTCGGCCGGGTGACCCTTGAAGGTGCGCGTCAGGGCGAATTCGCCCAGCTTGTGGCCCACCATCTGGTCGGTGATGTAGACCGGCACGTGCTGCTTGCCGTTGTGCACGGCAATGGTCAGGCCGATGAACTCGGGCAGGACCATGGAGCGGCGCGACCAGGTCTTGATCGGCTTCTTGTCCTTGGTGGTCACGGCCTTGTCGGCCTTGGCCACCAGATGATGGTCAACAAACGGACCCTTTTTGAGAGAGCGAGTCATTTGTTACCCCTTACTTCTTGCGACGCGACACAATCATGACTTGTGTGCGCTTGTTATTACGGGTGCGATAGCCCTTGGTCAGGTTACCCCAGGGGTCCACAGCATGGCGGCCTTCGCCGGTGCGGCCTTCACCACCACCGTGCGGGTGGTCGATCGGGTTCATCGCAACGCCGCGCACCGTCGGGCGAATGCCCATCCAGCGCTTCACACCGGCCTTGCCGAGCTGGCGCAGGCTGTGTTCTTCATTGGCGACTTCACCGATGGTGGCGCGGCACTCGATGTGGACCTTGCGGACCTCACCGGAGCGCATGCGGACCTGGGCGTAGGTGCCTTCGCGGGCCAGCAGCGTGGCCGAGGTGCCCGCCGAGCGCGCGATCTGCGCACCCTTGCCCACCTGCAGCTCGATGCAGTGGATGGTCGAACCCACCGGGATGTTGCGGATCGGCAGCGTGTTGCCGGCGCGGATCGGGGCTTCCGAGCCGCTCAGCAGCGAAGCGCCGACTTCCAGGCCGCGCGGAGCGATGATGTAGCGGCGCTCGCCGTCGGCATAGCACACCAGGGCGATGTGGGCCGTGCGGTTCGGGTCGTACTCGATGCGCTCGACCTTCGCCGGGATGCCATCCTTGTTGCGCACAAAATCCACCACGCGGTAGTGGTGCTTGTGGCCACCGCCCTTGTGACGGGTCGTGATGTGACCGTTGTTGTTGCGGCCGGCCTTCTGGAACTGGGGCTCCAGCAGAGCGGCGTGCGGCGCACCCTTGTACAGGTGATCGCGCGTGACCTTGACCACGGCGCGCTGGCCGGGCGAGGTCGGTTTCATCTTGATGACTGCCATGATTTACGCGGCCTCCCCGGCAAGGTTCAGCTCCTGACCCGGCTTCAGCGTCACATAGGCCTTGCGCACGTTGTCGCGGCGGCCGATGGACTTGCCAAAACGCTTGGTCTTGCCCTTGGTGTTGACCACAGAAACGCCCTTGACCTCAACCTTGAACATCAATTCCACGGCGGCCTTGATCTCGGGTTTGGTGGCATCCTGCAGCACCTTGAACGTCACGGCATTGCTCTTGTCGGCAACCATCGTGGCCTTTTCGGACACGATCGGGGCGACCAGCACCTGCATCAGACGGCCTTCGTCAAACTTGAGCGTGCTCATGCGAACATCTCCTTGAGTTTGTCGATCGCGCCCTTGGTGACGAGCACTTTCTTGTAATGCACCAGCGACACCGGATCGGCGTAACGCGGCTCGACCACGAGCACGTTCACCAGATTGCGGGAAGCGAGGTACAGGTTTTCGTCCACTTCGTCGGCGATCACCATCACCGATTCCAGATTCATCGCCTTGAACTTGGCGGCGAGCGGCTTGGTCTTGGGGGTTTCCACTTTCAGGGAATCCACCACGGCCAGGCGGCCTTCGCGGGCCAGTTGCGAGAAGATGGAGGCCATGCCGGCGCGGTACATCTTCTTGTTGATCTTCTGGGTGAAGTTTTCTTCCGGGCTGTTCGGGAAAATCCGGCCGCCCCCGCGCCACAGCGGCGACGAGGTCATACCGGCACGGGCGCGGCCCGTTCCCTTTTGCTTGAAAGGCTTCTTGGTCGAGTGCTTGACCTGCTCGCGGTCCTTCTGGGCGCGCGTGCCCTGGCGGGCATTGGCCTGGAAGGCGACCACGATCTGGTGCACCAGATCTTCGTTGTATTCACGACCGAACACGGTCTCGGGCGCGTCCACCTTGGACGCGGCCTGGCCCTGGTCATTCAGGAGTTCGAGCTGCATCAGTTCGCTCCTTTGGATGCTTTGGCCTTGATCGCCGGACGCACCGTCACGAAGCCACCCTTGGAGCCCGGAACAGCGCCCTTGATCAAGAGCAGTTGACGCGCTTCGTCGATGCGGATCACGTCGAGGTTTTGAGTGGTCACGGTGTCGTCGCCGAGGTGGCCCGACATGCGCTTGCCCGGAAACACGCGGCCCGGATCCTGCGCCATCGAGATCGAGCCGGGCACATTGTGCGAGCGGCTGTTACCGTGGGAGGCGCGCTGCGAACCGAAGTGGTGGCGCTTGATGGTGCCGGCGAAGCCCTTGCCGATGGTCGTGCCCTGCACGTCCACCTTCTGGCCCACGGCGAACACGGCCGTCACGGGCACGGAAGCACCAGCCTTGTACTGGGCTGCGGTGTCAGCGGCGACGCGGAATTCCTGGATGATCTCACCGGCTTCCACACCTGCCTTGGCAAGGTGGCCGGCTTGCGGCTTGGACACGCGCGAAGCTTTGCGTGCGCCGAACGTGACCTGCAGGGCCACGTAGCCGTCGTTCTCTTGGGTTTTGACCTGGGTCACGCGGTTGTTGGACACATCCACCACCGTGACGGGCACTGCGTCCCCGTCATCGGTGAACAGACGCATCATGCCCACCTTGCGGCCCAGCAACCCGAGGGAGTTGCTCAGACTCATTTGTTTCTCCAAAACTTCCACCGCTGCCACTTCAATTGGCGACAGCGTTGTACGGGTTGCGTACGTGAAAGAAGGTTAATAAAACTCCGCCGGCAGCGGCTGCGCCCCATGAAGCAACGCAGCCAAAACAGGCAGAGCCGAAAATTATAACGCGAACCTCCTTTTCAGGCAAGTCCGCGTTCCCCGCAGGGGCCAAAGAGGGGACGGGCCGGGGGCCCTTCCCTTTTGCTGTGGTTGTTACTGCAGCTTGATTTCCACGTCCACGCCGGCCGGCAGGTCGAGCTTCATCAGGGCATCGACGGTCTTGTCGGTCGGGTCGACGATGTCCATCAGGCGCTGGTGGGTGCGGATTTCGAGCTGGTCGCGCGAGGTCTTGTTGACGTGCGGCGAACGCAGGATGTCGAAGCGCTTCATGCGCGTCGGCAGGGGCACGGGGCCCTTGACGATGGCGCCGGTGCGCTTGGCGGTGTCAACGATCTCGGCGGCCGACTGGTCGATCAGCTTGTAGTCGAAAGCCTTGAGGCGGATGCGGATTTTTTGCTTGGTCGACATGGCTGCTTACTCCATGATCTTGGCGACGACGCCGGCGCCCACGGTCTTGCCACCTTCGCGGATGGCAAAGCGCAGGCCTTCTTCCATGGCGATGGGGGCGATCAGCTTGACGGTGATCGTCACGTTGTCGCCAGG
>NZ_JALGBI010000001.1:3000000-3258397 GCF_022809125.1 Variovorax terrae | reverse complement strand
CGACGTACTCGCCGGTGGTGGTGCCGATCTGCTGGCCGATGGCGCCGCCCATGAGGCCGCCGAGCAGGGCGCCGGTGAGGGAGCCCAGGGCAAGACCGACGGGGCCGGCGAGGGCGCCGGCCGTGGCGCCCATCTGGGCGCCGCGCAGGGCGCCGGCCATGCCGCTGGCGGTGCCAACGACGGTGCCCAGGGTGCCGCCGGCTTTGCGGGCGAGGTCTCGGGTGGTGACTTGGGTGGAACGGCAGTGGGGACATTGCATGGGGAGGCTCCTGGAGTTGAAGGGGGGTGAGGGAACACGGCAGGCTGTGAGGTGAGCAGACGACAAACAGCCCCTGGGCGCTTGTGGCGCACAGGGGCTGGAGGTCTGCTGGGGTGAAGGAAGAAGAAGTGAGAAGGGGGCCTGCCGTGGATCAGTCGGGGGGACTGCTCAAGGAAGGTATATGGGATTGAGAAGGGATAGGAAGGGGAGCGGGCTTCAACTCTTCAAGGGAGTGTGAGCAGGGTCGCCTCGGGGTCCTTCAATCTGAGTAGAGGTAACTACCAGGGTGGAGGACTTGCAGGCCGATTCATCATTCAAGCCTGATGGGCAGGGCGAGGGGCGCTGCGGCTTGTTGGGGGGTAGTCGGCATAAATCTGTCAGCCTGGAGTAACTCGGATGGCCGGTACAGGCTGAACTGAGACGCTCGCAGTTCAAGCGCGAGTGACTCCAATATCGCCCTCAGCGGCCATTTGAACTGCTGCAACTCGGCAGACTCGCCGATTACTTGTGCGAACCTTGGATGATGTCTCGATAGATTCCCAGCGTTGAACAGTTAGGATGCGCAGCAAGGAGTGAATCTGCATGGACAAAGGCAGTCAGGGGGGGCCGATCTTTTGCGGTCGATACGAGGTCGTTGCAGCCTTGAAGCCGGGTGGCATGGCCCGTGTGTACCGAGTCAAGGACCGCAGCACCCAGCTCACCCTGGCCCTGAAGCTACCGCTGGCGCCGTCGACCGACGCGCAAGCCAATCTGGCGTTCAACCGCGAGCGTGAGGCGTTGGAGGAGCTGCGGCATCCGAACATCGTTCAATTGGTCGATTCGGGTCGCACGGACGAAGGCGAACTTTTCCTGGCACTCGAGTGGCTGCCCACCTGCCTCAGCGAGAAACTGGCCGAGGGACGTAGTTGGACCTGGGAGGAGTTCTACGCGGACATTGGTGCGCCGCTGGTGTCGGCCCTCGCTGCGGCGCATAAGCGATACATCGCGCATCGCGACATCAAGCCTGACAACCTGCGCTTCAACGAGTTCGGCATGCTCAAGGTCACCGACTTTGGCATTGCCAAGGCCCGTGCCGGCGTCGGCATTGGCGAGACCTTTAAGCACGCTGGCTCCCCGCCCTACACACCGCCTGAGGCCGACGATGGAATGACCTCTTTCGCGCGTGACAACTACTCCTGGGCAGCCGTTGCACTGACGTGTCTGACGGGCACGACCTTCGCGAACTACGACGAGATCAAGCATGGTCTTGCGGCGCTGTCGGTACGCACCTCGCCACTGGCGATCCTGCAGCGCTGCCTATCGCTCAGCCCGCTGGAGCGTCCTGCCAACGCGACCGACCTGCAGGTACAGCTCGACGCCTTCCATCGAGAGTTCACAGACGGCCGTCCGCTGCAGATCACGGTGCAGATCAGTGTGCGCGATCTGGGCGAGCTGGCGCAGAAGCTCGGTGACCGCCGGCCGGAAGAAGCATTGATCCTCCTGCAGCGCGACCTCAATAGCTCATTGCATGCCTATATCGTCAACGAAGAGGATCGTACAGTGCGTCTGCTGGGAGCCACGCTTGACGTGACTTGCAAGGCACTGGACGACAGTGAGCTCTTCCGCATTCAGAGTGTGAGGCTTCTGGAGCCTGAGCGCGCCGAGAAGGAACGACGCCTAGCATGCGAGTTGCGAACGGTGACCGTGGACGTTCTGGCGCCCCTTGCGCCCACGCGCCAAGCCGCCAACCAGCGAGCATTCTGGCTGCGTCTCCAGGCAGAAGAAGGGCATCGCAGTCGCGAACGCGATCGTGTCACCCGCGAGCGTTGGTTCGACTGCTGGGCGGCCGTGCTGCGTGAGAAAGACCGCATCCAGAAGAGCCGCAGGTTGCGCATCAACTTCACCAACATGCGCTCGCAGGGCAACAACGCGGTTGCCCACTGCGAAGGTGAGCTCAATGCGGACGCCCTCCCGGAATCGCTGGTCTTCAAGCTGCCCACAGGCCGCCCGCTGATCTTCGAGGTTCACAGCGTCTTCGGCGAAGAGATCACCCTGCGTCCGCGCAACCTGAACGATGACTCGCTGCCCAGGGGCCCCGGGGTTCTGGAGTCTAACTACCACGCCGACAGCCAACCTGTCTCACGGCAACGCACGGCGCTCGAGAACGTGCGCCGAGACCGCGCCGCGTCGCCGGACCTCAAGACGCTTCTTTGCAATCCGGCCAGCGCCAGGGAGCCCGATCAAGGGGGGCTCCCGCCTGGTTCTGCCAAGGACCTGAACGGCGAGAAACTCGCCCTTTTGGAGCGTGCCCTCGGTGTCAATGGCATCCTGATGGTGGAAGGCCCCCCGGGGACTGGCAAGACTACGTTCATCGCTGAGTTGATCAGGCTCTATCTGAACATCTTTCCCGCTGCACGCATCCTGCTCTCATCCCAGACCCACACCGCGCTGGACCACGTCGTCGTCAAGCTGTTGGAGAAGGGGATGGAGCAGGTCATAGTACGCATCCATGGCGAGCGCCTCGAGAAGATCGACGAACGGGCCCTCCCGCTGACTCTCGACATCAAAACGCGCGCCTGGATCGAACGGGTGGAGGAGCGTGCACGCGAGCACCTGCGCGCCCAGGCCAAACAGGTGGGCCTGGATGCCGAAGAGGTGGAGGTCGTGGTACTCGGTGAGCAGCGGCATATTCTGCTGGCCGAACTGCGTGAACAGCAGGCGCAACTGGCGATGCTGACGGGCAGCATCACCGAAAAGTCCGCCGGAGAAGGGGAGGACGCCGAGGTAACCAAGACCTCCACCCTGCTCGACGAGCAGGCGCAGGTAGCTGAGCGGGTCAAGGTTCTGGAGCGCCGTCTGAGGAAGGTCGTCAAGAAACTTCATGTCTGTGGCGCGTACGGTAAAGCGGTGGCCTCCGAGTCCGACGAGATCAGCAAGGAGTGGATGGAGGCGCTCAGTAAACCGGATGCGCCCGGTGCCGATGTGCTCAAGCGCCACGTTGAGCTACAACTGGAATGGTTCAGCAGGCTCGGTGCCTCGAAGAATTTTCACGGCGCGGTGCTCGGAGAAGCCCGCGTGGTAGCGGGCACCTGTGTCGGGCTAGGCAACGTCCAGGCCATCGGCGAGCAGGTATTTGACCTGTGTATCGTGGACGAGGTCTCGAAGGCCACCCCCACTGAGACGCTCATTCCGATGAGCCGAAGCAAGCGATGGATTCTGGTAGGCGACCCGAAGCAGCTGCCGCCCTACTCGGAGCTGGACCCCAACAAAGTTCTGGAGCAGCGCTTCCCCATCGAGGAGGCAGAAGCGACGCTGCTCGACGTCCTCACGCCACAACTTCCCAAGTCGTGCAAGGCGCAGTTGACGGAACAGCGGCGCATGGTGGGTGGAATAGGCCGGCTGATCAGCGATGTGTTCTACGACGGCAAGCTTGTCACGATTCGCAAGGTAGCGGACCGCAACCCCGTGGCCGCGAAATTGCATCGACACGAGGTGGAGTGGCACACGACCGCTGCGCTCAAGCAGCGCCGCGACCAGGAGATGCCGGGCTGGACCTATAGGAACGCTACCGAGGCGACCATCGTGTATCAAATCCTGGAGCGCCTGAACGACGCCAACCGCGGCCGAGCACCGCTAAGCGTGGCGGTCATCGCGGGCTACTCCGCTCAGGTCAACGAGCTTGATCAACGCTTGCGGGGAACCGCCAAACCCTTGCAGAGCCTGCAGATCGAAATCAACACTGTGCACGCCTTCCAAGGCAAAGACGCTGACATCTGCATCTACAGCGTGACCCGCTCCAACGACCAGGGCCGGCTTGGATTCCAACGCGAAATGCCTCTACTGAACGTGGCGCTGTCCCGTGGGCGCGATGCGCTGATCATCGTCGGCGACGACGATTTCTGCCGCTCGGTCAACGCCGAAAACCCTTTCCGCCCTGTGTTGGCCCACATCGACAACAACCCCGCCGAGTGCGCGATCGTCAGCCATGATCGACTTTGACGCCGTCGCCGAGCAGTATCAGACGATGGACGGCATGCCGCTCATTGATTACCTGCCGATTGGACTGCCGATCTATCTGCTGTCGCTGGACAGCTTGGTCGCCGAGAAGCGCAATCTCATGCCGGTGGAGGAGTTCATCCTCAAGGCCGTCCTTGCAGGCGTGCGCTCGACCGCCGACGTAGTGGGCCTTCTGGGACTCGGCACTGAATACGGCACCAAGGTCGTCAACTCTCTATCGGACGACGAGTACCTGTCGCAGACGCCCTGGCTGGCGCTGCGTCCCAAAGGGATCGCCGTGCTCAGCGAGGCCGGTGAACGGCGCATCGAGGAAAAAGTCGTTTCACTCGCCTGGAACCCGCTGATCCAGGGGGTTGTCAAGACCCGGCTCGCCACCCTCGAGCCAGGCCGAGCACTCGCACTTGAACGCATGGTCCGGCTGGCGCCACCGAGCACCCGTTTGCCGGCATTGGTTGACCTTCCCCTGGAGCTTTCCGGCAATCAGCTGCGCGATGGGGAGCAGCTGATTCGCTATTTGTCCGTTCTGCGACGCACCCTGCGCTATGTCCCGGCGGTGCTGCTGCTGTACGCGCGTAGCAGGGGGGCCGAACCCTTGGCCCGGGTGGCCATTGATGGTGTCATCGACAACCCCAGCAGCGACGCCATCGCCAATCATGAGCTACTGCCGCGCCTCGGCATGGACAGCCTGTTCAACCGTCGCTCAGGCGCCATGGCAGTGGACCAGCGCATCAAGCCGCTCGGAGTTCTGCCTGGCAACGGATCACTGGCCGATCTGCTGAAAATCAAGAGCACGCTTCAGCTCGGCATCTCAGCCCTGGAGCGGCAGGACTCCGCCGCAGCGGCCACCAAGCTTGACGCCAAGAAAGCGGAACTGGTTGCGGTTCTGCAGCAGTTGGAGCAGATCCCAGTGCGCTCCCTGCTGCCGTTCGAGGTGCCCCAACTGGTGGACTACGCGTTGCAGAAAGCGAAACGCGAGATGCTGATCACGACCACCTTGCCCGTAGCGTCACGCCTGACGCCGATGCGGTTGCTGTTTCTGGATCAAGCATTGAAGCGAGGCGTCAGAGTGCGCATCCTCATCTCCGATCGTCCGATCGAGGAGGAGTGGCCGGAAAGCCCTGGGATACTACTGCGCAAGCTCAACGACATGGCGACACACCACAAAAACCTGGACGTCTCCTTCCTCAAGGACGCCGACCGCGTAGTGTTCGAAGTGAGAACGGACGATGTGATGCTCGGTGTGTCTAACGAGCCCCCGCTGGGCCTTCGCAGTCGCGAACCGTTGGCACGTGCCTTCTGCGGCTACCAGCTCTCGGGCAGCAAGCCGGTTCTGGCGTATTCCAACAACTATCTGAGCGAGCAGGCATTAAGCACGATTGGGAAGATCAAAATCCCGTCACTCGCGCAAAAGAAGCGCGGTGGCGAAGCCCTAAGCGCGATGCTGCCTGGCGGAGCGAATGGCTGAATGCCATACCCAAGCGTCGAGCTCGTTCGGCAGCTCTGCATCCAGACCGGATGCTCGGCCGTCGTA
This sequence comes from Variovorax terrae, assembly GCF_022809125.1. Classification (NCBI taxonomy): domain Bacteria; kingdom Pseudomonadati; phylum Pseudomonadota; class Betaproteobacteria; order Burkholderiales; family Comamonadaceae; genus Variovorax; species Variovorax terrae. The sequence goes on along the minus strand of NZ_JALGBI010000001.1, from coordinate 3,252,611 downwards.
CAGCTAAGCTAGCTATGACTTGCATACCGGACGTTGCATGCGTAAAGGCTGATGTCTGACAACGCTGCAGAGCCGCCCTCGCCGATGCGAGGGCGGCTTCAGGCTGAATGCGGACCTTTGCTTTAAAGCGCTCAATGACTACTACTGGTGGAAGCGGACGAGCGTGGAGTCGGTGCAGCCTTCGATGGCTGCTTAGCAAACCGATTCAGCCTTGATATCGGCGACACACGGACGCGGCTACTGGCCTCAAGCGTGGAGGCCGCAGATGACGTGGTCGACGTCCTTCCTGAAGCCGCCCGTCTTCTCGGCTCTTCGGGCGGGGAGCTGATATACGCGCGAGCGACCTCATGCCGAAGATCTCGTGTGGTTCGGGCGCTGCAGATGAGATCAAGCAGAGCCCAGCGTATGTCAATGCACGGGATCTCAGAGAAGCGGCGAAGCAGGCCCTGTGGCCTCTTCTTTGCCGTGCGGCGGCTTGCTGTCTAGGTAGTACCACATCGATGCGGGTACAGGTGTTCGGAAGTGCCGGCACGCGATGAAGTCCAACGGCCATAGTCCCATTGCCAAGGCCGGCGAGTTCTCTTCCCATCGCAGACGACCGGTTGCGTTGAACTGCGCGATGCGGTCGCGCAAAGCTTGCGCTGATGCTGGCAATGTGTAGGGAGCCTCGGTGCTGCCGCTGTCCTGGTGCGCTGGCCCAAAGTACCACTTCGCAGTCCAGTCCGCCGTTGGATGCCATAACTGGCTGCCCAGGTCGGGATATTCCTTGGCATAGCTCTCGGCTAGATTCTGGTAGACGTCGTCCTGGCCCTGCATCACGCACCAGGACCCCATGGTGGCCAGTAGCCACGAGTGGCGGCGCATAAGACCTTTGAACTCGTCGGAGCCATGCACCTCAAGCTCGATCAGATCGTCGAGGGAGTCGGAACCCACCGGGAACATACGGTCGAGCCTGAACACGAAATTCAGGCGCCCCGTGATCTCGGCAGTCCACCAGCGCGCCAAGTCGTGTTGTCCCGTTTGGATGAACAGTACCAGAGCCAGGCAGATGTCGATCACTTGTGCATCCAGTCGCGGAGAGGCTACCGCTTCGTGATTGCGCAGCATCGCAGCAAGTGCCGTCGCGAATTCGCTGGAGCGTGCCCGCCACGCGTCATCCTGGCCCGGCTCTACCAAGGCAGCCGACAGTCCGATCGAAGCGAGGAGGCCAACCTGTTCGAGCAGCAGCACCGAATATTCAGCGCCTTCTCGCGTGTACCCCGACAGGCCGTCCTTTACGCGGATGTGCGCAGCCACGGCGTCGTAGTAGCGGCTGGCCGCTTGCAGGTAGGAGCGCCAGATATCCCGGATCACATCACGGACGTCCTGCCGCTCTTGTAGCGATTGCAGGACGACACGGTGAAAGCACCACAGCAGCGTGCGCTCCATCACCCAGAGCGCCTGGCGGCGCTCGCTCTCGCCGTCGGCCCAGTGCGAGCACACCAATGCAGCCAGGTGTACCCGGCGCAGCGCTTTGAGTAGTGCCGGGACGGTTTGCTGGACTCCTTCCTCACCCAGCCGACCGTCGGGCGTGACGCCCAACTGGCGTAACATGAGTCGGCAAAGGTGCTCAAACCGGTAGTCACTGTCGGCGCCCATCACCAGCGCCTTGCGCAGGTCGGCACGATCCTGACCGTCAAAGAGGTGCTCGTTCAGCAGGTGCGCCTCGACCAAGTCGGATACCTTGTCCGCACCCCAGAACTCGAAGCGGAGCTGGGGGTGACGTGCTGCAAAGCCAGCCCAGTTAGGCTGCACTTCCTGGCCAAGGTCACCTGTGGTCGCCACCACGATCACCTTACGGTGGTCCTTGTACTCGGGCGGCACGTGGCTGGCGAGCCAGACATCGATGATCTCGTCCATGCTCTCCCGCACGGCGTTAGGATCCCCGGTCCAAGTGCGTCGGCCGATGTCGCCTTGCTTGATGACGAACAGCAGAAGCTCGTCGACGCCATCCGCCGGAGATCGGCCTGCCGCCGGGAAGTCGACGCCGAACTGGCGCACGCCGGCCTTGGGTTTGACCAATGGCACGTAGCCCATCTGCGTTAACAACTCGGGCAGCAGCCGGTCGAACTCGTCGCGCTCGCGCAGCGTGCGCAGGTAGTGCGAGAGCGCCAGGCGCATTGGATTACTGGCATTCATGTGAGATCCCGCTTGGTCGTGCGCAGTTGCAGTCTCCGGTAGGCATTGCCAACGGGATCAAGCACCTCGCGCCGGGGCATCTCGAACGACACTGAGTGAGATGCAAAGTGCATGGGCTCGGTCCACGATTCGCCATGGTGCTGAAAGCTGGTCTCGCCGGCCTTGATATGCACCTGCGTGACGAGTCGCGCAAAGACTGATTGCTTCTGCGCCTCACGAATCGAACTCTGCATCGCCTTGGCACGAGCTTTAGCGAGATCGCGGCGCAGGGCCATCGGCACTTGGAGTTCGCGCAGGCGCGGTAGCGCCTCCAGCGCCGACATGTCAGCCTCCAACTGCGCTGCGATGCTGCCCAGCAGTTCTCTCACGTCAGCGTCCATCTCCTGTGCGGCCCGTTTATTTAGTGCGTCGCGAGTGGTTCCTGGGTAGTCATAGCCGATTTCTTCATGCAGCATCCACCGCAGAAAGGGTAATACGCGCCCCTTCGCGTTGCGCAAATCCAGCAAGGACAGAGCTAGCGAGAGCATTTGCTTGGGCTCAAGCAGGAAGCCAAGCATCCGCTTGACCAAGTACAACAGATCGGCCTCCGTGGCAGAGTCGAGCACTCCTCGATCAAACCCGATCGCCATGTCGCCATCAGTGCGCATGTCCGCGATCATGCCCGCCGCAGCACTCGCAGTAGCTTGGCCATCAGCAAGCATCCAGCGGGTGAACACGCGGGACAGCAGCGGGGGATGGGACCGCAGCGCCTGCGTGCAGGCGTCGAAACGTTCCGCGAACTCGCGCTTGCCTGCCGTCGAGCCAAGGTGGGCACGGACCCAGGCTTCGAGGAACTTGAGCGCTGGTTCGACGTGCGCCGACTCGGGGCGCAATAGCTGAGAGAGACTGTAGTCCAGCCCGTCTAATGCCCGGTTGAACCCATCGTCTAGTCCGACACACAGCGGGAGCCACTCGAAGTAGATGCCCGCCTGCAGCAGATCCCCGTCGTTGTGTGACAAGGCCTGCGCAACGCTCCCGACCGCGTCTTGGTCGCCTGCGGCGAGGCGTGCACGCAAGGCCGCATCGAAGGTACGTCGCAGGTGGAGGATGGAGCTGGCGGCGCGTATTCCGGCCCGGCGCGGCACGACATCCTCGCCAGTGATCCGGAGCAGGATCGGTGCTTCCAAATCGGGCGCCAGCTCGGGCACAAGGCTAGGCTCTGCAAGCATGCGGCCGGCAATCCAGCAGGTGACCTCGTGAAGCTCGGTCAGTTCGGAGCGCTTGTCTACTTCCAGGAGACGTGAGACGGAGGCCTGCTGGTCCGACGCGAACCACGCCATCCAGGCCGCGCCCAGCAGGTCGCCTCGAGTCTTGAGCGGCTGTGTTAGCAACATCTCAACCATGTCACGTGCGGCCACTGGCCTACGAACAAACCAACGCGACAAAGCGTGATAAAAAGCTCCGCCGGCGAGGTCGTTTGCTGTGTGCGGCCGCTCGGCATCGCAAAGCGCAATCACGTCAGACAGCTCGACCGTCTCCAGATAGGGCAGGGAGGCCTGAACGAGGTGCAGGGCGGCGAAGACATCGGTCGGGCGAGTGATGCGAGTCGTCGCCAGGCGCAGGACGCTGGCCCATGGGTAGACGGCCGCCAGGAACCTTCCGCTAGCCATGTCGGCGCTGCCAATTTCGCGGCGCCACAGGTCATAGGCCGCATCCCACACCGCCTGCTCGTCGAAGGGAGGATCGCCCAACTCTGCCAGAACATCCGCCGCCGCCGCCGTGTTCCTATCTTCGAGGCGCGCGAAACGCAACTTGCCGGCATCGACCGACGCGCCGGGAACGATGGGATCGACCTGCGCTCCAGCGGGGATCTCTATCTCGAGCCTTCCGCGATCAGCGGCGTGCAATTGGCGGGCAAGGCGGCCGGCGGCCACGGGACGTTCCGTTGGGATCATTAGGTTGGATTGCGAGGTCATGGCGACGAGAATCGTAGCGCGCCGCGCGCTGCACTTCAAAGCTGATGCGTCACCCTGCCGGGATTGATTGTCCTTGAGCCGAATTGGCTATGGAATGGGATCGTCAGTGCTGTTGTCTCTACTTGTGGCGAGTTGCGGTGACTCCTGCTGATGACAAGATTGGTTTCGGCTCTTCGATAAGAAGGCGATGGGCATTTGCCCGCCCAGGTATTGACGTTAGGGATGTGCTTCGAACGGCCGCAGGCTTGAATTTCCGGTCATTTGAGGCTGTCGGTTCGGCGGACCACCACGACCGCACTTTCTCTCATGGGCATAGCCGCTCCAGACTGGTCGTCGACGTTCAGTGGAAAACTCAGACGGCGACTTTGCGCCCGAAGCGGCCACGTTTGAAGCCAGCGCAATCCAGGGGCCAGCCTCAATGTCTGGCTTCGGTGCCGTCAATGCCATATAAGCGGCTGCCCTCAACAACAGAACGCCAAGCGGCACGCTCGGGATACTGGAGAAATTCATCTTGAAGCCGCGCTGTCGCATGAGACTTGAAGTCAACGAGAGGGCAATACACCTCATGCAGAGATGCGTCCCGCGGCAGGCTGTATGAGTTCCCCTTCGTCGAGTCCCAGCTTCCTCCAAGGTAGTACAGGGCAAACTGGTCCAAGGTGGGGTCCGATGCTTTGAGAACACTGAAGAGCGCCGGACACTCTTGGGGGGCTACCCTCGCCATCGTCCACAAGATGAATCCTGCGTGATTCATCTTCAACAGGTTCTCAAGTCTTGCCGCTTCCATGACGTTCTCAGAAAAGGTCCGAAGGATTTTTCCTTTGTCTTTCGCTAGAAGCCCAATGCCATCGGAGTATCGATCTCGGTCAGGGACATAGCTCCGGGTCACGACTTCTGCAGCGCACGAAAGCGCTACAGAGTCGATGGCTATCAATTTCGAGATTGCCGGAATACGCTCCTTGTCCGTCGCCCTGGCCAGAAGACTCACTGCACGCAACGCCATGTCTTCAATCCGAAGTCGAAGTACACGCCTATTGGACATGGCGCGCGATACGAACAACGGCTTCTCCACCAATCGAGCAATTGACACACATAGTTCATCGAGATCAGCGATCCCTTCTCCCCTCAGCGATTCACCGACCTCTCCAAGTAGATCGATAAATTCATTACAGTTCTCGCTTGTGAGACCGGCCGCCACGGACTCCCGCTGATTGGTGTCTTGAAGATACTGACGGGCAGCTTTGATGCTGACATCTCCATCCGTCACGCTAAGCTGCAGCGCGATGGCCAACTTTGCGGGATGAGAAATGTTGCCCTCGACATAAGTGCCCTTCCCGAGCGAGAAGCTGCCATCGGCATTGGCTACTCGGGGGAAGAGAAAATGCACAACCCTTTTTGCGGCGCTCGCTGCCCTTGAGCTTTCAAAGGCCATTTGTCTCTCTTCCGCCCCCTCTTTGATCACCTCTTCTGGCTTCTTCAAGATAGTGACGTCATCAGGCAACGGGCCCACGAAAAGACGAGGCTTCTTCCGGAGCAGGTCGAACACGGCCGGGGTTTTCACAGATAGAGCCGCCAGTCCAAGAATGTCGGCAAAGACGATCTCGTCTCGCAGCAACGGCTCCATCATTCGAACTGCGTTGAAAACACGGGCAACGTCCCGTGGCTGCTCCAGGAGATCACGCAAGCCCGAGTGGTACAGGGATCCCAGGCGATCGTCTTGATTGCGAAAGCGCTGGCGCAGTGCTTCCGGATCGAGTCCGTCTAAAGCGTCCTCGATCAGCTTTCTTCGCGCGACCAATGAAAGACTCGGAAGCGGCATCCTCACTTGAACGATCTTGTCCAGATAGCTCGCGGCCTGAGGAACGCCCAGCTTCTCAAGGGCGCCGCTAACATACACCGAATCCCATGCCACAACATAGCCTAGACGAGGCAATCCGCCCACAGCCTTGATGATTCGAACCATCTCGAACACTTCCAGCGGGAACAGCCGGTCTATGTCATCAATGAAGACGATGATCGGGCGACCGAAATTCCGAAGCGCTTCCTCCACCCTCAGCTTGTAAGCCTCGATATCTGGGGTTTTGTACTCGGAGACAGCACCAGTTGCCTCGCCAGCAGCCTCGACGACAGACTTGATCATGGAAGCCCAAGGTTCCGCGCCCGGGATCAGTTTGACCAAGTCGAAAACTTTGGCGTAGGCCTTGATCTCCTTCGCGACCTTCTTGCCATCACGGCTGTGATCATTCAATTTGACGGCACTGGCGATTCTGGAGAGGAAATGGCGTAGCAACGCATCCTTGTCGCCGACAAGCCACGGATTGAAGTGGACGATCAGCGGTGAAGCTAATTCTTCGTCCTCTAGCAGCAGTGCCTCGATCATTGCCAGCGCGGATGTTTTTCCACTCCCCCATGCTCCTTCAATGGAGACAACCAGACCCGCAGACGAAGGCACCTTGCGCAAGGCCGCCGCGGCAATCTCTGCATATCCTTTGCGCGACAACTTGTCCCGCTGGAGGGCAGAGTCGACTTTCAGCGGAATGTCATAGTCGATATCTGAAGCGCGATGCGTGATTGCGTGCTCACTCTGTGAAGTCTTCTTACCCATCAATGCTCCTCGTCTGATAGTCGGGACATTGTTGCCGATTGATCTCAATGGCTCGAGTCCTCGATCATTGTGCAGAAAGGCTTTGCGCGAGTAGAGCCTTTAACAAATTGGCTGCGACCATGGCCGCCTCAGCAGGCAGGATTCGGACCGGCACCGAACCTATCACAAGCTTGAACGCCTCTTTCGGCCTGGACTCACTGAGGGCCGCAGTCGGGCAGGGAGAGCTTCAGGCAGCCTAAAGTGGTCATCTTCGGTTCTGAAATATGCGTCCGCTTCTGGCCCCGCAGTTGCTATTGAAGCCTCGTCCGCAATCGGCAGCAATCGCTGCGGAGCTGCCCTCGCCGATGCGAGGGCGGCTTCAGGCTGGTTGCGGTCGCTCAGGTTCGAACCGTCGAATGGCAGCGTTCGCCGAATGCCGTCACTCGAATGCAGTCTGCAGCACTTATGCGATCTGCTGGATGGGCGCGGTGGCAAGTAAGCGAACCTGTTGCGCGCAAAAAGGCATGGAGCACTCAGATCCAGCTGACTCGATGCCTTGTTGACGGACGGGGAAGCCTATACGGTCTCGAAGCCGCCGGAACAAAACCAATCAGAATCGGCCAACGCGTCAAACGTCGCCCGCTGCCAGGAATTCTCGTAGACTTCGGCGCAGCTCTCGGCCCGTTCGCGCAGGTGCTGCCTGATCCGCTCGGCAAAACCTGGTGTGGCGGCCATCTTCTTTAGGGCGTGCCTCATGTTGCTGATCTCAACCGCAGCATGCGTCGCATACAGCGTGCCGAGCCTGTAGATACGGAAATGGGTCTTTAGACGCTCGACCTGAACTGCATCCCAGTGATCGGGCGGGTTCACCGCGAACCTCACGGCGGCCGGCGTGCTTTCCACGACTTCGCCGAACAGCCATTGCTCGTCGTCGACCTTATCGAAGTAGGGATGGATGGTCTGCTCGCCTGCACTCGCAGGGACATGGATGAGCTTGTACTTGTTGCAGTCGCTGCAGGCCGGGACCAAATTAATGGCCGTTACGCCATAGACCGGAAAGATGGTGATTGGAAGATAGTGGTCAAGCTGGTGAACCGTTCCCTGACCGCATAGCGGGCATATGTCGTTGACGCAGGCCCTCTTGAGCTTCGCATATGTGCCGCGCGTCCTGCTGCTCTTCACGAACGTGCCGTTGTAGACTCGCTCCATTTCCTTGCGGGTGACGAAGCCCCCAACGGTTCTTGCTTCCCTGATGGCATGCAGTTCGCCGCCTTCCCCGTGTTCCCGGTATAGCTCTTCGGCGGCTTCAACGACGGCTTCGGCCTGCATCAGGCGTTCCTTCAGATCGGAATCTCTGATGCTGGCAGCACAGAGCCGCAGCACCTCCGCACCGGTCACGTCAGGCTTTGGCAGGCTACGCATCAGCATCCTCGTCACGTTCTGCGATGAGCCCCTGAACGATGGCCTTCGCTTCGTCGCCCAGCTCTCCGTCGAACTTGTTCAAGACCATTCGATAGGACGAGCCGTCAGCGACGGCATCTCGCAGGAGCTTATGAAACCCCGACTGCGTGACCTGCAGACCAAAGACATCGCGTGTCAGGACGCCGATGTTCTCCCCGAAAGTCTTCACAGTCGGACGTGCAACGATCGCGGCATGCCCGCTTCGTCGCAGCTTCCAGGCGCAGGATTGAGGCACCTCCTGAAGAACAACCGGCGAGTGCGTAGCCACAATGGCGACCCCGTTCCGTCGCACTAGCAGGTCGGACAGGCAGCGCACAAAGGAAGCGAGGAGCGGCGGATGAAGATGCCCTTCCGGTTCGTCGAGCAGTACTAGCGTTCGCTCATCGACCAGTTCGACGAGGCGAGTCACGGTCAGCAGAACGATGGCATGCCCCGAACTCAGCTTCTTGAAGAGGCGTCGCGCACGCGTCTTGAGACTCACGGCGCTCTTTTCGTCCAGCAGCGACGTGACATCTGCCTCTGCAAAGAGATCGTCTTCTTCAAGGCTCCGGACAGCCGTGCGCCAGCGTTCCGCTAGCACGCCCGACTGGCACCGTGTCAGGCTGTTTGCGAAATCACTCCCCAGATCGTCAAAGCTCTTCGCTGTTGAGCCGCGCTTGGATGACTCCGGATGCCTGAGACCGACCTGGTGGCAACGCATGGCGTCCGCCTCTGCGGGCTCCAGCTCAAACTCGTCGAAAGCGCTGAACGAGACGAGGACGAGGCCAGAGAAGGCAACGGCACCGCCTGTATCTTCGGCCTGCATTTCGATCGTGCCAGCGGAATGCCTGTCGTCGGTCTCGCGGCCAAGCAGGGCAAGGGCCAACAACCGCATGCACCGCGTTTTACCCACGCCGTTGCGGCCGATCAGAACATGCACGTTCGTCGGGGGTTGAGACTCCGGAATGACATCGAAGGTCATCGATACCGGGGGCTTTCGCCCCCGTGCCGGAAAGCTGTACGCGAACGAAAACCTTGTGAGCTTTGCATCGCCGCGGGACAGGCGATTCAGCCGTCCTGCGACGGTCGATTCGACAACGTCGCGAAGGAGCGACTCTCGCATCACCTCTTCAGCGCGGTAGGTCTCGAAAATGCCCAGGTCGGCAGCACAGTCGCGCAGGCCCTTTAGAACGCGCGCTCGAAGCGCGTCGCTAAGCTCGTTCAGCGACTCGTAGTAGCTCTCACTCTGGCCGAGCGAAAAGTAGCTTTCATCCAGAGCGTCGAACGTTTCATCCAACGCCGGTGCTCGATGACCTTTCGAGACTCTGCCTGAGGGCTGGAGGCCCTTTTGGCCGATCTTGACCGAGCCGATGTGATGAGCTTCTCCGGTTTCGTCGGCGACATGAAGCGAAAACTGCGTCCGATACTTGCCCCAATCGTCCCAGTTGTCGACGAACAGAAATGCCTGGTTCTTTGATCCGCCGGGCACACGGCCACGGCCATCAATTACGGTGAAGAAAATGGTTGCTCTCCTTCGTTCGCGAGCTACGCGCTCCGACCAACATCACTGCTACGGTCAGTAGCCGTACACCTCCTGCCGGCGCTTGAAGGCCTTCTGGCTGCCTTCAAGAATCGTGCAGACGATGTCTTTGGTATCGGTGGTGTCGATCGACCCACGGTCCCTGATCACGGATACCTCGCTGGCACCGCGCAGCGGGATGATCAGCTCGGCGTCTCCCAGGACGGCGATGTTGGGGTTGTGCGTGACGATAATGACCTGCCGGTGCTCCTTGATGCTGCGCAGCGAACGAACGACAGTCTTGTAGATGAACTCGCCATCGAGATTGTCTTCTGGTTGATCGATGATCAGCGGCACGCGGCTCTTCGAGAACAGCAGCACCGTCAAAAGGATGGCCTGCTGTTGGCCGAGCGAGAGCTTGGCGAAATCGCGGACGCGATAGCCTTTGGTGCCATCCGAATTCTCGACAACCTGCGTCACCTTGATCTCGGGCCTGTCTTCGAAAGCGATGCGTTCCAGCGCACACTTGGCCTGCCACTCCGAAAGCTTGGCGATGATGTCGGCGGCGTCGGCCTTGGAGAACACACGATTGCCGTCGGCATCGTTCAGCTGTTCGAGTGCCGACGCATCTTTCGCATTCACGGCAGCAAGGAGTTGAGCTGGTGAAAGTGTGGCGGCAATGAGCGCCGCCCGTGGAACCTGGGAGGTACGCCAGCTCATGGTGCTCTTGACCAGCTCTTCCATCTCGGGCGCCAGCAAGCCTTCGTAGAACTGAAACTTGACCCAATAGTCCACAACGGCAGCGGCAAGGTTGCCGTTCATCGTCGTCGCAAATGCGTGGCGGGCGTTGAAAATCTTCACGCGGAGACCAGCCCGTTCCTGAATCAGGCGCTTGCGCTCCTTGAATGCTTCCTGCTGTTTCGGCTGGCTCTTCTTCAGCTCGGTCAGCCGCGCCTGCAAATCGGCAGCGTCCTTCGTTACCTTGCGGATAAACGCCATGTCGAGCTTGATGTTCTGGTTTTCCAGTTCGCGCCGAATCTCCTCGATTTTGCCCTGCGTCTCCTTCTCGCGCGCGATCCAGACCTGAAGCTGCGCCGCGATCTTGTCGTTCGCGGCGATGAACTTCTGTTTGAGCTGACCGGATAGCATCTCGATCTCTGTCGCAAGACTATCTACGAGCCCCTTGACGACCTCAAACTCCGCCTTGCCGACCGCGAGGCCGTTGCCATCAACGTCGGCAGTCAACTTGCGCAGCTCGCCCCCCGTCAGGCTGCTGGTGATGGACGTGAGAAGCTCACCAAGGTTGCGCTTCAGACCATCACGAAAACGCCGCTCCTTGGCCAGCTTTTCCTCCAGCTCGACGACTTGGCTCGCGTTCTGCTTCTTCAGTACTGCGACCTGTGTGTCGGCGATTCCCTTGGCCTTCTCCGTTGGCCCGATCTGGTTGATGCTCTGCTGCAGCGTCTCGATATCTGTCTGATTTGCGAGAATCGCATCGCGCAAGGCTTCGTCCTGCTTGCGCAGTTCGCCAAAGTCGATGAAGCCGTCCAGGAACCGCAGCAGGATCGAGGGGTCGGTGTCGCAGTGCTGGATCGTGTCAGCCGTTTCGCCTTGCCCATAGCTTTCGATTGCAACAGCCGTCGGCCCTTCCGGATCGGCGTTCATTACATCGCAGAGCTTGCTGCGAGTCAGCGTGTGGCGTTCCCCCACTTCGTCTTCGTAGACAAGCGAGATGGCGTCCGGCCACACCTCCGAGTCGATGATCGTGCTTTCGGCGGCATTGCCCGAAGCCGCGCGGAGCGACTCCAGCAGCGTTGATTTTCCGGCACCGCGCCCGCCGATGATGCAGGTCAGGTTAGGACTGAAGTGGACGACTTGGTTTTTGAGGAATCCGCCTTCCAGCTTGATCCCTACGAACCTCGGGACCGACGCGGGGACAAGGTCCTCGAGGCGCACGCGCGCCGCGGCATCCTTCAGCGCGATCCGCAGCGACGCGAACGTCAAGGCCTCCATCTTGAGCCGGGTCAGCTTTCTGTTGCCGCTGGCGTTGCGGCCCAAGGCGTTGAGGGTGTGTGCGTCCGAGGACATCACCTTCGCAAGATCGACGCCGTTTTCAAGACCAAGCGTCGCACATCGGGTCACAATACAGTTGCGGCGATTGACATCAGTGTCGTCGTGAGCGAACCAAGCGCCGTTCGCGGCATTGGTGATCTCAAGGCCTAACAGGTTGGAGCAGTTGAAGACCTCCTGTTTGAACGCGTCAAATTTCGGGTGCGCCTTCTCCAGGCCACTGTCCAGCTCGATGTGTGCGCAGATGCCGAAGCCGTTGAACTCTTCGGCGAAGCGGAGGCATTGAGGGATGGTGTTGTGGCAGGCCTTCCGGTCATCCGAAATGGTCAGCTTGCCGAAAAAACGCTGCAGCTGGTCAGCCGTCTCGAAGTACACCAGCAGATGCCCCTGCGGCGTTGAAAGCTCCACACCAGGGACAACAAGCAGGCCTTTGCCGTCCGCATACTTCAGCGCCCGGCGGACGTTCGCGATGTTGTTGTGATCGGTGATCGCGATGAGGTCGAGCCGCTCAGTGATCGCCGTATCGACGATGCTCTCAGGGGTCATCGACGCGTCCGTCACGTCGTATGAGCCACCCTCGCCAAATGAGTGGATGTGCAGATCCGCACGCCGAAACAGCGCGCCGTTGGATTCGTTCTGAATTTCTTGTAGTAGGGACACGTTGTCCTCCCTGTCGTTAATGCCTCATAGTTCCTAGAGTAGCAAACGCGAAAGACGGCGCACTAGATCTGAGTCCGTGTCGGTCCGCGAGCGAGGTGTCGCTGGCAGCCAATCGCAGTTGAACTGAACGGACCGCGAACGTCGCGTTTGTGGCCCTCATCGATCATTCAATGCTCAAGGCCGAACGTCCGCTTGCGCTGCGAAGCCGTCATCAACCCCTGCTAGCCGCCCGATTGCTACGAGTCGATTCCTGCCCTCCATATCAAACAACAATCCGAGCCAAGACCCCTGCATGCTCTCTCAGCAGGTAAAGCAGCCCACCCCCATCAATCAACTCAATCGGCTTGTCCTTGGAGAAGCTATAAGCATCCGGTCCATACCCACTGGTACAGACCAGAATGCCTTTGTTCGCCCCTTCGTTGAGCATCGTCCCGTAGAGATCCCGCACCGCACTCACACCCACCGTATCACGGTAACGCTTGGCCTGGATCACCACCTTGCCACCAAGCACCGGCCGGGTATCGAACGCAACCGCGTCCACCCCACCATCCCGTGAACTGCGCGTGAGCTTGGTGTCCAGCCCCATCTGACCAAAAAGGTTGGAGACAAGCACCTCGAACTCGGCCGGCGTCAGATCGAGCAGATTGGGGCGGGCTTCGAGCCCTGCAAGCGCATCGCCCTGCTCGATGAAACGCTTGTCGACCATGTCGAACTCCACGATCGGCTTGACCGCCTGCAACTCATCAGGGCGATTGGAGACCTGCGCCCCCAGGTTGCGCAAGCAGGCGATCTTGTCCACCTTCTCCAGCCGCAACTCCAGGAACTCGGCCTTCGGGGCCCGTACGGACACGACCGCCACACGCACCTCACGACCGCTGGCTGGATCATGGGCATCCACCATCCCATTGAGCGTGACCAGCGCCAGCGAATCGACCTGATCGGCCTCAAACAGCTCATGCAAGGTACGCAGCGTGATAGACGCCACGACATCCTGGTAGAGCTGCTTGATCTCCGCCGGCTTTCTGGCCTTGGACTCGATCGAGTCCTTGGTCTTCACATACCGATACTCCAACTCCTGGGGCACGACCTGCACCTGCGGCAAGTCGTACTCCACGACCAGCTCGGCGGAGTCGGGGAGGTAGGCGACACGGAACTTCTGCGGAAACCCCTCGGTGGGATACTCCGAGCGGGCCAGGACCATCTCGTTGTAGGCCACGACGGCCCCCGGCTCCTTTGAACGGTAGGCCGTCTGGAACTCGTCGACCTCGGCATTGCGGCGCTGGATGTCCGCATCGAACAGCTGTTTGCGCTGATCGTAGTCCGCCTTCAGCTTGGCGAACTGCGCGCGTTTGGCTGTCTCGGCCTGGTTGAAGCGCGAGACGCAGGCTTGATGCTCCGTGGCGGCTTTCTCCACCGCGGCTTCATGTCTCTTGGCCGCGCCCGGAATCAGCTTGCCCAGACCGGAGGGGGGCGGAATGTGCGGAGGACGCGGCGCCTGCCCCGGGGCGAGCTCAGGAGGTGGCTGGAACGCCTCGAAGACCTCCGAGGGCCTCAAGGCAGCGAAGTCGATTCGGTCGTCCCGGGACAGGGTATGCGCCAGGATGCCCTGCAACTCCTCGATCCGCTCCTGCAGATCGGCATTCAAGTCATCCGTTTCTTCTTGCCGGCTTGCCAGGTACTCTGCCTTGGCTTGCTTTTCGGCGGCGCGTGTATCGCGTTGCAACTGAGCCAGCGTCATGCGCTGCTGCCGCTCGGCTTGCCGCATACGTGTTTGTTGCGTGCGGATCTCGCGTTGCCGCTCACGCTCTGCCGCGGCCATCGCGCGGGCCGTGGCACGTATGAATCCCTCAAAACCGCTTCGTCGTCCCACCTTTCCTCCTTTGTTTGCTGCGCGTGCACCCTTTTACGCGGAGAACACCGGTTCAGCCGGTCAACGTCGCCTGTACAGGTCTCCGGGAGATGAATCTCTGGGGACATCGGCCAGCTCAAACAAGCACTGCATATAGGGCTGAACATCAGCCCAGCCGGCACGGTCTTCGTACAACTGAACGAGGTTGCGAGTTGCTTCGACCGCATCCGGCCAGTGGCTGGCAATGCTCACCTGCGTCATGGCTTCACGGCTGTCCTGTGCGTCGTGCAGGGCACCGTCCTGGGCACCGTAGGTATGGAACTCCATGATCCGGCGCGGTTGTTCGTACACCGTGTTGGAGCAGATCCTGCCAGGAGGCTGCGCTTCGCGGGAGACATGAGCCGCGGCAAAGGAGTCCTGGACGGTGTGCAGCACGGAACCAAAGGCGATTTGGTGCAGGTAGCGCTCCAGGATGTCCTGGCGCCCCAGGATGTAGAGGTCGACCACCCGCCATTCCGTGCAGCCAAAGTGCTCCTGCACGCTCGCGATCGGGATGTCGCGCAGGAAGGTGCCGGGCTTGAACTCGCGGGAAGAGACCTTCCAGGCAAACTCCAGCCAATCCAGCACCTTGGCGCGGGTCGTGCCCGGCGGAACTCTCTCTTGGCTCGCCATGGCATGCAGGAACTGCAGGTCACCAAAGTGTGAACGGGTCATCACATTTCCGCGAATGGTTCCCTTGTCTTTGCTGCAACCGACGATGGATTGGGTCTGGGCTTTCTTCTCTGCGTCCTTGAACAGGCAGTACCAGCACAGAGGTTGTGTTGAGAAGCGAATGGTCTGGGCCACGTTGCACGACTTGCCCAGATAGGTGCAGTTGCCTTCCTCCGGGGATAGCCGGAAGGGAGGCAGATCGTTCCAGCGAACGCCATAGATCACATACGGCGTGGCAAACGGGCGATCCCGGTCGCTGCAGGTGGTGTCCTTGAACAAGCTGGACGGTTCGACCGGGCAGCCCATGCCCAACTGGGTGATTTCTTCGTGGACCCGGCCTTTGATCAGGATGCCAAGGCTTCCAGCGGTTCGAGCCAGGGAATCTTCGGTTTCGTTGGTCAGCTTGGACTCGAAGGCAGAGCCCATGGGGGCAATCTGGAACGCTGCAGCGGCGCTTGCCAGCAGTAGCGCGCCAACTGGCACGGCCAGCCACTGGATGTACCGGATACCGGGCAGGGCTTTGCCGTGCGTGTGGGCGTTCGTACTCAGACTTTGACTGGGCATCGCTCCTCCTCGCCTTGCTTTTGTTTTCTCTGTTGCAAGTCAACCGCTGGGGCTCTGTCTCGCGTCTCACTCCCTCCGGGCAAGACCGAGCATTTCAGGGATGGGAGAGCCGCCAGATCTGACGCCTCGTTGTGCCGTGCGCCGCTGGCGGAAGGGGGCCTCCGACCCTGTAAACATTCTGCAACAATTTGACGCTGGCGTGTTGGTCCATTCAGGGACTGTGCTGTGATGTATTCACAGATGGCCGACTGGGGAGGAAGCTGCGGCTTACGTTGCCGGGACGAGGAGCGGTTTTTTTATCCGGGTTCACCCTAGGGTTTGAGTTCTTTCGTATGTCTTCCGAGCTCGACTCTTGAACGGCCGTGCGGCGGTTTCTCCATCCCGTGAGAAACCTCACTGCAAAGCTGACACCGATTCCTTAGGATGAGACGGTCATCTTTCGGATGACTCAACGATACCGGGATCCGTGCCTTCATGCAGTACTCTGCCGCTCCTCGCCAGCCGACCAAGCCCGTGATGCCACAGGCCAAGCCGCCGCTCGTGCGTCGAAGTGCGAGTTGGCCTTTCTCCGTGGCGTGGGCGCGCCCCGAGGCGCTCGATGTCCGGGAGAATGCACACCGCGTGATCGCAAAAAGCGCGCGATTGTACGGGCTGGCGTAGCTGTCAACCAGCTGCCCTTTCCCTGTGTATTCGGGCGTTACCTCTATGCAGGCTTGTGCTGTTTGGCAGGATTGCGCCTCGTTATACCAGCCAGCCCTCATTCACTGCAACGACTGCCTTGGGCTGCCACGCGCCCAGCCAGCGCGGAAAAGACAGGATAGCTGTGAGTATCAGGAGGATCGTAAAGGCCTGCATGGCGCTGGGCACCCCCTCAACCGGTTGGACGCTCGAAGCCGGCATCCACGGAACATCCCAAGGCGGCAGCCCCCCAAACACGGCACCCACAGCAATGCCGATCAGGTTCGCTCCGGCTTGGAGCAAGGATGCCAGGCCGAGTGCGCACAACAGCAGGCTCACCAGCTGCCGAGCGGTCGAGCGGGGCGCATGCCTCAGCGCCCGCGGCGCAACCATCACGATGGCTGTCGCAAAAAAACAGTACATACCTGCCAGCAACAGACCCGTCAAGAATGACGTGTCCAACGCATTCGACATCGTCCACGGCTGCGATACATTCGCGAGGCGAGCCAGCTCCCCCCAAGCACTGATCTCCCCCAGAAAAGCCCCAATGAATACCACCAGCGTCGCTGAGAACAGGAAGGAGAGCCGGTACAGTAGGCCAGCCCCTAGGCGAGCCTGGGTCGCCGCCATGCGCAAGGTGTGCAGCGCAACGATGAACGCCATCACTACTTCGAACGAGATGCTGGCGGCCAGCGGCCACCCTCCGGCTTGAAGTAAGTCACCCAGCCTCGACAGCAACTCCGACAGGGTCAGAGCGGCCGAAGGCAGATCGCCCGAATTGCCGCTCGGTATCTCGCTTCCCAATCGGGCAACGATGAAACCCATACCCGCAAGAAAATAGACATCGAGCCGCCCCCAAGCCTGCTCCGATGACAATCGGTCGATGCGCCGCACCGATGCTGGGTGCATCGTGAGCAATGCCCGCCAGGGCGATAGCGACCGTATTGCCGACGGATTGCTGAACATCTCAACCAATGCCCCCCGAAACCCCGCTTGCGCCGCACGCTCATCGGCCCGGAATTCCCGCAATTGAAAGAAATACCGCTGCAGCAACCAGACACCGAGCACCGCGATCAGACCACTGAAGCCGGCGGAGAAGATATAACGGGCGTTCACCTCCAGCAGGCCGACAAGACCGCCGGCCTGGTCGTATGCGGGCAACACCGAGGGAACACGCAGCCAGAAGTAGCCCTGGCTTACCACGAGATTCACAACGGCCAACAGTGCGTAGGCGCACAGCAGGTACCAAGCGATCACCACATAGCCTACGTCGCCGCTGTCAAGATGCGCGCATTCATGTGCCAGGACCGCGCGGGCCCGTTCACGTTGCTTGCGAAACAGCACACGAAGTCCCGCGCCCAGGACGACCCAGCTCGTACGGCCTCCTGCAAAGCAAAAGGCGTTCATGTCGCTGAAGTTCGACGTGACCAAGAAGCTGCCTCGCCCTCGGGCGATGTGCCGGGCGAGGTAGGCGGCATCCTCTGCCAGCGCGGGATCCGCCTCCTCCAGCCGTTGTGCGCCAAGGCTGCGCAAGATGCTCCTACGTCGCCACACCACCAAGCCTACAGAAATCACGGCCAGCAGGATCAGCTGCAACACACCAGCCGTGCGCGCATTGGGCTCGAGCCCCAGCATCTCGGCCATTTGCCAACCCCCGAAGGTGAGCGACTGCGTGACGTCGAAGAGGAGGTAGACGATCACCAGTCCCAGTCCCAGCTTGGTTTCGTCTGGCAGCTTGAGCTGGTTCAGCCGTTCGGGAGACATTCAGTTTGCCTTGTCGATGGCCAGTTGGGCGATCACGGCATTGGCGATGATGTCGGCGGTACCGAGGGCCAGCCGGCGCTCCAGCACGGCGGTCCGGATCAACTCCCTGAGGCGGACGACTTCTTCGGCTTTCGGTGACGGTGCGGTCGCTGCAGGCTTCGTTGCCAGTCGCCGCTCGATCAGCTTCTTGACCGAATCCTTGCCGATGTCGATAACGGTCTCGAAGAGCTTGGGCGCTGCGAAGTTCATGCCGGCCAGCACGAGGGGAAACAAGGTCGTGGCCAGGGTCTGGGCCGTAGCCAAATCGAAGTCGAAAGCGCCCGGCATGCCCTGGATGCGTCCTGGGGAGCGCGTGGTGGATTCGGCGATTTCGGGGAGCAGTTCCAGCTCTGCTGGTTCAACTTGCTCCAGTACTCGAGCAGTTGCTGCCCAGGCAGCTAGGTAACCCTCGGTGATATCCATGGTGGCACTCCCTCTGGTTGATGGGCGGAGTTTCTGGGTGCGCTTCGCCGCTGTCAATTGGGAGCCGCACCGGGTCTGGAGTAGCTGAGGTACTGGGGAGAGATGCCCGCTCCCGATGATCAAGCTGTCAGCAGGACATCGGCTGAGGATCGTCATCTGCCAGTGTCCAATGAACCGAGGCAGGAGAGCCCGAACCGTACTTTTGACCCGCTACTATTCCACCCATGCTCAGCCGCGACCTCGTGATCCAAGCCCTCAAGGCCTACCGTGACCGCCTCAAGCAACGCGGAGAAGTAGCCAAGGCAGATGCCGTGGAGCGCTGCATCGCCATCGTGCGCAAGCTCTAGACCTCAGGCCTGTTGTTAGTTCGAGTCAATCTTGAAGGGCTGCCTGTAAAGCTTCTGTGCTGCAAATCCTTTGAAGGATAGATGTCCATCATTGCATGGATACAGGCGCTTTGCTCAACACTGTGCGTTTGCGCGTGTAGCTCCCATGTCTGATGGTCCTTCCCATCTTTGTGTGCTTGTTCCCCACATCGGCACATGCCCACGTTACGAAGAAACAACGACTGAAACCCAGCGAAGCTGTCGTAGTTGCTGATCTTCTCTTTGCACTGGAACGTCTGGAAGAGATAAGAAAAATCTTCTACAGATGTCCTGATGATGTGAGTTGAGTGGATCGTATATCAATGGTCGTTGAAGCGAAGACGAAGCAAATGGGGCGCATGAGGATGCGCACTTACCGTTTCTAGATGCTTCTCTGAAATCAACCGATCAAGAGCCACTCCTCAGGTCAGCCAGCGGTGATCACCGCTGGCCTTTTTTACTTGAAAGGATGACGACAATGGCAAGCTTTCATCACAGTGTCAAGAGTGGAAAAAGGGGCGCGGCGGCAGAACACGCCAGGTACATCACAAGACAAGGAAAACACAGCAGTCACGTGGATGAACTGGTTGACACCGGCCATGGAAATCTGCCCGAATGGGCATCTGATGATCCGTCGAAGTTCTGGCGAGCGGCCGACAAGTACGAGCGAAAGAACGGTACTGCATACCGTGAACACGAGATTGCACTGCCGAATGAACTCACACTTGAGCAGCAGCAGGAACTGGTACAGACGATCGTCGGGGAGTTCATAGGCAGGAAACCCTTCCAATTTGCAGTGCATTCAACCGCCTCTGCATTGGCGGGTGAGGCGAATACACACGTGCACCTCATGTTCAGCGATCGACTGGACGATGGAATCGATCGCGATCCTAAAAAAACATTCAAGCGCTTCAACGCGAAGCAACCTCATGGAGGAGGTCGTCGCAAAGACAGTGGAGGAAAGAATCGTCTCGAGCTTCGAGACAACTTGATGGCACTCAGAGAAAGGTGCGCAGAGATGCAGAATGGGGCACTCGCCAGAAGCGGCCACGCCGCACGAGTCGATCATCGAAGCTTGCAGGCGCAAGGCATAGAACGAAGTCCTGAGTGGCATCTTGGCCCCGCGCAGATTCGCAGCATGAGCGATGCAGAGAAAGAGCGCTACCTTTCGGCCCGGCAACCATCCGAATCTGCATCAGCGGATGCTTAACCGAGCGCGCTGGGCTGCGAAGGTCCGAAGCTCAGGAGACGTTCCTGCGATGTCGGCTCCCTCCGCCGGGGTGGTCGCTGCTATATCCCGCCTTGAGATGGGCAACGAGAGCGGGACCAGTTGGGGGTAAGTCGAATTCCGCGCGATTCTGCGATTAATCGCATGGAATCGCATTGTTTTTCAGCGCGGGTGTTGTCTGCTGGGCCGGGCGCTCCCGGGTCGACCCTGTCGCCGATTTGGTGTATCCATGAAAAAATCGGCCAGCCGAGAGGGCTGGCCGATGTTCCGGCTACATCACCGGCAGACTGTTGAAGAAGGCAGGCTCCAGGTTGAGGAACCGCTTCTTCGCCGGACCGAGGGTGGTCCAGATTTTCCGCTCGTACGCAAGTGCGTCGAGGGCGGTGTGCAAGCGCCCCTTGTCGCGCACGGGACCCGAGCGGAGGACCTCATTCCTCGGAACCCAGGTGACGCCTCGGAGCCAACACGTTCGATGCAAGTAGGTGATCAGAGTTTGACTATCGGCTTGAACCTGCGGCACCTCGTACTGCGGCGAGAATATTCTCTTGAACTCCTCGACATGAAAGCCGACGATGCTGAGCGCACGTTGCACCGTGTCGGTGCTGATTTTGCCTGACTGTTGCCCGAAGCAATGAAGCAGGGCTGCGACACGCCCCACGAGCTCGCCTGTTTTTGAGGCGAAGTCGTGGATGTCGCTCAGGTAGTGGTAGGGCCGAATATCGGCCTCCACTCGGTTCACGAACTCGATCCAGGTGGCTTTCGCATCGTCATCGAACTCGTAGACAAGGTTGTCGGAGGCCGAATCGACGTCGCGCTCGGAGGAAGCCAGCGTCTGCCGAAGCAGAGCGTGAAACGCTTCCAACTTCTCCCATGCGGGAGGCGCCGTGTTGTACAAGAAGCGAACGCCCTGCGTCGATTGCGGAGCAGACACGAGGAAACGAGCCCAGAAACCAGAGCCGCGTGCGATCCCGCCACGCTTGGACAGGTACGCCTGCAGCACAGCGTTCTGCACCATCAGCGATACCGTTACGCGAGTGTCGCGCGCGGTGAAGCTCACCCCGTTGGCTCGATCGAGAACGACAGGGCCACCGTCCCACATCTTGTTGAGAACACCGTTGGCTCGCAACAGCGGGCTGCGCAAAAGGATTTCTCCTTCGTCACCCATGATCGAGAAGGACTCGCCTTGGCCTTCGAGCGCGTCGAGGATTGCTCTCTCCGAAGCATCTTGCCGGATGAGGCGGCGCAAACGCGGTCTCACGGGTTCGGTTTCTCTGTGCGCTTCGAGTTTTCGCGTCGCATCGTCAGAGGGCGCCGCACCATCGCAGACCGCGCTCACGACGCGTCGCATCAACGCGCTCTGAACATTGTCCCAGAGTGCGCGTTGGTGCGCGTGTGCCGCGAGAGCTGTCTTGTGCTCGGTTTCCGCAGCCTCGTCGAGCTCGTACAGGGGCTTGCAGACCAGGTTGTCGACCGTAGTTTTTCGCTCACCCGACTCGGCGACGGCGAGGATAAACAGCGAAACCGGTTTGGGCTGGCTGCCCACAGGCAACTGCACCTTGATGCGGTGCTGCGCTGCCGACGACATGGCGGCGAGGAAGGACATCGCCACAAGAGGGACAGGTGCCTGGACGTTCAGGACAACTTGCTCGATGGCTTCCCGGACGGCTCGAGGAAAGGCGGTGGTCGGGTACGTGCTCATCGCGACGCCTCCTGAAGGTGCGACGTGAGCGGACGGGTCTCGGTCTCGGCTGCGCGGCGAGCGGGCGACTGGACCGCACTGAGGTCGATGCCGCGCCGTGCGGCCTCGTCGTCCAGCAGATTGTTGAGCTTGGTGGAGGTCAGCTTGACGCCGCCCTCCGCGAGCGTCTCGCGGATCGCCTTGCGGGTGACCTTACGCTGCAAAGCTCCGAAGATCGCGTCGAACCAGATCGCGAAGCGTTCCGAGAGGTCGTCTCGCGAGGAGGGATGGAGGGCCTTGATGCGCTCAACGATGTCGGCGTCATGCTTGGGCAATTGGGCGGCGATGCTCATCGGGAGCCCCCTTCCGTGCGGGTTGCTGCGCGTTCGTCCGGCCACGCTGCGAGTTCGCGAACGAGCCAGATACGCCGCCGCTGCGAGACCGCCAGCGGTTTCGGCAAGAAGGAGTCATACCAGCGGCTGCCGGGACGCAGTTTTTCGAAGATGATCGAGTGCCTGAGTTGAGTCAGGGCCTTGACTTCTGTAAGGGACAGCGCGCCCTCGCAAAAGCGAGTTTCAAATTTTGATGACACAAAAACCTCGTAAAAGTATGCTCAGGGCGCGAATTCATCGCAAGCGCTCACGATGAAGCTCGCCCCCTGAGGACGTTATAAAAGTACCTATGGCCTATTGACGCCGGCTGTAGGCGTTCGGGTGCTCACCCGGAAGGTTACTGATGCCGGCGCCCTTGATATCTAGGCGTGTCGATCAGCTTAATTTGATGCGAGCCAACTGCTTGTTTCGTGTTTGCAGCGGCTGCTTTTACAGATTTTGGATCGCAAAAATCGGCAAGCCGACTTTTGTGTTCGAGGAGAAAGGCTCGAGCAGGGGCGGGATAATAGCTGCTCGCCAACTCGCTGTCAACACCCTCGTGAGGATAGTGTTCACGGACAAATAGATAAAACAACACTCATGCCTGATGGCGCGTTGGGCCCGGTGCCGGTAGAGTGACGGACCAGAGAAGCAGAAGCGGTGAGCGGGCGGGTGAGTCGTTAGGCAGAGGATGGTTTTGATTCTCCGGCTGTTGCTGCTAGGTGTCTACGGCTCATGCTCGTCAGTGCTGATTACCTGTGGCGCGGCGACAGACACTAATAAGGAGTGCGCACCGAGTCAGAGATCACGACGACGGCGAAGAGGAGCGCGCCCCAGAAACTAGAGGCCTCCAAGAGTTCAAAGAACCGATCCGGCTGTAGGTTGAAAACCCCAGGAAATGCCGCAATCACGAAGGCGACCATCGAAACAAACAACGGTATGGCTTGATGACTGAGATGGCGACCGTGGGCTCACCGGCGAATCCCGAGCTTCGCAGGCAAAGTGGCTTGATCGAGCGTTCCCAGGAGCGAGAGTTCTTGAGCAATAACTAGGAACTCTGATTGCTTTCGGTTGCAGAGTATTTCGAGTAGCCTGATTCGTGCTGCCCCGATGTCCTTTCCATGGGCGGCTTCCAGAGCCTGTCGTTTGTGGTGCTGAGCGTATATGACGAAAGGGACAAGCATCACTGCGGTGAAAAAGTAGATGGCCCCGCGACTCATGTGCGTTTGCAACTCCCAGGCGATGGGAATCCAAAGTGCCGTTCCCCTCCCAAGGCCAGAAGCCACACCCAGGGGCGTGGCGAGAATTTGGTGCTTTCAAATGCCGTGTATTAGTCGTCTGCGATCTGCTGGTACTGGTTCAATGCGTTCTTCTTGGAGAGACAAGCGCTGTCCCGAATCTCGGGAACGAGGCCTGAGCGATGTTGAAATGTCCCTTCGGCCTTGTGATGCCGAAGGCTGGCGTTATTCCCGCTGCTGCAGCGGGACAGGCATGATGACATGCAACGGAGCAAGAAGTCCGCTTCGCGCTTTGAGTCGAAGTCGGGCTCGACTGGAAGGGGGCGCTAAATCTTCGCGTCGAATCGAAGCACTCAGCTTGGACGAACCGTCCGAGGACGCGTCGTACGCGTTTCACCACAAAATTCTACCCAAGCCTCCATCATCCCCCCGCCGCTTCTCCAGCGCATCACTGCGCCGGTAGGCCGTCTCCACAGCATTCGACAGCGTGTGTGCCAAGGCCGCCTCGGCCAGGTCCCGCGGGAAATTCGTCCGATCCCCTGCGCAGTCCCGGAACACATTGCGAAACCCATGCGGCACGGCTTGCGCCTCCAGCCGCCGCGTCACCGCCGTCAGACTCATATCCGACAGCGGCTGATTTTTCAGTCCGGGAAACACCAGATCCGTTTCTGCCACCCGGGGCAAGGCCTTGAGCAACTTCAAGGCGGCTTTGGACAATGGCACCCGGTGCTCCTTGCTCGCCTTCATCCGCTGCGCCGCAGCCTCCCCATGAACCCCGGTATCTCATCGAGCGGCAACGCTCGGTGATGCTCCACCGTCTGAACCCGAGACGGCGCTGGCAACACCTTGTCCAGATGTTCCTTCTAGCGCGCCGGATTCTCCCCAGAGCGAAAGCCCCGCATCGTTGCGTTGCCCAATCCAGCACATTTTCGATCCGGCTTCGCAGACGAGACGCCGTCTCGTTCTTGGACCCCCAGATCGGCTCCAGACAGGCCTACACATACGGCAATTCGATCGCCGCTTTCATCATTTTCTATAAAAAATCAATAACTTATGACGATTTTATCCAACATAAAACCCACAAAAAAACCGCTCCATTTGAGTCTTCTTCTTTATAGCTCCAGCCTCTCAGAGTGAAAGTTTTGCCAAAACCCATAGCAACATTTTTGTGATATTTATTACAAAAACTAAGTGAACTAATTACATTGACGATGAATATCGCACCGCTAAACTCGGCGCGAAGTCCATGTGATAAGAAATAAGTGGGCATTTACAAATAGACTGATCAAGCACTATTGCTTGGGGAAAATGATGAGGGAGCATCTACTCGTTGGGTTTTGTCGGGCGTGGAGCGGCCCGAATCTGACGGTTCTGGACACCTGCGAGCTTTGTGCTGGCATGCAGCTGTCCTCAACCGCGGCATCTCTTTGGCGCGCATTGCGCTTTCCTTAATTTATTCCACTATTTTGTGTGCCATTCGTCCGCTGTGAATGCGGGCATTTGGTGCCGTATCCGCATGTCTCCCGATCTCGCGCTCCGAATGATGTCTGATTTGTTCTGGACTGGATTTCTCGTCTCTTTGCCGGTATTGGCTTTGACGATGTTGGTCGGTTTGGCTGTCAGCATTCTTCAAGTTGTCACTCAGGTGCAGGAGATGTCGCTGACTTTTGTGCCCAAGCTCGTGACGGCGGCGATTGTTCTCGTGACGTTTGCGCCTTGGATGCTCAAGAAACTCAGTCAGTTCGCCACTCAGCTGTGGTCAGGCATACCTGGGATGTTCTGAGTGGCGAGTAGACGATGAATGCGTTGACTTCGACATTCGATGTGGCTACTCAAGCCGCGTGGCAAAACGTTATTGCGTCGAATACCAATCTGCTCTTGCTTTCGATTCGCGTGGCGACAACGCTCGCTCTTACCCCAGTTCTGTACGCGATCTCTATGCCTGCCACGGCACGTGTCGTATTGATCCTGACTTTGTCGGTCACTCTCGCTGCGGGTATGGGGCCTGCAGATCCTACTGCACAAGTTCGGCCAGAGCTTGGCAGCCTGACCGTAGCAGCACTGCGCGAACTGGCTCTGGGAGCTACTTTGGGACTGGGGATCCTGCTAGCGTTTGGAGCCTTTGCCATGGCAGGGCAGCTTCTGGATATTCAGATCGGATTTGGCGTCGCACAGGTGTTTGATCCCGTGTCGCGCAGGCAAGCGTCAGTTCTGACATCGGGATTTCAGCAATTGGGCGTGCTGGTTTTCTTTCTTCTCAATGGGCATCATGCCTTGCTCAGGGGGCTGGCCTACAGCGCGGAGCGTTTTGTGCCAGGGCGCTCGTGGGGGCTTGAGGCTGCCGTGGCCGTCACAGTGCCTCAGGTGGGGGCTTTGTTTGCCTTGGGTTTCGCTCTGGTCGCTCCCGTGGTCTTCTTTATTCTTTTGACGGAGTTGGCCTTGGGTGTGGTTGCTCGCAATCTACCCCAGATGAATATGTTTACCATGGGCATTCCCGTCAAAATCCTGGTGGGGTTGGTCGCGCTGTCGCTATGGTCCACGGGCCTCGGGGCCGTAATGGACCGCGTATACGCGGGCATCGCACGTAGTTGGCAGACGATATTTACGTCGCAGGCTGCTCACAAGGGAGGAGTGTTGTTCTGTTGTGGCACTCTCGTCCTTGATAGGCAGGAGGGCTAAGTGGCCGACCAAGATCTGGATCGTAATGAGAATGCCACGCCGTACAAGCTGCTTAAGGCGCGTGAGCGTGGTCAAGCAGCGAAAAGCACGGATGCCGTATCGGCTTTAGTCTTCGTCGTGGCGGTGATTTACCTCATTTGGCAAGGTGTTGATGCTGTTAGCGTGCAATTCCGAACGGATCAGGCGGCATTAATGCAGATGCATATGGTGGATGGGGCTGCCATGTGGCCCCTGACACAACGGCTGCTGCGTTCAGCGATGTACTTGCTGGTCCCGTTTTTCCTTGCTTTGATGTTGGCTGCGATTGTCGGTAATTTAGTACAGACAGGCCCAATTCTTTCGCTTGAGCCTCTCAAGGCAGACTTTGACAGGATCAATCCCAGTACGGGTTTCAAGCGCGTCTTCTCCATGAGAACGTTGTTCGATGGAGCGCGGGCCTGCGTCAAATTGCTGCTGTTGTTCCTCGTTGCGTACTTAGCGCTCAAGTCCATGCTTGGGCAGTTTTATGGTCTCGCGTCTCTGTCGCCCATCGGTTTTCTGCGCGCGCTGCTGGCAGACATGGGAAATCTTGGTCTGAAGATGGCCTTCGTGCTGGGATTGATTGCGCTGGTGGATCTGATCTATACCCGGTATGAGTTCGCCAAGAAGATGCGCATGAGTCGTCGCGAGTTGAAGGACGAGACCAAACACCGCGATGGGGATCCCCGCATTCGGGCTCGGATGCGCGAGCTGCGCCGCGAGCTGTTGGCGCGCAGTCTGGCGTTGCAGAAGACGCGCAATGCGGACGTCGTCATTACCAATCCGACTCATGTCGCCGTGGCTTTGCGTTACGTGCACGGTGAGATGGAGTCACCTCAGCTGTTGGCCAAAGGAGCTGGGCACTTGGCCGCTGCCATGCGGGAAATCGCCGCACGGCATCGAATTCCTGTGGTGCAAAGCCCCTCGCTGGCACGCCGTATCTATCACGATCTTCCGGTAGAAAATCATGTCCCACCAGAGTTGTACGCTCAAGTAGCGCGCATCATTGTTTGGGTGCTGGCCATGCGTGAGCAATACCATACCCGTGCCGCAGCGGGAGCGCGAACATGAACGCCATGCAGCGCCTTCTTGGACGACACAGCGATGTGGCGATGGTCTTGGTCGTGCTCGGGGTCCTGGTTGTTCTGTTTGCGCCTATACCAAGCGGCTTGCTGGACTTTCTCATTCTGACGAACTTCAGCTTCGCCTTTCTGATTTTATTGCTCACGTTCTACATGGCCAGACCTGTAGAGTTTTCCACGTTTCCTTCATTGCTATTGATCGCGACTCTATTCCGACTGTCACTCAATGTCGCTGCGACTCGGCTGATTCTGTCGGACGGCGACGCAGGTCGTGTGATTGCAGCCATTGGCTCATTTGTAGTGGGTGGAAACTATGTGATCGGTTTGATTGTTTTTCTGATTCTGATCGTTGTGCAGTATGTGGTGGTTACCAACGGGGCTCAGCGCGTTTCAGAGGTGGCTGCACGCTTTACTCTCGACAGCATGCCCGGGCAGCAGATGAGCATCGACGCGGATCTGAACATGGGATTCATCGACCAGGCTGAAGCGCAGCGCCGACGAAAGAATCTCGAAAAGGAAGCGGCGTTCTATGGGTCCATGGATGGAGCCAGCAAGTTCGTGAAGGGAGATGCCGTGGCTGGCATCATCATCTTGCTGATCAACATCATCGGGGGGCTGGTGATCGGTGTGATGCAGCATGGATTGCCCTGGGCGCAGGCGCTTCAGACCTACACTCTGCTCACCATCGGAGATGGCATTGTCACACAGGTGCCCGCTCTCGTCATCGCGGTGGGCACAGGCATCATTGTCACCCGATCCGCATCGGACGCCAATCTCAGCCACGAGGTACTACGCCAGATCACCTCATTTCCCAAGACTTTGCTTCTTGTTGCAGGAACACTTGGTGGATTGCTGTTGCTGCCTGGCATTCCCGTGGCACCGACCATGGTGTTGTTAGGCGGTCTGTTGCTGATATCTGCGATCCTCTATCGAACTGTTTCTAGCAACGGCGCAACTCCAAGCAAAGATCAAGGTAAGGTAGCAGCTAAGGAGGCGGAATCTGCTGTTGATGATCCTTACGCGTTGCTGCCCGTTGAGCCTCTGGAAGTTTTTGTAGGGAGTCACTGGGTGGCCGCAGTTCATCAGGCTGGAAGTCCATTTATGGAGCGTGTGGCGGCTTTTCGAAAACAGCACGCGCAGGAGCTGGGCTTGGTACTGCCACGCGTGAGATTCAAAGATGCCTCCCGCCTGGAGGCAGATCGCTACGAAATCTGGATTGATGGCGTGCAGGTGGCCAAGGGTCAGGCACGCACAACACAACTGCTAGCCATTCATCCGGCGGGAGATACCCGATCCATTCCTGGTGAGGTCACTCGTGATCCTACTTACGGGCTGCCCGCCGTGTGGATTGAGGAGTCATTGCGCGATGCGGCGACCCAGGCAAAGTACACGCTTGTGGATGGATCGGCTGTCTTCATGACGCATCTGACTGAGGTTTTACGACGTGAATCGGCGAGTTTGCTGACGCGCTCAGAAGTAGATCGGCTACTTGCACGAGTTCGCCAGAACCAAGCTGGACTTGTCGAGGAACTCATTCCGACAATACTGTCTACAAGCGAACTACAGAAGGTACTGCAGAACCTTCTTCGCGAAAAAGTTTCGATCCGGCATATTGAGGCAATTCTCGAAGTATTGTCCGATGCAGGTCGAGTGACCAAGGATGCAGCTCAACTGACTGAGGCCGTTCGTCAACGGCTTGGCCATGCTATTTGTCAGAGCTTGCTAGGGGATGCCACAGCATTGCACGTCATCACATTGGACCCGGCCATGGAGAGCCGTTTTCTGCAAAGTATTCATGCGGCGCGGGAACAGTCATCAGCGCAACCCTTTGTGCTGGAGCCCAAGATGGCGGAACAGTTTGTCACTAGGCTTGTTCAACAAGCGGAGCGCATGATGAAAAACAATCTGCTGCCCGTCCTGCTATGTGCGCCTGAATTACGTCGGCATGTGCGTTCTTTGTCCGAGCGTGTGATGCCCCACCTGCGGGTGCTGTCCATGGCTGAAATACCTCATAGTGTCGAACTCAAGTCGTTCGGTGTCGTTCAACTCTGAGTCAGCAATTTCACGCCATGAACGAAATTCTTGCCATAAGTCTTAACAGCATGCATCAAGACATGGCTCGCTTGGAGCGAGTCGGTGTCAATCTCGCCAATGCGCTCACGCCAGGCTACAAGCGAGATGTGGTGGTCACACTTCCTCAGGCATCGCCGCTGGGTGGAACTTTCGTCCAATCGATGGACAACGAGCGAATGAGTGGTTCGCGAAGCACATCGCAGAACGTAGGCGCACTAGCAACGGTGCTGGTGGATACCCGCGCCGGCACCCTCAAATCGACAGGGCAGAGTCTGGACTTGGCATTGACGGGGCCGGGTTATTTCGAGATTTCAACGGCAGATGGTCTCGCATACACCCGTCAAGGTGCGTTTCGTCTGGATGGTCGTGGCCGGCTTGTTACCGCAAGAGGAGATCTCGTGATGGGCAAGGGAGGCGAGATTTTCTTGAATCGACCAGATCCTTTCATCGACGGCTCAGGGCAAGTTTTCGAATCCAAGACCGCATCTGGATCCGTTGAAGCAATTCCTGTGGCGCAAATCAAAGTGGTTAACTTTGAATCTCCCAGTTCTCTTGTGCGGCTTGGTGATGGCCTTTGGGGGAGCGGGAGTAGTGCTGTGCAAGTGAATGACGTGGGAGGGCAGGTGCGTCAAGGTTCTCTGGAGAACTCCAACGTGAGCTCAATGCAGGAAATGATGTCGCTGATGCAAACCATGCGTCATTTTGAGTCCATGCAGAAAGTAGCGCTTGGCTATGACGAAATGCTGGGAACGGCGATACGAAAGCTAGGTGATTTGAGCTGACCTCTAATGATGGAGAGTAAACATGTTTGATGCTATGTATATCGGTGCCACGGGCATGCAGGCCCAGCAAATGAATGTCGATACCATTGCGAACAACATCGCTAATGCGAACACTTCGGGTTTTAAGAAGGGGAGGGTCAGTTTTTCTGATCTGATGGTTCGTGAAGCAGCTCGTTCGGCGCAGCCTGTGATGGACAACGACACTGGTATTTTGGGGGTGAGTTCTCGCTCTGGCGCGGGAGTCGGCATCGCGAGTCTGTCCAAGCAGTTCGACATGGGCGACATCAAGAAGACAGACGCCACTTTTGATATCGCAGTACAAGGTGATGGGTTTTTCGAGCTCACCATGCCTGACGGCTCTCGGGCCTTCACGCGTGGCGGTACCTTCAAGATCAATCGTGATGGGATGTTGGCAACTCCGGCAGGCTATGCACTGAAGCCGGGCATCGCGCTGCCTGAAAACATGAAAACCATGACCATCGGTTCTGATGGGCATGTTCAAGTGACAGTGGCGGGGCAATCTACCCCCATAGACATCGGGCAACTCGAGCTGGTGCGGTTCACGAGTCCATCGGGATTGCTGGCCCAAGGCGACAGCCTCTATCGCAGCAGCGAAGCGTCGGGCGAACCCATCGCCGGCAAGGCCGGGGACGAGAACATGGGGACTCTGATGCAGGGGTATCTTGAAGGATCCAATGTCAGGATGGTCGATGAGATGGTCAATCTCATGGTGGCCCAGAGAGCGTATGAGGCGAGTGTGAAGGTGGTACAGGCTTCTGATGAAATGCTCGGCATGATCAACGGCCTTCGTAAGTAGACCGACGAGTTGCGGCATGTCTTTCTGTCGTCGCATCAAGGCTATGGCTCGCGCACGTACTGCAAAGTGGGCCAAATGGGGCGCGCTGTGTGCATGCTGCTGCATGGCACTGAGCGTCCTGGATGCTGGGGCCGCTGCACCTGTGCGTGTGGTGATTGAGATGCCCGTGTTTGCCAGTGTCAGCAAGCCACACATCTGTTTGGGCGATATCGTGAGTCTGACAACGAAAGACTTGCCTCTGTTGCGCCGCTTGATGGCCGTACCGCTTGGCTCAGCACCGCGTGGCGGGGTTCCGGTCATATTGGGCCGTGAAGCCTTGACTCGTTGGTTGCGTTCTCAAACGGGCCTCTCAGTGCAAGAAATTGAGTGGCGCGGAGCTCACTCTCTCGAGATCCGGGCTGCGACGCAGGAGTTGGACGGGAAGCGTGCGGTGAGCCTGGCGGCAGACCACTTGAAGGAGTGGCTCTCGGGGCGTAGCGAGCATGCGACGGTAGAGCCGGTGGCGATTCCGGCGAACGTCCAGCTTGTCGCGACAGATGTCGTGCTTAAAGTCCGGCCGCAGACAGGCGTTCGGCCAGAGCGGCGCATGGTGGTTTGGGTGGACGCCTATACGAATGAAAAGTTGGTACGTAGCGTGCCCGTGACCTTTGAAGTCCATGCATGGAAAGTCATGCCGGTAGCCGCGCGAAATCTAGAGCCGGGTGCAGGGTTGACGCCTGATGCACTGACTTACCGGGACACGGACATGACGGCTGGGATGGTCTCAGGTGCTGCGCTGCTTCCCAGCGGATCGGGAGATGCGTCGCCTCCCACACGCTTGCGTCGCTGGATTCGGGCAGGTGAGGTGTTGACCGAGAGTTCTATCAATAGAGACTTAGCGGTATTGCGTGGCGATTGGGTCGGTCTGCGAGTTCGCAGCGGCGACATTGCGTTGCAGAGCCAAGTTGAAGCCTTGCAAGATGGGAGGGTCGGGCAATGGATCAGAGTGCGAATGCACGGGGCGAGCGCATCCGCGCTGGCTCGGGTGGCTGGGCCTTCGAGTGTGGAGATCCTGCAATGACCGGGAGCTTTCATGCGGCTTGCCGTCTTGCGTTGTTGCTATGGGGATGCACTATTGCCCTGAGCGGAATGACTGCGCATGCAGGAAGTCTCTATGATGAAAGTACCTACCGTGCGCTGATCTCGGACAACAAGGCGTTTCGCGTTGGAGACGTCCTGACGGTGCAGGTGTTCGAGAACTCCAGTGCCAGCACGAGCTCGGACACCGGTACGCGGCGCACCAATGACATAAGTGCATCGCTCAACCATGGTTCGGGAAAAACTGTGGGGCAAGTCGGTATCAGGGCGAATGGAGAATTTGACGGCGGTGGGAGAACCCAGCGCTCCAACAAGCTGTTGGCTACGCTGACTGTGACGGTACAACAGGTCTTCGCCAATGGTGACCTCAAGGTTGTGGGCGAGCAACTCCTGACGGTTAACGAAGAGCAGCAAAAAGTCCATCTCGAAGGCCGAGTTCGTCCGCAAGACATCTCTGATGGCAACGTGGTACTTTCCACACGCTTGGCCGATGCTCGGATTAACTATCTGGGTGAGGGTGACGTGTCAGAACGCTCACGGCGTGGTTGGTGGCGAAAATTACTTGATGCGGTAGGGTTTTGATTATGGCAGCTGCATCTTCTTTTTGCATCGGGTGCCAGTGGAGTGGTGGATGAACGCACGCAAAGCATTGCTGGCAATCGTGGTGACGTTTGGCGGCGCTGGCGTCCACGCTGATTCTGTCCGCATCAAGGACCTTGGAAAACTGCAAGGGTGGCGCGAGAATGCCCTCGTAGGGACTGGCATTGTTACGGGTTTGGCAGGCACCGGAGATTCTCCGTCAAATAGGGCTACCCGGCAGTCCCTGGCTAACGTGCTGTCCCAATTCAACCTGACATTGGCTCCGGAGCAGATACAAAGTCGCAATGTGGCTGTGGTGATGGTCAGTGCTGCGCTGCCCGCCTTTTCACGCGAAGGTGACACACTTGACGTGACAGTCGCTTCTGCAGGGGATGCTCGCAGCTTGTTGGGCGGTAGTCTGTTGCTGACCTCGCTCAAAGCGGCCAATGGGAAGATCTATGCATTGGCGCAAGGACCACTTTCGGTGGGCGGTTATCGCTATGACGCGAATGGCAATGTAGTCCAGAAAAACCATCCCACGGTGGGCTCGATCCCTGGCGGCGCCACCGTGGAGGTGGGAGTCAACGCAGAAGTTGCAGCCCAAGGAGAGCGTGGTCGGCAGAACATCACTTTCGTGCTGAGTGAGCCCGACTACACAACGGCCAATCGTATCGCTTCAGCCATCAACAGCCAAGTGGTCTCAGGCATCGCTCAAGCCCGGGATGCCTCGGGGATTGAGATCGCAGTGCCAGAATCGCAACGCGACCAACTGGTGATGTTTCTTGCCAGAGTGGAAGGCGTGACGGTGGAGCCTGACCGTCGCGCCAAGGTGGTGATCAACGAGCGCACCGGCACCGTGGTTTCCGGCGGTGATGTCCGGATATCGCCTGTAGCCATTTCCCATGGTGACATCAAGATTTCGATTGCGAATCAGAATACAGCATCGCAACCCATGAACATTTGGCATGGCGGCTCGGGCGTCCGCACTGCGATTGTCACCAATACCCGTATCGATGTGAACGAGCAAAACAGCGCTGGCAGTGGCTCTGGATTCGTGACGGGAAACAGCACGGTGTCTGACCTTGTTCAATCATTGTCCCGGCTGCGG
This sequence comes from Variovorax terrae, assembly GCF_022809125.1. Lineage (NCBI taxonomy): Bacteria > Pseudomonadati > Pseudomonadota > Betaproteobacteria > Burkholderiales > Comamonadaceae > Variovorax > Variovorax terrae. Next base: position 3,219,085 of record NZ_JALGBI010000001.1, on the reverse strand, counting down.
ACAAACACGCGCGACATCATTTCCATTCTGCGTGCGGTGAAAGCCGCCGGCGCGCTGCATGCCGAACTGGTGGTTCAGTAAAGAGGCATTGTGCGCATATCGCCTATTTTTCTAAGCGGAGTGCAGGTATGACCGAAGGCATGGAAGCTATTACCGTCAGTTCGCTGGCATTGGCTCTCGACGCCGCAAGCCTGCGTCATCAGGCTATTGCAGTCAACATTGCCAATGCGAATACACCAGGGCATGTTCCATTGCGCGTGAACTTTGAGGCCCAGCTTGAAGAGGCGCGCAGAAGCCTTGGAGCGTCTGGTCGACTTGACGCCAATTCGCTGGCGCAGGTTCGACCAACAATCGAACCGGCATTCGGCGCTATTGGGCAATTGCAAGGCGTTCAGCTGGATGTCGAGATCACTGCCATGGCGCAGAACGCAATGCAGTATCAAGCACTCGCGAAGGGTCTCTCGCGCCACTACGCGATTTTATCGATGGCCGTGAGTGACGGTAAGAAGTAGGGCGGCAGTACTGGCGACCTCTTGACTCATCACCTTGGAAGAATTAATCCATGAATTATCTACATGCATTCGCCATCAGTGCCGCCGGCATGAGTGTCGAACGTACTCGTGTCGACGTCTCTGCTCTTAATCTGGCCAATGCCAATACGGTACAAAGCGCTGACGGCAATGGTTACAGACCTCTCCGCGCCACAGTGTTGGCAGGCGCGACGCCTGGGTTCAGTGCTTTGGTCGGTGACCGGTTGGATGCCGACAAGATAGGCATGCTGCCATCGGTTGCCGTACTGCCGGCCGATGTGAACCCGCGCTTGGCATATGAGCCCGGCCACCCCATGGCCAACGAGCGTGGCTTTGTCGCTTATCCCGGCGTGGACACGGCGACGGAAATGGTCACCTTGATGAGTGCGATGAGATCTTATGAAGCCAATGTGGCGGCGATGAATACTGCGCGCAACCTCGCACTCAAGACACTGGACATTGGAGGTGGGAACACATGAGTTCAATGACTCCGATCGAGCTTGTGCTACCGGCAGTGTCGGCGCAGTTACAGGCCGGCAATGCTGCCGAGTATCTGGCGCCCACGCAAGCCTTGCGCTGGGCGGGTGATGTCACCGGCGTGAATGCATCTTCTGCGTCATTCGGAGCGCTTGTTTCGCAAGGATTGACCCAGATCAATCAGCAACTTACCGACAGTCAAGTTGATCTTCAGCGATTGGCGGTGGGTGATGCGCAGAACCTGCATCAAATCATGATCGGATTGGAGGAAAGTCGTTTGTCCTTCCAGCTGATGCTGCAGGTGCGCAACCGCTTGCTTGAAGCCTACCAAGATGTGATGAAGATGCAGATATGACGCGCCACACAAATCTTCCGAAATCGATCAACGCCAGCTGTACGGGTCGGCTGGTCATCCGGAGAAAATCATGACAGCTTTCTGGTTCACGCTGTCGCAACGCGCTCGCACAAGTCTTGTTGCCGGTGTCATCGTCATCATTGCATCGCTTGTGCTGGGAGTCTGGTGGTTTACAAAGGCCGACTATCAGGTGCTGTTTTCGGATCTGAAGCCGCAGGATGCTCAGGCCATGGTTGCCGAATTAGAGCGCTTGAAGATCCCCTATCAATTGAGTGAGGGAGGGGCCGCAATTCTGGTAGATAGGCCCGTTGTTCACGCCACACGGCTGAAGTTGATGGGCCGGGACCTGCCATTGCACGGCGCGGTCGGCTTCGAACTATTCAACAACACAGACTTCGGAATGACCGAGTTTGCTCAGAAAATTAACTACCAGCGAGCTCTACAAGGCGAAATCACGCGCACTATCCAATCTTTGGCGGAGGTGCGCGACGTGCGTGTATTGCTGGCATTGCCAGAGCAGGGGTTGTTCAAGTTGGCCGCAGCACGGCCGAAGGCTTCAATCACTCTCACCTTGCGTCAAGGGCAGGCATTGCGAGTCGAACAGGTGGGCGGTATCCAGCGCTTGGTGGCAGCCGCCGTTCCGGGGATGTCCATGCAGGATGTGACCATCGTGGATAGTCAGGGTGTGGCGCTCACACGCGGTGTGGGTGCCGAGGATGAAGTCGGCGCGGGTAGCACTCGCCTAGACCTCAAGCGCGACACCGAAAACTACTTGTCTCGCAAGGCCGCTATGGTCCTCGAGCGAGCCTTTGGACCCGGTCAAGCGTTGGCGAGCGTAGACGTAACCCTGAACATGGATCATGTACGTACCACCACTGAAGATGTCATAGCAGCACCTACCCGTCAAGAAGGAGTACCGGCGGGTGTGATGGTGCGTGAGCGGGAGGTGGTGCGTGATACGGGTGCTCCACTGGACACTCGTCCGGGAGATGGGATGGCTCGAACCGGAAGCTCTCAGAGAGAAATTGAATATGCGGTGGGTCGAAGGGTAGAGCAAATGGTCAGTCAGCCTGGGTCCATTCGCCGCTTGCAAGTGATCGCTGTGGTGCGGCATCCCCTGGAGACGCAGCAAGAAGAGCAGGTTCGCAGGATGGTGGCTGCGGCCGTGGGGGCAAGCTCAGATCGAGGCGATGTGGTGGTGGTGCAGACGATTGGAGCGGTTGGCGGCACTATTGCCAGCGTATCGCCGCCTTCGGATGCCGTGCCTGCTCGCCTGACTGCGCCTGGCGCGTCGGAAGGCTCCGGGAGTACTGGGGGCTTGGCTACGCAGAATACTGTGATCATGGCATTGGGGGCCGTCGTGGTGGCGGTGTTGGTGATGGCCCTGGTCATTGGCCGGGCCAGGGCTCGTTCCGCGAATTCTTCTTTGGAACAGACATTGTCTGAAGCTGAACGTGACGCTGCCTTGCGGGCTGTACAGGAGTGGTTGTCAAAATCGCCTATTGGCTCAGCAACTCCCGCAGGCGCCTCGGGTGGTGCCGGTTTCGGTGATCCACAAGAGTGGCGAGCATGAGCGCAGGGACCACATTCTTCGATTCCTTGTCACAGCCTGGGCGGGCTGAGCGCTTCGAGGCCCGTCGGGCCGCTTTGCTGGTTCATGCCATGTCGGTGCAGGATCAGAAGTGGCTATTGAGTCAGCTATCTGTAGCACAGCAAGTCCAGCTTGGTTCTTTGCTGTCTGAATTGCAGGTCATGGGTATTGCGCGCGATCCGGTGTTGTTGAGGGAGGCGCTCAAGACAACTGAAACGGCACCACACTTCGATCCGACAACACCGCGGCAGCCCGAGGACATTGGTGTACAGGAACGTTTGATGGAGGCCCAACCATGGATTGTTGCAAAGCTTCTCAAATCGGAGCCAAGCGCCTTGGTCATGATGGTTCTTGCGATTGCTTCCTGGCCTTGGCGCGAGGAGGTGTTGGCTGCCCTTGAGCCAAGCAAGCGTCGCCAAGTTCTGGAATTGCTTTCTTCTGCAGATCAAAATCTTCCCATTGCACTGCGTAAAGTGCTGCTGCATAGCTTGGAAGAACGCATCTCCGGCGTGACGAAGGCGATTCCGAAGGGTAGCGATCCGAACGCACACGAGCGGAGCCTCGCTCGGATACGCGCATTCTTCACGCGGACAATTGGAGGCCATGCGTGAGCCGTTCTTCGTCTTCACTCTCTGACCGAGAACTGCAGCGGCCGATCGTGTTGCGCGGGGTGGGGTTGGGGGCGCACCCTGTCACCCTCAGGCGGCCGCAGCCTCTGGTTGAGGCCGCTGTAAGTACGCGAGACTCTGTCGTTGCATTGGTTCCTTCTGTTGAAGTGCGGGACGATGCTGTGGATGTAGGCTATCGAGAAGGCTATGAAAAGGGCCTTGCTACGGCGCAGCAGGAGGTGCTTGCTGCTGCTCAAAGAGACGCGCAACACCGTGCACGCGTTCTGGACGAGGAAGTCCTGAAGGCGCGGCAGGCAGCACGGGAAGAAGTTCATGCCGGTCTGGCTGAGCGTTTGCTCAGCCTGGACGCATTGTTGCGCACGCTGCCAGCGCAGATCCGCGAGAGGATAGAGGCCTGCGAAGAGGATCTTGTCGCTTTGTGTGCCGAGGTGTCGTTCGAATTGTTGGGGAAGGCCGCAACACAGCCTGAGGGTCTGCGCTGGCTGGTCCGCCGCGCGAGGGAGCAGATGTGCTCACACGTCACCACGGCGGTGCATTTGCATCCTGACGATCTTGTTGCTTTACGCGAGTCCGCACAGGTCGCCGGGGTGACGGATGAGCTTCTGACCTCGCCGGGTGTGAGCTGGATCGCAGATCCCGAGGTGGTTCTGGGAGGGTGTATCGTCAAATCACCCGAAGGCGGATTGGATGCGCGTTTGGAAACCCGGGTCCGGGCCTTGGCCGAACTGCTGGTACGTGAACGAACACAACGAAAGGCGTTGCGACACGAACCGCCGCAACATATTTATGAGTCCCCGCTGGGACAAAGAGAAAGTTCGCTGTGAACGCGTTGGCATCTTACTCTAGCGCGTTGGCCCGTTCGGAGTTGTCGGATCGAATCGGATGGGTGCGGCAAATGCAGGGCTTGGCCATTGATTCAGCAGGGCCAGATGTTGCGATCGGCGAACTTTGCAAAATCAGAGTACGGCAAATTGGATCAGGGCCCGCCGCAGGTGCAATGACTGACATTCTCGCTGAGGTTGTGGGTCTCAAGCCGGGGCGTGTGACCTTGATGCCATATGGCGCAACTGATGGGGTGGCAGCGGGATGTGAGGTCCGTGCCGTGGGCCTTCGTGCGGATGTCCGCGTGGGGCCGGCTCTGCTTGGACGAGTCCTCAACGGTTTTGGTGATCCAATCGACGGCGCTGCGCCTCCTGCCACTGTGACGGCGTATCCATTGAAAGGGGCGGCCATCAATCCGATGATGCGCCCGCGCATTACCCGCGTACTGGAAACTGGAGTTCGCAGCATCGACGGACTGCTCACTATCGGGCGCGGTCAAAGAGTAGGGATTTTTGCAGGAAGCGGTGTTGGCAAGAGTACGTTGCTGGGCATGATGGCTCGGCATGCCCAGTCCGCGACTAAAGAGGCCGGTGACCGAATCAACGTGATTGCCTTGATTGGCGAGCGCGGCCGCGAAGTGCGCGAATTTATCGACAAGCAACTGGGGGCGAAAGGGCTCAAGCGATCTGTGGTCGTTGTAGCTACCGCTGATCAGCCTGCTCTGGCACGGGTTCGGGCCGCGCATGCTGCAGTGGCCATTGCTGAATACTTCCGCGATGAGGGGCGCGATGTGCTGCTGACCATGGACTCCATTACCCGTCTGGCGATGGCGCGCCGGGAAATAGGTCTGTCGGCTGGTGAGCCGCCAACAGCGCGTGGGTATACGCCGTCGGTTTTTGCAGAGTTACCCGAGCTGTGCGAGCGTTTCGGAACAGCGCCCGGCGGGGGCTCCGTCACCGCTTTGCTGACCGTTCTGGTCGAAGGTGATGACCTCAATGAACCGGTATCCGACAGCTTGCGTGCCATCCTGGATGGTCATATCGTTCTGTCGCGCCAGATCGCTCACCGCGGGCTGTATCCGGCCGTCGATGTCCTCAAAAGTGCAAGTCGATTGATGCCTGATCTTGCAACGGATGCTGATCGCGCGCTGGCCATGGAAGCGGTAAATCAACTTGCACTACTGGAGCGCAATCGGCAGATGGTTGAAATTGGTGCCTATGAAAGGGGATCGAATCGACAGCTGGACTCGGCGCTTTCGTTGGAGCCCGCCCTGCACGAATGGTTGAAGCAGGGGACGGAAGGGGTGTCCAGGGACGAGGCACTGCAGAAGCTGAAGGCAATACTGAGCCAGATGACGCTGCGAGAGGATGCATCTTGAGTGTGCCGGCCGATGTCGATCTCAGAGGTTTCGTTTTTTCTCTGGAGCCGATTCACCAACGCCAGCAATGGCGTTTGAATCGGCTGCAGAGAGATCTGGCCGTGATCCAGGCCGACATACGAACTCGCGAGGCTGAGCTGGCTAGATTGATCAGCCATTGGGATGAACAAGCTCGTACTTTGAATTATTCCGGCGTTCTGCGTCTGGCCCCCAACCTGTACCAGCAGATGCTGATGTACCTCTCGCAGTCACAAAGCCGCATCGATGAACAGCGTCAGGCGCTGGTCGACCGGCAGCGGGAGCATGTCCAAGTGCAGAAACTCTGTCTGGCTGCGCAGCTACGTCTAGACGGCGTGCTGCAGCACCGCACAGATGAGCTGAAATCGTACGCCAATACCATTCGGCATCGACAAGCGGGCGAACAGGATCGTGATTGGGCGGCACGGCGTTCTATTCGAGCGGTCGCATTGCCAGAGGCCATATCCAACGACGGAGGCGTTCTGTGAATATTCAAGCTTGGCTACCCTTTTGCCGTGACAACCCTGCATCGTCGCTTCGGCGTGAAATACCTTCAGAGCCTCATTCGGTGGGAGGATCAGGTGATCTTTGGCTACGCGAGATGGAGCGAGTCCAATTGGATGCATGGTTTAAACCATCGCAGCTGGCGGCTCATCCTGCGCCGACAGTCTGGAGTATGAATGGAGGCGGTCTGCGTTTCCAGGTGGCTCCGGATGTCGCCATTCTGCGCTGTGATGAAACGGCACCAAGTTCGCCTATCGCGGGGACCGTTGCTGGAGATAAAGCTCAAGCAACCACCACGGCGGCGGTCTCTGTTGACAGCGTCTCGACGTCGCCGGAGTCTGGAGTGAACATCACGGCGTCTCGCGCCGGCGGATGGAAGGAATCTAGACCAGAGCCTTTGTCCATTGATAGCGCACCGAATATGCCATACGCGACCACCGTTGCGGAGAGGGGCCGGAGCAAGCAAGCCGGATGGAAGGATACCGTGTCTATGGCTAGCAATCCATTGCTTGTTGAAAGAGAGACCGCTGTATCGAGTGGCGCTCGAATACTGACTTCCAACTGCACGGATGCGGGCGCGGACTTGGAGGGCATTGTTATGAAGGCTTCGCAGGAACAGTGGTGGCCACATGTGACGCTGACAGCGCTTGCAGGGACCCCGTCGACGCTTACAAATACGGCGCCGGCGAAACCTGGATTTCCACCGTTGACTCCCGCAGGTGACGTGTCCCTGACTCAGGGATCGGCCGCAGTGAAAGCGCGAGATGGCGTGCAGCGCGCCTTGATGCCCGTCACTATTGGGCGAAGCCTGAGCGTTCACGTGGAGAACACTCCTTCGGGGGTGGTCGTCTGGCTCGGTATGCATGCCAACGACGTTGTGTCGCATCAACAGTTACCCGTGCTTATCGCGCAACTTCGGCAGGCTCTTGCGGGCGAGGGTTTGCGTTTATCAAAGGTTATTTGCAATGGCAACGATATATCGACTGAATACGCCGTCGGATCATCAGAGAGCGAAGAAGCATTGATCGCCACGGCGTTTCCGGTGCGCAGCGTGCAAATTTCATTTAACTTACGGAAAACAGAGGAGGCCCCATGACAATATCGGCCATCGGAGGCTCAGCCTCCCCCAACTTGCAGTCCAATAGCTTGGGAATGCAGGATTTCCTCAAAATCCTGTTGACCCAGTTGACCTATCAGGACCCGCTCAAGCCCATGGATAACCAGCAGTTCATGGCCCAAATGGCGCAGTTCACGAGTCTGGAGCAGACACAACAACTCAACAACAAGATTGATACGCTGATCATCAATCAGGCGACTTTGCAGTCAGTCGGGCTTATCGGCCGCACGGTGGACATCACAACTGATAGCGTCTCGGTGACGGGCACAGTCAAAGCACTATCGCTATCAGGAGATATACCGATGATCACGGTATTGACTACGGCGGGTGAAACGCTGGCTAATGTTTCGCTGAGCCAGATTTCAGCGGTACGTTGAACGGCGCGAAATCGGCTGATCTATTTCGAAAGAATCGATTTTCACAGGAGGTTTTCATGCTGGAATCAATTTACGTAGGGATGACGGGACTGCTCGGCTATTCAAAAGGCCTGCGAGTGATTGCCAACAATACGGCAAACATCAACACACCGGGTTTCAAAGGGTCGAGTTTGCAGTTTTCTGACTTGTTTTACTCCAATTCAGGGCAAGGAGGCGGAGCGGGTCAGGTTGGCTATGGGCTCAATGCGAACGGCACGACACTTTCATTCAGACAGGGTGAACTGCGGCAAACCGGCAATGACTTGGATATGGCTGTCGATGGCACGGGACTGTTCATACTGGAGAACGAGAAGGGGGATGTGACCTACACTCGTGCTGGGCAGTTCCAGTTCAATACAGAGGGTATGCTGATCAACAAGATCGATCACAGCTTCGTGATGGGACGCGATGCTTCAGGAAACTTGGTACGCATCAGCTTGGCAGGACTGCAGACCAACGCAGGTAGTGCCACCACGACAGTCAAGTTCAGCGGTAACTTGTCCAGCACCATGGCCGAACAGACGGTGGGAGGCGTCAAGGTCGTCGATGCATTGGGCGGGGAGCATATGCTGAGTGTGAAGCTCACCGACACCAGTGCAACCACGGCCGGCAGCTGGCAGGTGGATCTGATGGACGGGACGAACGTGGTAGGGACTGGGGAGATCATTTTTCAAGATGGCCGGCCGCAAAGCACTGCGGCAAAAGTCCAAGTCATCTATACGCCCGCGGGTCTTTCAGCCGTGCCGCTCACGCTAGACTTCTCGACCGAAGTGACTTCCTACCCATCGGCCAATCTGTCTACGCTCGCCATGGCGTCGCAAAATGGCTTTGGTCCTGGGGGATTGACCAAGGCGACGTTTGATGCAGCTGGAGCGTTGTCGCTGACTTATTCGAACGGGCAGGTCATCAAGAGCACACGGCTGGCACTGGCACGCTTTGATTCACTGGAAGCGGTGGAGTCCGTTGGTGACAATCAGTTTGGCTCCAAGGATGTGCGAGCTTGGCACATTGGCGCAGCAGGCATGGGGGGGTTTGGCAATGTGCGATCGGGGATGGTGGAGATCTCCAATGTCGATCTGTCCCAGGAATTCAGTGATCTGGTGGTAATGCAGCGCGGATATCAAGCCAGTTCGCAGGTGATCTCAACCGCCAATGACATGCTTCAGGAACTGTTCGCTATGAAGAGCAAATGAGCACGAGTGATCAGCCGGAGGTCGTGCTGGAACAGCCTGCGCGCGCGTTGCGTGCTTGGTCGCTGGCGCAATGCGAGGCGCTCGAACAGGCGTTTACCAGTTTGGCGGCGGACTGGGCGCGTGATTGGGGCATTGGTCCGGCAGCGGGCGAAGGCGCGGCACAGGTTGAAGGTGCGCGCCATGAGCGTGGTGCCGGCTTGGCGTGGGCTTATTCAAAGCCGGCACGCCACTCGAGCGATATGCTGATAGAGGCGCATGAATGCGCAAGTCTGGCCGGTATACGTCATGGTGTGCATGCATCGATGTTTGGTTTGTCGCCTTCGCTGCTCGGAGCTGGAGCGGCATCGGAGTCGATTGCGATGGACGTGGTCGAGGCGGCACTATCCGACTGGTTCACCCGCTTGCGTCAGATTCCAGGCTTGCACGGTCTGGAGCAGCACCCTGCCGCTAGCGATGCAAACCGTAGCGCATCTGCTTGGAGTGGCGACGTCATGGTTCGTTGGCCATGGTGCAGGGGGAGCTTTTTTCTGTGGCTTGACGGAGGCACTGTCGAGACGGTACTGTCTTCACTGAGCAATGTTGGTGTCAGGAGCACCACAACACGCAAGCCACCGTTGGTCGAAATCACCCAAGCACTATCGGGGCAGCCCATCAAGCTCAGAGTGGAACTGGACAGCATCAACCTCAGTCTCGGGCAGCTGGAGACATTGCAGGTGGGCGACATCATTCCGCTGTCTCATCAACTAGACCGGCCGCTGCATGTCATGGATACAGTGGGTCGCCCTGTGTGTGCAGCGTGGCTGGGGCAACAGCAGGACTGTCTCGCATTGGAATTGTGCACTCTTGACAGCCCGTCAGTGCAAAACCATTGATCTATTTCCTATACATAGCAGAGAGAAAGTCGTGAACCAAGTCGTGAAGAGTCTTTTAGCGGGTGCACACCCCGAGATTGCATCAATGCGCGAAAGCGCGCCCGCAGTGGCGCAAGTCATTGTCATGCCCGAACTGCATGGAGGCGACACGGCCAAGGAGTCTGGCGCTCCATTGATATCTCCCAGCACAAACCCGCTTTACCAGGTGAAAGCGAAACTGCAAGTACGAGTCGGTGAAATCACGTTGAGTGTGGCCGAGTTGTTGGCCCTGCGAGAGAATCAAGTGCTGTCATTGAATTCTGGTCTTGATGAGCCAGTAGACTTGCTGCTTGAAAACAGTGTGGTCGCTCGTGGCCAACTGGTTGCGCTGGATGGCCACTTCGCATTGCAGATCGTTGAGTTGCCGGTTGCGATGCGTTTGGCAACCCAAAGTTGAAATGATACCAAGCAAGATGGGAGTGCGGCCGTTGGGCGAATCCCTGCTCTTCCCGGCGGAAAAATCGCGTGTTTGGGCGCGACTGTGTGTGGTACTTGCTTTAGGATGGACTGGCGGCAGGTCCACATCGGCATGGGCGGCAACAGGGCACGCACTCGCTGCCCAGGCGACAGTCGCCGAGATACTGCCGGCAGACATTCCCTTGCGACGGGATTCTGCAACTAACGCCGCCTCAAATTCTGATGTCTACATGATTGTTGTCGGCGTACTGTTGTTGCTGTGCGCGGTCGTCTGGATTGGTCGGCGCATCCGACAGCCTCCGCGAGGTAGCCGGGCCCCCGGTTGGCCAACGTGGTTGAAGGTTCCGGACCAGAAGTGTCTACGCGTGGTGTCGTCGGTACGCCTGACACCGCAGCACAGTGCTCACGTCGTGGAATGGCAGGGGCGCCAATGGCTGATTGGCTGCGCTGGTGAGGCCATTACCTTGATTGCCGGGCAGCCAAACGATGGCAGCCCTTCCTCGCATCATGCAGACACAGCAGCATCTGCTGGGAGGGTGCCGTGATTCGCTGGAGTTATCTGGGTATCGGGCGAAGCTGTTTGGCCGGCTTGCTAGTAGCGATCGGTTGCCTTGCGTCGGCATGGTCCCAGGAGTCTGATGCGCCGCATGAGACGTTGGAGGTTGTACCCGTTGCCGCAGCCATTTCCACTGCGAAGGCGGCCGCTCCTGTGCCTGAATTGACGTTCGCTGAGCAAGAGACGTCCAAGGTGCAGGCTCCCATCGAAGCATCGCGAAAAACACCTGTCGCAACCGCCGGCAATGGGGCAACTGCCGGCCAGGCAAGCAACCGTTCCGAGGCGGGGGCCACTGCCACTCTACCAACGGTTGTCTCAGGTCAGACGGCGCAGGCCTTACGTGTAGTGCTTGGTTTGACGGTGTTGGCGATTCTGCCGGCGATACTGATGTGCCTGACAAGCTTCTTGCGCACCATCATTGTGTTGTCCATGTTGCGCCACGCAATTGGCATGAACGAAACACCTCCCAACACGGCGCTGATTGGTTTGGCTCTGTTTCTCACAATGTTCACTATGTCGCCAGTCATACAGAAGGTCAATGAAGAGGCGTTTCAGCCCTTTATGGCTGGCAAACTGGGGATTGATGCCGGGTATGAAAAGGGCATTGCACCGCTGCGTGAGTTCATGGTTCGCCAGACCCGTGAACAGGATCTCGCACTGATCGTAGAGCTTTCGCACGCGCCTGCCCCGAAGACCATGGCTGACATTAGCAATGTGCAGTTGATTCCAGCATTCATGCTCTCCGAGTTGCGTGCGGCCTTCCAGATCGGCTTTGTGATCTTCTTACCCTTTTTGCTGATTGACTTGATTGTGTCTAGCCTGTTGATGGCCTTGGGCATGATGATGATGCCGCCAACAACCATTGCGCTGCCGGTGAAGATTCTGATGTTCGTGCTGATTGACGGTTGGAGCCTTGTGCTCAAGGCGCTCGTGGGAAGTTTCCATTGAGATGACACGGCCTGATGAAATGCTCACAGAAGCGTCCGGTGATGCCCTCACCGTCAGGAAGGCTATCGCCGGCAAGCAAGAAGGCTGCGTTGAGGAGGAGCTGTGGCTGAAGTGGATCAAGGAGACGGACTACCAAGCGCGTGAGCAACTGGTTCGTCTCTACCTTCCGTATGTGCGTATCGTCGCAGCGACTTACTACGCCAAACGCCTGCATGATGAAATCGAGTTTGCTGAATACTATCAGTTGGCATCGATGGGGATGCTCGAAGCGCTGGATCGGTTCGATCCGTCAGTGGGCGTTCAGTTCAAGACCTTTGCGGCGAGGCGAATGCACGGCGCCATCCTGAATGGCTTGGAGAAACTCACAGAAAAGCAACAGCAGATTGCCGCGCGCAAACGTCTGCAGACGGAGCGTCGCGAGTCGGTCAAACTGCCTCAAGCGATAGAAGGTGAAAGTGAAGGGATTGGCGGGCGTGGAAAACCAGGAGGACGCGCGCCGGAGCAATTATTGCGCTACGTGGCCGACGTTGGATTGGGGCTCGCGCTGTCTTGGATGCTTGAAGGCACAAGCATGATCGAAGCACCGGAGACTTCGGAAGCCATTCCGTTTTATCGAAGCGCCGAAGTCAAGCAATTGCGGCAGCGCATCGCTTCTCTTATAGAAGGTTTGCCACAGCAGCAGCGCACCGTCATTCGCTACCATTACCAGCAGGAGATTCCATTCGAGGAAATTGCTTCCATGCTGGGCCTGACTCGAGGGCGCATTGCCCAGATTCACAAGCAGGCGCTGATGCAGTTGCGTGAGGCATTGCAGGAGAAGCCGATTGCCGATGTGGTGCTTTGACGGTCAAAACTATAGACGTGATTGACAGATGCCCATGAACGATATTCCTTTGACACCGCCCAAGACTCCTGCTATTTCCGTTGCGCATGAACGATTGGCAAAGCTGGAGGGTTACTTGCAGAGCGACCCTGCCAATCCCCATTTGCTAGCCGATACCTTTGAGCAAGCGCTGATTACCGGAGAGTTCTCTCGAGCGCAGGTCCATTTGAATACAGCTCAGTCTCTTTCAATGGATCGCCAGGCATGGGGCTTTCGCGAAGCGAGCCTGCTGATGGCGAATCGACGCTTTGAGGAGGCCGGAACGATCTTGATGGCGTTGGCGAGGGAGCTAGGCGCGCACCCTGTGCTGGAGTACAACCTTGCGCAGATCGATTTCATTGGGGCAGACTACGCCGCCTGTCGCAAACGCCTGCTGCCGTGGATGAGCGGAGCGGTCGAAACTCCCATCGCAGATGGCGACGCCACCGCGTTGTCACTGGATAACATGCGGATGTTGTGGCTTCGCTCGCTTCATCATCTCAGGGCTTTGAAGGAGGCATGGGCCTGGATCGAGGAGAACAAGGCCGTTGCACTGACGCCAGAAGCCAACGGCGTCGCCAGCATGATTGCGTTGGATGTCAATCAGCCCGAGGCGGCATTGAGACTGTCCGGCCAGGCTCTGCTAGCTATGCCGACCCAAGTGGAAGCAATGGTGACACAGGCATCCTTGGCTTTGGCGCAGCGCGATGCTCCGAAAGCGCGCGAGCTTCTCGGACAAGTGCTGGAACGCAGCCCGAACGAAGGTCGTGCCTGGTCGGCTTTGGGCTTTGCCGGTATGCTGGAACTCCGGTTCGACGAGGCATGTAAAGATTTTGAGAAAGCGGTTAGCTTGATGCCAGGCCACATTGGAACCTGGCATGGATTAGGGTGGGCCTTTGTGATGCAGCGTGACTTGTCGTCGGCAAGAAGGGCGTTTGAAGTCGCCTTGGAACTGGATCGAAATTTTGCCGAAAGCCACGGCGGTTTAGCCGTAGTGCTGGTGATGCAGCGCCAAACTGCAGCCGCACAAGAACATATTGAACGAGCGATTCGCTTGGATCGTAGAGCCGTATCCGCAGGCTATGCGCAAGCTCTGCTGAGCGGCGAGGCCGCTGATGCTGCCGCAGTACAGCGTTTGGCTCATCGATTGCTGGGCCAACGGGACGCCCCACTTGGTGGCAAGATGAGCCAATGGTTGCCGCCAATTCTTCGCCGATAACCCGTACTTGGCGACAACACGTTACTCTGGTGCTGCGTCCGGGCTTTTCGATAGTAGTATGGCGGCTGCATCATCCATGGCCTTTGCCAAATCCGAGTCCGCTTCCATCTGGCGGTGCACAGTATCGACCATGGTGAGAAACGCCGGGTCATTGGCAAGCTTGATGCCGAGTTCGGCCAAAAGAACTGTTTCCAGAAAAATCCGGAGTGCTTTTCGCTTGCGCTGTGGGTCTTGAGGATCAAGCGACTGGACGCGTTGAGCAACCAAGCGTGCAAGATCCAGAGGCTCCTGTGATGAGCCTGATTCTGTGCGATTGGGGGCGTGAGGTGCGCTCTTGCTCGGCGCAGAGCGCACTGACTGGCGTAGCGCTGCAACCTGAGCACGCATGACAGCGGTGAGCTGACTGACATTGTCAATGCCAGACACGATGGAATTCCTTGCATATCACTGCATTCATCAAGCTGGGCTCGCAAAAATACATCAATGGGCCGCGCCTCGCTGCCGGTAGCTCGAAAGCAAAAAATGAGTCTCTGCTTGCGGTGGCGGAGTGACTGAGGTGGTCGGATCCTGGGGTGGCGCCACGGTCGATTGGCGTACCGCAGAAATCAGTAAACCAATATTGCTATTGAGCGCGGCATTCTGGGTGTTGGCACGCATTCCTTGCTCAAACAGAAGAATCGCTGCATCAAGGCGATCGGCCGCCAATTCAATGTAGCCGTTCACGAACATCTTGAGCGCATCCATATCGGATCTTTCGAGGAGTGGCTGCCACGTCACCATTGCGAGGGCCGACTTGCCCGAAACGAACTGCAGCGTGCCCAACTCATAGCGTGCCATGTCGAACTCCGGGGCCAGCAGCACGGCGCGCGCATAGGCCGCTTCTGCTTCGTCGAAACGACCAAGCTGGGCCAACTCGGCTCCAGCCAGGAAATATGGGAGTCCCGATGACGGCATCTTTTCCATCGCTTCCTGCAGCAAGTCAAGCGTCTGTTCTGCGTCATTCCGGGCACTGGACGCCAGTGCCATCTGGATCAGAGGATCCAGCGCGGCAGGCGATGAGGGGAGCGGTTTTGTCATGGCGAATCTCCCTGCAGGATTGAAGAAAACCTCAAAGATCTGGTGATTTATCGAGGCGAGTGAGGTGACGGCGTGTGACCAGACCATGCAGCCTCAAGTGAAGGGGCGATGGCACCGATGTCGGCATCGGTGCGCACCCCTGGAAGCAGATATCGCAATATATCCAAGGCTGATTGGATATGTTTAGCGGGTTTGTATTTTTTCGATTTTTTCGGGCTCACGCAGTGCACCAAATGCTCCTGCAGTCGTACAGCTCCGCCTGGCCTCGTGCCGACGCGCCTTCAAGTGGGCTGCCTCTTGCTAAACAAAAAGCAACAGGCCCGGATGTATTGGCGAGACCGGTGGCCGATGTCCAAAGGGGATGTCTGGCTTGAAGGGCTTGGAGCCTATCCGGACGACAGAATGGATCAGTCATGGTAGCAATTGTCAGCGGCAACAGCCTGGGGCTCAGTCTCACATCCTTGCAGGTTCTGGGGCAGCGTGGGGTTTTGGGCGACGCGTCTTCGGGGCGTGCCGCTGAAAAAAGCTACGTTAACGTTGCCAATGGCAACCTGGTTCTTCAGGATGTGGATGATAAATTGGTCAGCCACGGCTTGGACGTGGTTGCGCTGCGTACCTACAACAGCCTTGGCGTCTTCAACGACGACAACGCTGATAACTGGTCTTCGGGCTTCTTCAGCCAGCCGTTGGTTCTGAGCGGAACTCGAAACACGGCGGGGAGCTCACTGACGCGCATTGACCGTGATGGCGCCAAGTCCGTGTACACGTGGGACGCTTCCCAGGGGCTCTATCAGAGCACTGACGGAGCCGGAGCATATCGCACGATCCGGTATGTGGATGCGACTTCGACCTATACCTGGACGGACGGATCGACCGGGCTCACGGAAAGCTATTCATCAGCGAACGGGCGCTTGTTGTCGAGTTCGGACCCTAGGGGAAACTCCCTGACATATGCCTACAACGCCAATGGCACGGTCAGCAGTATCGCTAGTGCAAGTGGGGAGACTGTCTACTTTGACTATTCGGCGGGAAACCTGAGTCAGATCCGAACGGTGACGGGAACCGGGGCGGCGGCTGCAACGACGACACGTGTGCACTATGCCTATGACGCCAGCAACCGTCTGACCTCCGTCGTGGTGGATCTGACGCCAGGAGACAATTCCGTCACAGACGGCAAGATCTACACCACCACCTACACCTACGACGGAACCAGCAAACGAATCGCCAGCGTCACGCAAAGCGACGGAACGGTACTCAGCTTCACCTATACCCAGATCGGTGCGGACTATCGGATCGCCACGGTCCGTGATGCCCTCAACCAAGTCACGAGCTACAACTACGACACGGTCAATCGGCGAACGACGATAGTTGATCCACTTGGGCTGCAAAGTGTCTATGAATATGACGCAAGTGGGCAGCTGACAAAAATCACGTCTCCCGCGGTGGAGGGTGTGTCTCAGGTTCGGACTTTTGTTTACAACGCGAACGGAGACCTGATTCAGACCAATGACGGTGCTGGCCTCGTTGTTGACATGCAGTACGACGCGAGAGGCAATCAAATTCTCCAGAGGGATGCGGCCGGCAATACCATTTCCCGCACCTTCGATGTACGCAACCAGCTGCAGACAGAGACGGTCTACCTTGTTGCCGACCCAGACGGCTCTGGCCCGTTGCTGCCGTCAATCCCGGCGACGACGCGATATGTTTACGATGCGACGGGGAAGAACGAGCTGCGGTTTGTGATCAGCCCGGAGGGCCGTGTCACCGAGTATCGTTACAACAGCTATGGAGAGAGAACAAGCACGATCGTTTATGGCGGAGGTGCTTACCCTGTTTCCGGTCTGTCGGTCACTGCTGTTCCGCTGGAGGCCGATCTTGTCACTTGGGCAAACGGGCAGAGCAAGGCGTACATGTCTCGCACGGACGCGGCATACGACGCTCGCGGCCAACTCAGCAGCGTCACAGCATATAGCTCGGTTGATCCGACCACTGGCAATGGAGTGGCTGGCGCTACCGCGTCGACGACTCAGTACATCTACGACCAGTTCGGCAAACTGCTGCAGACCATCAACCCGAAATCTGGTATTTCGACGTTTACCTACGATGGAATGGGCCGGGTGCTGTCGGTCTCCGATGCCCTGAATCAGCTGACCCTGACTTCGTACGACGATGCGGGTGGCAAGATCACAGTGACGTCGGCGAACGGACTGATCACTACACGTTCCTACGACAAAGCCGGACGCCTTACCAGTGTGCAATCTGGCAGTTCGGTAACCTCCAATCTGGGAACGACCAGGTACTTCTATGACGCAGACAATCGTCTGGTCATGACCAAGGACCCCACGGACGTCCTGAGCTGGACTCTCTACGACAATGCCGGTCGGAAAGTCGCCGATGTAGACGGAATGGGGCGGCTCACTGAGTATTCGTTCAATGCAGCCGGACAAGTCACGCGAGCCAAAACATACAGCAATGCAGTCAATGCCACTCTTCTGGTTGACGCCAATGGCAACCCGCGGACTCCGTCATTGTCGTCGGTTCGGCCAAATGCCACAGCGTTAGACAGCCAGACATGGTGGATCTACGATGCCGCGGGCCGGGTGTCTCGATCGGTGGATGGCCAAGGCGCCGTCACTGAGTTCAAGTACGACGGTGCTTCCCGAGTGGTTGCGGTGTTGCGTTACGCGAAGACCGTGGATATCAGTGGCCTTGGCGCTACGCCATCTGGCCAGAGCGTCACACCTGTCGTGGACCCTGCCGGCAAGGACCGCCTCGTTCGAAATTTCTATGACAACGATGGCCTCTTGACGGGAACACTGGACGCGGAAGGGTTCCTGACGGAATTTCGCTACGACAACGCTGGACGGCAGAACGAGCGAATTGCCTATATTTCTCAAACAAATGCCACAAAAAGAGCTTCGGGAACGCTGACGGAGCTTATTCCGAGCTCCAGCCCGGATGATGCCCGCACGGTTAGCTTCTACAACGGAAAAGGACAAGCCGTTGCCGAAGTCGATCCTGAAGGCTACCTGACGGAAAGATCCTACGACGCCAATGGCAACTTGGCAACAACCGTCCGGTATGCGGCCAAAGTCACCGTGGCTGTCAATGTCACCTCCACGGTGGCGAGCCTGCGGCCAACAAGCAGCAGCCTGGATCAGGTCGTTGTGCGTTCCTATGATGTACTGAATCGCCTGTCCCAGCAGACGAATACCGAGGGTACCGTCACCAACTTTGACTACGACGCTGCCGGCAATCTGACCTCCAAGACGGTAGCGCCAAATACTGCAGACACCCGTGCTTTCCTGACGCGCTTCGATGTTCTCGGCCGTTTGACCGGCGAACTGACGCCGGAGGGTGCTGCGTTGTTGACGGGAAATCAGACGCAAAATCAGATCGACGCCATCTGGACGCAGTACGGAGTCACATACGCCTATGACGCGGCGGGGCGGCGAACCAGTGCCACGGACCAACTCGGGAACAAGACGCTGTTCTTCTACAACGCCGCCGGAAAACTGACGCACACTGTCAATGCGTTGGGAGAGGTTCAAGAGTGCGAGTACAACGCACTCGGGCTTCTCACGGCGACGGTCCGCTATGGAAGCCCGATCAACCTCACCGGTCTTACCGGCAGCATGGCTGGCGGGTTGGTCAATTTGACGCTGACCTCCGCCATCAATGCAGTAAAAAACAGCTCCCTGGACAGCCGAGTCACCTTCAATTATTCCTCCACTGGCACCACTGCGAGTGTCATTGATGCGCGTGGCAATACAACCTCTTTTCAGTACAACGCTTTTGGCGAAGAGGAGAAAAGAACTCAAGTCATCGATGCCACCAGGACGCGCGTCACGACTTCCAGCTATGACCGACGAGGGTTGAAGACGAGTGTGGTGGCGGACGCGGTGTCCGGTGGTCTGGGCGCCACAACGGTAGCGGTCTACGATGGCTTCGGTCGGTTGATTCAGAGTGTGGATGCCAATACCAACATCCTCACCTACACATACGACCGACTTGGGCGTGTCGTCACCACCGTCGACCCCACGGGGGCGACTCGGACCGTTGCCTATGACGCGTTTGACCGGATCCTCCGCCAGACCGATGCGTTGCAGAAAACGACGACCTACGTTTATGACAGCGCAGCGCGGACCGTCGCCATAACGACCCCGGAAAACATCACGATCACCACGGCCTACAACCGCCACGGGCAAGTTCAAAGTGTCGTTGATGGTAGGAGAAATACCACCACGTACACCTACGATCGAAATGGCAATCTGCAGACGACGACCACGGCGCTGACGACGACGTCCAACAGCTATGACCGAGCCAATCGACTGATTCAGACCAAGGATGCCAACAATAATCTCGTTGCCATTACCTACGATGCGGCAAACCGAATTCTTACGCGAACCGTAGACCCATCGGGTTTGAATCTGGTCACGACCTACCAGTACGACGCGAAGGGCCGGCAGATCCAAGTGACGAGCCCCGGCGGAACCGTCACGGTACTGACGTACGACCTGAATGGTCAACTGGCGAGCCGGACGGTGGACCCCACCGGACTGAATCTGATCACCCGCTACAGTTTTGACGCGGAAGGCAACATGCTCACCGTCACCGACGCGAACAACGTCGTGACGCAGTACAGCTACGACGGTCTGGGGCGGCGAGTCAGCGAGCGTGTAGATCCAGCAGGCTTGAACATCAGCCGGACTTACACCTATGACAAGGCAGGCAACGTCACCAGTTCCCGAGATGCGAACAACAATGTCACGCGTTATGTCTATGACGCCAGCGGTCGCCTGACGCATGTAGTGAGTGCTTCCGGTGCGGTGGAAAAGACTTCCTATGACGCGGAAGGCCGGATCATCCGGAAGGAGCGGTTCGCAGCGCCCATCAGCCTGACCGGGCTGGATCTCGCCTGGAGTGCCTCGGACATCAACTCCCGGCTGTCGACGGATACGTCGAAGAATATGGTTATCAACAACGTCTATGACAGAGATGGACGGTTGGTCGCCACAATCAATAACCTAGGTGAAGTCGTCAAGTACACCTATGATGATTCGGGTAATGTCATCAAGCGAGTCGCTTATGCCAAGCCTGTCAGCTACACGGCATGGACCGCGGGATCAGTGCCCAACCCCGTCGCGGATCCGGCACACGACCAAGAAACCCGCACGGTCTACGACCAACTGAACCGCGCGATCTACTCAATTGATGGTCGGGGCGCCGTTGTTGCCCGCACGTATGACGGCAACGGAAACATCACGGAGGAAATGGCGTATGCCAAGTCGGTTCCGGTGGGTACCGTGGCGACCAAAGATGCCCTGAGCACCGCGGTGGCCGCCGTCGCCGACTCTGCCCGCGACCATCGAACACGCAGCATCTATGACAAAGCCAACCGGCTGACCTGGACCGCGGATGGAATCGGGGCTGTCGTCGAGCGCCGTTACGACGGCAATGGCAATCTGATCAAGCGCGTCGAGTACAGCAACCCTGTCGCAGGGAGTGCTCTCCCGTCGAGTGTCACTGGCAGCACCAGCGACGACCGGGTTTATCTCTTCAATTTCGATGCAGCCAACCGCCTGGTTTTCGAGGTGAATGCTCTGGGCGGTGTCGCCCAGAACGTCTATGACAAAGTCGGCAATGTGACTCAAAGAGTTCTGTTTGCTCAGGCAATCACTGCTCCTGTCGCTACGACAACCTCAAGCACCGCCACGACCCTGTCGGCCTTGCAGACGACTTCTTCCAGCGGGGTTGTCGCGTACACCGACCCCGCCAACAGAACTGCCAGGTTTGCCTACGATGTGGCCAATCGGCAGGTTCTCTCCATCGACGCCACTGGTGCGGTTACCGAGGTTCAGTACGACTTGGCGGGCAACCGGATCAAGGTTACCAGCTACTTCAAGCAATTGGGGGAAACCAAGCTGGCGGCTCTCAGTTCGACGGCATCGACTGAGGCGATCCGCCAAGCAATGGTGAGCGAAGGCGTTTTGGGTGTTCCGGCGAATACCAATCAGGATCGGGTGCGCAAGAGCGTGTTTGACGCTCTGAATCGGGAAATTCTGAGTGTCGACGCCACTGGCGCGGTGACAGGCCGGGTCTATAACGCGCTGGGTCAAATCGAATCCACGACCCAATACGCGAAGACGATTCTGGGCAACGTGGGAGGGACGGAGAGCGAAATCAAGGCAGCGCTTGGGGCCGATCCGACCGGAAACCATGTCACAACGTTTGTCTACGACGTCGCTGGCCGCAAGGCGGAGCAGACGGAAGGCACCGGAACGCTGAGCGCGGCGAAAACCCGTTATGGCTATGACGCGATCGGCCAGCTCCTGGTGACAACCGATGCACGAGGAAGCAAAGTTGTCAGAGACTACGACGCGGCTGGAAACGAGATCTCTGTCACGGACGCCATGCTGGGCGTGACGCGTTCTTCCTACAACGCATTGGGCAATCGGACCAAGCTCACGGATGCGAGGAATAACAGTGCCTACTTCTACTATGACCAGTTAGGACGGGTCAAGCTTCAGGTCGACCCTGAAGGCGGCGTGACGCAGTCATCGTACACAGTCTTCGGGCAGATCCAGAAAGTGGTTCACTTTGCCACTGCGCTGACAGGCGCGATCAGCGAAGCGACCACCCCAGCGCTGCCAGGCGCCAACGCGGGCGACGCGACCACGTCGTTCATCTACGACAAGCTGGATCGCCTGCTCAGCAGCACCGACGCCGAGGGCTACAAGGAGAGTTACGGGTACAACGCTTTTGGGGACAGAAGCTCCTTGACCAACAAGCTCAATGGAGTGACGGTCTACACGTTCGACAAAGCCGGCCGCGTGCGCACAGAGAAGCTCCCCATCACGAGCCTCAATGGAGTGGGGCAAGCCATCAGTGTGGTGAATGCCTCCGACTACGACACCTTTGGCAACCTCATCCGGCGCACAGAAGCTCAGGGATTGCCTGAGCAGAGGATCACGACCTTTGTCTACGATGCGTTGGATCGCCAGATCTCCAAGATCTCAGAAAGCCTGTCGGTCTATAAGCCGAGCACCGGCTGGATCACCGTCACGCCAACCGAATCCCGCGCTTATGACGCCGTCGGAAACTGCATTTCAGTAGTCGACGCCAATGGCTCGCGGGTGCGCTCCTGGTTCGACGTCAACAACCGGAAGATCGCAGAAGTCAATGCCGTAGGAACATTGACTCAATGGAAATATGACGCCGTCGGCAATGTCATCAACCTGAAGGTCTATGGAGATGCGCTTGGACTGCCGGTCAGCGACGCGCTGCCGAATCCGATCAGCGCCAACAATTGCCGGGAAACACAGCAGGAGTACGACGCCAACAACCGGCTGATCAAGTCAACGGTGACCAATGTCACCTACGGCAGCTACAACGCGACGTCTAGCCAGTATGGCGTAAGCCCGATAGGCGGTGGCGCCCTGGTGACTCAATATGTCTACAACGAAAACGGGCAAGTCATCAAGACAGTCAGCCCGGAAGGCAACGCCACCTTTACCTGGTATGACAAGCTAGGGCAAAAGACGCTGCAGATCGATCCGAAGGGCTATGCCATCCAATGGAGCCGTGACAGCAATGGCAACGTCCTGACCGAAAGACAATATGCACAGGCGTTGTCCCCCGCAAACCTGGCCGGTTTGCAGGCAGTCGACCTTGTCGCCAACGTTACCGCCAAGCTATCCGTCTCCTCCGAGGATCGGGTCACCAGCTATGGCTATGACCGAAATGGCCGTGTCCTGAGCCAGTCCCGCCTGTCGGTGGCCTACGCCAGCGTCAACTCGGCGAATGGGGCCGTGACATCGTCGACCGGCGCATCCACCATCACGAAGACCTACAACGGTCTGGGGAATCTGCTCTCCCAGACGGATGCCAATGGCGTGAGGTCAGACGTCAGCTACGACGCGCTGGGGCGCAAGCTGCGGGAGATGGGGGGAAGCTTCACCGACTATACCGGCGCCTCCGTGCGCCACACGATCGACTACGAGTACGACGGCCTCAACAACGTGACGAGGCAAATCGAACGCGGCACAGACAACGGCTCGGAAACAGACGATTTGATCACGCGCAACGTCTATGGAGCGGGCGGGCGGCGACTCAAGACCTTCAATGCGAAGGGGGAGGTGACCAGCTTTGGCTATGACGCTGTCGGAAATCTGACCGCGCGCATGTACGACCGAACCGATGCCGATGGCGTCATGAGCCGCGAAATGATCAGCATCCGCTACGACGCGGCCAACCGCGAAGTGGCTCGGTTCACGGGGGGGCGCGACGCTGCGAATATGCCGGTCTGGAGCCAGGCCCAAGAGAACTCTGTCATCTACAACGCGTACGGCGAGATCACCGGAAAACGCACTGGGGCAGGAGGGCCCAGCGGAGAAGCACAGGAATTCAGCGACTACGACAACGCGGGCAGGGTCTGGCGGTCCAACAGCAAAGACGGCATCACCAAAGTCTGGGTTTATGACCGGGATGGGAATGCCACACTCGAAATCGAGTCGCAGACACTCAACTTGAGAACCATGACGCTGGGCAGCATCGTGACTGTCAACAGCAATATCCTGCAGACTTTCACGGTGTATGACCAGCGTGGCCAGATCGTCGACGTCATCCAGCCCAAGATGGACGGGGCCCACCAATCCGTGACACTCCAGACGGTCACGGTCGATGTGCAGTCGGGTGTTTTCGGGCAGATCAACCTTCAGCGCGGCAGCTCGATGTCCAGCGCCACCGGCTCCTACCTTGCTGACGCCACGCAAGCCACGACCATTCCGAAGTTCATTTCTATGCCTGTCAGCGTGTCGATGTGGGGAAGCGGGACGGTCACTACCAGTTGGGACACTTCGGGCGAGCGCGCAACGGGATTACTGGCTGCAACCGGCATTGGCTTCGAGTTTCCAAGTGGTATCGAGCAGTTGTACGGCGCTTGCACCTGGTCCATTGATTTTCGGGGGCAGACGGTCTACCTCACCCGGTCGGGGAACACCCTGGTCGCGGCAATTGCCGGTGATGCCATGCCTCTTGAGTCCTGGGGGATGGAGGCCGTTGGAGACTATCCCATCATTCTGAAGGCCTCCCCGCTCAATGGCCTTCCGACGGTCGTCTTTTCTGCCATAGCGATGTCATCGCTGGGCAAGACCGTCAGCGGAATCATGACATATAACTTCTCTGGCAGGGCCACATCCGCCCTGGCCTCAGGGAACTTCCTCATGTTGGGCGACCGAAGCACGGCGCTCAAGCCCGGCACCCGCCCGGAACTCTACTACCGCCCGCTGGGTTCCACGGGAGGGTTTGTTCAGTTCGACCCGGCCAAGATCACCACTTACGGCTCTTTGGAAAGCCGGCTTTCGACGTTTGGCTACGCGGCTGTGGATGGAGCCTTTGTGGCCGACATCAGCAGCCTGGGGGGGGGTAACTATGAATTCCGGTATGTCGGGGTGCAGCCTGCCGGAGAGGTTGTCCGGCGCGACACCTATTTCTTGAATGGCGGCACCGTCTCGGCCGCAAGCTCGTCGTCGGATCCGATCTATACGACAGATGGCATGGTGCATTTTCGCGGACTGCGCACCACGGCGGGCGTTGCTCCCCGCAAGATCCATGTGATGACCCGGTACTACATGGGGACCAACGCGTTCACGGAAGTCGGCGTGTATACGAGCACCTCCGCGGGGTGTTTTGACGTTCCCCTGGGCAGCGATCCGCGCGACATCCGCATCGAGATGCTGGATCTGGCCGGCAACAAGCTGGATACGTTGCTGGGCAGCATTGCACCGGCCAACGGCGTGTACACCAACATGCGCTTTGTCCAGTTTGCGCCCACCTCGCTGGTGTTCAGCAATCTGCCGGCCTCTGCGCGGATGGAGATCCAATACAGCAGCACGGACGGCAAAGGTATTTCGGGCTCGGTCAGCACGCAAGGAGCCGCGGCGAGCCAGTTCACCTGGATCAACGGCAGCCTTGCCTGGCAAGCCGACTTGGCCGGCCTGATTCCCGCCGCCGACCAGACCTACGCGTATTCGTTGAGCTTCATCGCCTACGACGGCGACGGCTTCATCGTCGCCAAAGGCAGTGGCAACACCACACTGGGCGCGAATGCGAGCGGAAACACCGTGCTCTCAGGGGTCACGAAGCCGAATGTGCTGACCTTCACACCCCCCAGTTCTGTGGACGCCACCACACTGAAGCTGCGCTACCGTCCCAAGGACTCGGCCAACACCAAGATGCCCGTGTATGGCGCGCCGGTCGTTCTGGGGCGAAATGCGGACGGCACCTACATTTTTGGCGATGGCTACAGCGCTCCTCTGCTGGGAAGGAACGCGCTGGGCGAAGCCGTGTATGGCGCTGTCACGGCGACGCCCTACCAGAAGCTGACGGGCACTTACACGGATGTGACCCGCGAAATCACCGAGCAGATCCCCGTGGGGCAAGACCCGGTCATCGTGGGATACATCCCGATCATGGGCACCCTGTACCGGGATATCCAAGTGTCCTATCAGGTCGTTATCGGCTACAACTGGTATGTCTATGACTATCAAAACGTCATCGTCGACTATGTCCATTGGACATATTGGGACGAAAGCGTAGGGTACTACACGGTCTACGACTACACCCAGCCCATTTGGGCAAAAGACTACAGCAAGCCGCTGTGGGCGCCAAACTACAACTCTCCCATCTACGAGACCCGTTGGAGAACTGACAAAGAGCCTTATACCGGTCAAATCGGCCAAGACCCCATCTACCAGCGAGATGCGGCGGGCAACATCGTCTACACCACGCGGTATGAAACACAAACGCGCACGGTGATAGACAAGGTGCCTGACACCGTCACCGTCACGCCCGAAGATCCGTCCAAATACATCATTGCCTATGCCACGTTCGACTTCCTGGAGGTGACGGCAACGCGCACCGCCAGCGGCTCATTCAAGTGGGATGCATCCGCGCTGGCAAACGGCGACTACGAGTTTTCCTACGACCTCTACAACGCGGCCGGGCGGGTTGTCTCGTCCAGCAACGGCTTCTTCAATCCGAGGAACACGGCGGGGGCGGTCAACATCGACGCGCGCTGGATGGTCGATGGCCTGACCAACACCAGCAGCCTGATCCATCGGCGCCAGACCCACAATGCCTTTGGCGAGGTGGATTCCGAGATCGATGGCAACGGCAATGTCACCAACCTCGGCTACAACACCATGGGACTGCTGACATCCAAGCAGGCACCGCTGGTGACCAACACCCACGCCAACGGGGTGAAATACACCGAGCGTCCGACCACGTACTACTACTACGACCGTACGGGGCAGGCGGTCGCCATGACAGATGCCAACGGCAACCGCACGGCCCAGACCTTCAATGCCGCCGGGCTCGTCACGAGAGAATGGCACGCCGATGGAAGCTCCAAGCAGAGCGCCTTCGACATCTTTGGACAGCTGCGCATCGCCACCGACGAAATCGGCCGCGTGACGCTCAACACCTACGACAAGAACAAGCACCTCATCCGCGCCGACCGTCCGGTGATCGATGGCGTCACCGGCGCGCGCAGCTTCGATGTCTACGAATACGACGAGCTGGGCCAGCGCATCGCACAGACCAATGCGCTGAATTTCCGCCAGCGCACCTACTACGATGCCCTGGGTCGCGTGAGCAAAACCACCAGCGCGCAAGGCGTCAGCGTTCGCTACAGCTACCAATACGACAGCGGCATCCTGGGCATCACCGGTGCCGCGGCCGGCGGCTGGAAGGTGACCCAGACCACGGACAACAACGATGGGCATGCCACCTTCATCACCATGGTCGACGCCTTCGGCCGCAGGATGTGGCATCAGGATTTTGGCGGCAACGTCTACACCTACACGTACAACTTTGCCGGGCTGATTGCCAGCCAGACCAGCGTTTTGGCCGGAGGCATCCTAGGGCAGAACATCCGCTACAGCTACTACGGCAACGGCTATATCAGCCAGATCGTGGACTCTGGCGCCGGCACTCAGAGCGACTTCGAATACGACAACAACGGCAACCGCAACTACGAGTCCTACCGCTCCACGGCTGGCTCGGGCATCACCTTCCAGGCCTCGCGCACCACCTACGATGCGCTCAACCGCATCACCCGCGTGGACGACAGTGGGCGCTACGACACCAGCTACGAATACGACGCCAACGGCAACCGGATCCGGGTGGTGTCCAACTACTACGATGCGCTGCACAACGTCAAGGCCAACCAGGACTACTACTACGCCTACGACAGCATGAACCGCTTCACGGTGACCATGGGGAAACTGGTGGGCGGCGTGGTCACGCGCGGCACCAGCGGCGACGGCGTGAGCATCGAATACGACTCGGCGGGCCAGCGCAGGCGCGCCATCTACGCCAGCGACGGGCACGCGGAAAACTACGACTACGACGCCAACGGGCTGCTGACCACCACGACCCTGTCCACCGGCCAGCGCACGGTGCGCACCAACGACCTGGCTGGCCGGGTGATCCAGTACCAGGAATGGAACGCGGACGGAACCGGCCGCTCCAGCTCGAGCCGCACCTGGGACAAAGACAACAAGCTGCTGGACGACCACAACGACCTGAAAAACAGCGGCACCCGCTACAGCTACCTGAACGACGGCACACTCAGCGGCTCGGTCACCTACTCGGCCGACAGCAGCGCCACCACCATCACCACCTCCTATGGCTACCTGTGGTTTGACGACGCCAAACAGGCGGGCATCGACGTGCAGGCCAGCAACGGCCAGGTCAACGGCCCATGGGCGCCGGGCTTCACCCGCTTTGGCTACGACGTCAACGGCAACCTGAAAACCGCCTACGACCCCACGGGGCGGCGCAGCTTCAGCTACTACACCGACGCGCAAGGCCACATCCTGCAGCGAGACGAACTCATGGGAGGCACCTTCGATCAGGCCAGCCGCACCGTGATCGGCGCCTCCAAGAACCGCACGCAAAGCTACTACTACTTTGACGGGCGGCGCATCGGCAACGTCGGCAACGACGGGGTGGAGCGCGAAGACTACGCCCAGCAACTGGCGCGGCCGCTGGACGCGCCCAGCGACCCGGACTCCAAATACAAGAACTTCACGCCGGTGGCCAGCGCGGACTTTGACCAGAACTACCAGCCCATCAACGCCACCTACCCCAGCTCCAGCGCCTCCAGCTACACGGTGCGCGAAGGAGAGAGCCTGCAGTCGATTGCACGCTCGGTGTGGGGAGACGCCAGCCTGTGGTACCTGATCGCCGACGCCAACGGCCTGCAGGGCACCCAGCCCGGGGTGGCGCTGACGGCCAACACCGTGCTGGCGATCCCCAACAAAGTCACCAACATCCACAACACCAGCCAGACCTTCAGGCCCTACGACGCGGGCAAGGCCATCGGCGACACCAGCCCCACCATCCCCAACCCGCCGCCGGCCGGAGGCGACGACGACTGCGGAGGCTTTGGCGAAATCATCATGATCGTGGTGGCCGTGGTGGTGGTGGTCTACGCGGGCCCGCAAATCCTCGAATACCTCGCAAAAATCGGAGCCCAGGCAGCCGCCACAGAAGCCGCAGCCGCAGCAACGGTCACCGGTGGCAGCGGAGGAGCGGCCGGCGCGGCGGCGTATGGCAGCGCCATGATGGCACCCGGCGCCCTCGTCACCGCTACGGCGGGAGCCGTCACCGGCATTGCGGCCTCGGTGGCCAGCCAACTCACGGGCATGGCGCTGGGCGTGCAGAAATCCTTTGACTGGAAAGGCGTGGCGCTGAGCGCCCTCGGCGGCGGGGTGGCCGGCGGGCTGCAGGGAGCGGGCATCCTGGCCGACTCCACCGCGCTGCGCATGGCGGCGGGCAACGCGATCACCCAGGGCCTGGCAGTGGCCACGGGGCTGCAGCAGCGCTTTGACTGGAAGGGCGTGATGGCCTCGGCGGCCCAGGGCTACATGGGCGAGTACCTGTCCAAGGACGTGATGGGCGAGCAGGCCAGGAGGTTGGTGGGCAACCTGGGCGGGGGGCTGGCCTACGCGGCGGTGCACGGCGGCAGCGTGGCGCAGGCGCTGCCGGGCATCATCGCCAACGCCATCGGCAACACGGTAGCTGACAACCTGCGAGGGCAGACGACGCAGAGGGGGGTGTTGGCTGAGGGCGGGGCGTTTGGCAATGCGCTGGGTCAAGGGCTCGTGGGCTCGGTGAGTTCGTCGCCTGCAACGACGTTCGGCGAGGACCATGCCCAACGCTTGGCACAATCGAATCCGATGAACTTGCCGATCTACAGCGCGAACGCTGGCCCATCGTTTAGCACGCCCTATGCCTCTGCTGCTTACGACCAGCTGGTGCAAGCGTTTGATGACAACACGCCTGTAGCTGCGAATCCCGACGACGTAATCGTCGTTGCTGGCACTGGCCCGCTCACCAACATGAGAGCGCCGCTCACGCCCGCTTCGGGCGATCGAAATCGTCCACCAGCTGGTGGTCCTGGTCGCACGATGCAGATTCCGGAAATGGATATCGCGGGCAACCCGACTGGCGGCACCACCGATGTTCCCGTGCCGGACAACGTGCTGCTGCCCGGCGAGAACGTCAAGGGCAATGTGTTCTTCGGTGGCGCGGGCATGGATGGTTCGTACATCAAAGACATGGTGCGCGCCTTCAACAAGCAAGGCATCGCGCTCACGCCTGCCAACAGAGACGTTTACTCGAATGGCACCGGGCTAGATGCGACGGTTGGTGTACAGCTCACTCGCTTCGGTGAGTTGCCTTACGTGCCGTTGCTGGACAACGTGCCTCAGGTTGGCGGAAGTCAGTTCAACTTGCTCGGCTACTCGTATGGTTCGAATGTGGCTGCGCAAGTGGCGGTCACCTACGCACGCGGCGGAACAACTGTCGATAACCTGGTGCTCATTGGCTCGCCGATCAGCGCGGACTACTTGAAGACGCTGCAAGCGGAGACGAACATCAAGAACGTCGTCATCGTGAACCTCAACGACAAGGGCGATCCGATTACTGCGGGCATGTCGGATGCCTCTCTCATCGGGTCGGCCTTCACATTGAAGAATCAGATGTCTCAGGGTGCGGGCCACTTCTACTACGCGCCGGACACGCCGGCTGCGGCCGTAAGGAGAGACGCACTTGCACAATATCTTTACCAGCGCGGATTGCGCTGATGCTTTAAGGGAGAGGTACTGTGGCTGAAATCGCTTCGAATCTTCGACTCAAGCTCTGGTTCATGTTCAGCGCAGCGCATGCTGCGTGCACAGCGATCCTGTGGATCTGGACACTTGGGGTGACGGGCCTTGGCTTCAAGGACAAAGACGCTTGGACCACGTTCGATCACTTCCAGGCAACGGTGATACCGGCACTGCTGTCTGCTCTGACGACGCCGGGTCGATTCGTGATGACTACGGATCCCGGATGGGCGGGACTCCTCCTGGCGTTGATTGCGAATAGTTTGCTGTGGGGCGCGGCCATCACGTTGATCTATGTGCTGGCACGACGCCAACCTGCTGCTTGAAAAAGAAACCCTTCTCCCCACCCCTTAGCCGCTAAGGACAGGGGGATCATCAAACACAAGGGCCGCTAGATGCGGCCCTTGGTGCGTTCAACGCTCGATCAGCGGGCCTGTTGCTGCAAGACCGACTCCAGCACCTGCATGACGAACTTCTGCTTGGACTTGGGCAGGGCGCTGATGCGCTCGAGCTGCTGCTGGAACTTGGGAGCCGGCCCTCTCTTGCGAGCGGCGGGCGAAGGCTGCTCGCCGATCAGCTCCTCGACGCTCACGCCCAGGATGCGGGCCAGGGCAGGCAGCATGGAGACGGGCACGCGGCGCTGGCCGCTCTCGTAGGCGGTGATGGCGGCTTGGGAGAGCTCCAGGGCTTCTGCGAGCTGGACCTGGGTGATACCGCTTTGCTTGCGCAGCTGGGCGACGCGGGCTCCCAGCTGCACAAAGAACTCGCGCTCGTCCTGGCTGATGGCCACGTGCAGGGACCTCAAGGAAATGATGGTGTGCATACCTTAAACCCCCGATCTGGAATCGCGTTTGAGAATAACACGAAACGTGATAACGTCCGTCCGAGAAAAATATTTCCTCCCCCGAATCGAGCAATGACCCCGCGCTGGGGTCGGACAAGGACACCCAGATGGCGCGCATCCCCGAAGACGAGATCGAACGCATCAAAAGCGAAGTGAGCGTGCAGCGGCTGGTGGAAGCGGCGGGGATCGAGTTGAAGCGCGTAGGCCGCGACCTGGCCGCGCGCTGCCCGTTCCACGAAGAGGAGACCGCGAGCTTCAAGGTCACGCCCGCGAAGAACCTGTGGCGGTGCTTCGGCTGCAACGAAGGCGGCGGTCCGATCGACTGGGTGATGAAAGCCCGTGGCGTGAGCTTCCGGCATGCGGTGGAGCTGTTGAAAGCCGATCCGGCCTTAGCCGCGGGAGCGCCGCGCAAGGCGACGACCGTGCGCGCGCTTGCCGCGCCGGTCTCGTTCGATGCGAACGAGCAGGCCTTGCTCGCGCAAGTGGTGGACTACTACCACCAGCAGCTCAAGGACAACGAAGCAGCACTCGCGTACCTCAAGGTGCGCGGCCTGGTGCACCCGCAGTTGATCGAGACCTTCAAGCTGGGCGTAGGCGACCGCACGCTGGGCCTGCGCCTGCCGCTAAAAAACCGCGCGGCCGGCGCCGACATACGCGGTCGCCTGCAGCGCGTGGGCATCCTGCGCGAGTCGGGCCACGAACACTTCAACGGGTGCCTGGTGGTGCCCGTGCTGGACGAGCGCGGCCAGGTGCTGGACGTGTACGGCCGTCAACTCAACGACGACAAGCGCCGCGAGCAGGCGCGGCACCTGTACCTGCGCCAGCCCGAAGAAGGGCGGCGGTCGCGCGGCGTGTTCAACATCGCCGGCATCGTGGAAGCGGGCCAGCGCCCGCAAGGCCAGCGCGAAGTGATCCAGTGCGAGGCGATCCTGGACGCGCTGAGCTTCTGGAGCTGCGGCTACACGAACGTGACGGCCAGCTACGGCACGAGCGGCTTCACGGCAGACATGCTCGAAGCGCTCAAAGCCAACCACATCGAGCGCGTGCTGATCGCGTATGACCGCGACGAGGCGGGCGAAGCAGGCGCGCGCGAGCTGGCGGCGCACTTGATCGCCGAAGGCTTCGAAGTGCTGCGCGTGCAGTTCCCCAAGGGGATGGACGCCAACGAATTCGCCTGCAAGATGAGCCCGCCTGAGAAGGCGCTCGCGCTGGTGGTGCGGCAAGCCGAGTGGATCGGCAGCGGCCGGCCCTCGGTTCAACCGGTTGAACTCGCACCCACTGCCGCGCCCGCAGCGAAGACCGCGGCGAAGGAAGAAGGCCCGGAACCCGCCACCTTCTTAGCCGCTAAAACTCCCGGCGCGCCACAGCATTCGACGCACGAGCCTGCTGGCGCGCTGCCCGACGAAGTGCAGCTCGAAGCGGCTGCATGCACGTGGCGCATTCGCGGCTGGAAGAAGAACGCGACGCCTGAGGCGATGCGGGTGAACGTGCAGGTGCGCTGCGACAAGAGCGGCGGCTACTTCGTGGACACGCTGGACGTGTACGCGGCCAGGGCGCGCGCGAGCTTCGTGAAGCAAGCGAGCGTGGAGCTGGGCGTGGGCGAAGACGCTGTCAAGCGCGAGCTGGGCGCGGTGCTGATGAAGCTCGAAGGCCTGCAAGACGAGCTGATGGCGCAGGCGCGCAAGCCACAGACCCCCACGGCGCCGATCCTGTCGGCCGAGGAAGAGGCTGAGGCGATGCAGTTGCTGCGCTCACCCGACCTCATGCAGCGCATCGTGCAGGACCTGCATGCGCTGGGTGTGGTGGGCGAGGACATGAACCTCGTGGCCGCGTACCTGGCGGCCGTGAGCAGGAAGCTCGACGCGCCGCTCGCGGTGCTGATCCAGTCCACGAGCGCAGCGGGCAAAAGCGCGCTCATGGACGCGGTGCTGAACCTGGTGCCGCCCGAAGAGCGCATCCGCTACAGCGCGATGACGGGCCAGAGCCTGTACTACC
This sequence comes from Variovorax terrae, assembly GCF_022809125.1. NCBI lineage: Bacteria > Pseudomonadati > Pseudomonadota > Betaproteobacteria > Burkholderiales > Comamonadaceae > Variovorax > Variovorax terrae. The sequence goes on along the minus strand of NZ_JALGBI010000001.1, from coordinate 3,186,050 downwards.
TGGGCGAAACCAACCTGCAACACAAGATCCTGGCGATTGCCGAAGAAGAAGGCGTGCGGCAAGCCGCGTATGCGCTCAAGCTCTTGCAATCGGACGGTGAACTCACGATCGCGAGCACGGCCAAGGACGAAGCCACGGGCAACCTGCAAACGAGGCAATACACCGTCAAGGGCCCGGTCATGCTGATGCTCACCACAACGGCGATCGACGTGGACGAAGAACTGCTCAATCGCTGCCTGGTCCTCTCGGTGAACGAAAGCCGCGAGCAGACGGCCGCGATCCACGCGAGGCAGCGGCACAAGCAAACGCTCGAAGGCCTGCTGCAATCGGCCGGCCGCGAGCGCGTGCAGGCGCTGCACCACAACGCGCAGCGGCTGCTCGCGAGCGTGGCGGTAGTCAACCCGTATGCGGACCAGCTCACCTTCCTGGCGGACAAGACGCGCACGCGGCGCGACCACATGAAGTACCTCACGCTCATCCGCGCGATCGCGCTCGTGCACCAGCACCAGCGCGAGGTCAAGAGCGTGGAGCACGCGGGCCAGCAGCTGCACTACATCGAAGTCACCAAGGGCGACATAGCGCTGGCGAACCGGGTGGCGCACGAAGTGCTGGGCCGCACGCTCGATGAGATGCCGCCGCAAACGAGAAAACTCCTGCGCCTGATCGCGGCGATGGTCGCCCAGCGCGCGAGCGATGCGCGCATCACGCCCGCGCAGGTGCGCTTCACGCGCAGGGACGTGCGAGGCGCCACCGGCTGGAGCGACAACCAGCTGAAGGTGCACTGCGCGCGCCTGGCCGACATGGAATACCTGCTCGTGCACGCGGGCAGCCGCGGCCACAGCTTCAGCTACGAGCTGCTGTGGGACGGCGGCGGCGAAGACGACGAGCGCAGGCTGTGCGGGCTGATCGAGACCGAAGCGCTGGAGACCGGGCCATCACTACGACCAACGCAAGTTGGGGTCGAGGGCGCGCAAGATGGGCTCAAGATGGCCTCAAGTGGCGGCCATGTTGGAGGCAAGTTGGAGTGGCTGGATGGCCGCGCAAGCTGCGCCCATGCTCGCCTGGCGGGCGATGGCGCCTTGGCTGCGGCGGCCGTTGCATCGTAAGGAGCTCACATGCGAAGCGGCATCGAAGCTCACCCGCACAAGCCACTTGCGCGCGGCCAGTTCAGCCAGGGCGACTACGCACGCGCGACCGGCGCGCCCGGGGACCTGCGAGGCCTGTTCGCGGCGATGCGCCGCTACCTGGAGCATCTGGGCGTGAAGGGCTACACGCGCATGGGCCGCGCGAACGTGGAGCGCTACGTGCGCGACTTCATCATCTGGGCCGACGAGCGCGGCGTGACGCACCCGCAGCAAGTGAGCCTGCAAGTGCTCGAGCGCTACCAGCGCTGGCTGTTCCATTACAGAAAAAAGCGCGACGGCGAGCCGCTGTCGGTAGCCAGCCAGCGCGCCAAGATCACGCCCTTGCGCGGCTTCTTCAAGTGGCTCACGCGCGTGGGCGAAATCCCGGCGAACCCGGCGGCGGACGTCGAGCTGCCGCGCAAGATCAAGCGCTTGCCGCATGCGGTGCTCACCTTCGCGGAGGCCGAGCGGGTGCTGGCGATGGCCGACACGGGCTCGCCGATCGGGCTGCGCGACCGGGCGATGATGGAGCTGCTCTACGCCACGGGCATCCGCCGCGCGGAGATCGCCGGCCTGGCCGTGACGGACATGGAGTTCGATCGGCGCGTGGTGCTCGTGAGGCAGGGCAAGGGCCAGAAAGACCGCATGGTGCCGATGGGCGAGCGCGCGGCGCACTGGGTGCGGCTGTACCTCGACGAGGCGCGGCCGCAGCTCGTGTGGAACCATCAGGACGCCACGCTCTTCTTGGGCAGGGAAGGCGTGCCGCTGTCGCCCACGTGGCTGTCCACGCACATCGCGACCTACGTGCAGGCGGCCGGCGTGAACAAGCGCGGCGGCTGCCACCTGTGGCGCCACACGATGGCGACGCTCATGCTCGAAGGAGGCGCGGACATCCGGCACATCCAGGCGATGCTCGGACACGCGGACATCAGCTCCACGCAGATCTACACGCAGGTGGCGATCCGCCAGCTCGCGCAGGTGCACGCGATCACGCACCCGGGAGCCAGGCTGCGCCCGCGCGCGCGCATCCAGGGCGGCCTGCAAGAGGCGCCGCTCACGCTGGATGCGGCCGAGCCCTGGCTCGATCACGATGCGAGCGCCCGGGACCTTCTGGAGGCGCTGGAGGCCGAGGCCGAGGAAGAAGAAAAGAGTTGATGCGCATGCGCACGGCGGCCGTCGTGACGACCTAATGGGTGACTCCATCAACCCCGGAGCTTGAAATGAAAGACCTGAAAACCCGTGACGAGATTCGTGCGCTGCTGCGCGATGCCGTGATCGCCGATCCCGCCTCGATCGGGCGAGCCGGCGAGCTTGGCGCGATCGAAATCCATCCCCACCCGACGATGCTGCACGAGGTCGACGGCCTGTCCTGGACGTGGAGCTGCACGGGCGCATCGCCGGCGATCCTGGCCGCGCTCGGGCGACATGCACCGGGCCTGCAAGCGCGGCTGGACCTGCGCGGCTGACGCTGGAGCGCGCGGCTCGCGCATGTAAATTACATTGCGCACGGCCGTCACGCGAGAGCGGCTGCTGGCGAGGGACCGCTCTCGTCACGCGGCTTGCGCCGGGTTGGCGCGCGAAGTGCAGCAGCATGCGGGCAAGCCGCGCGCCGTCGCTATACCGTGGCCGCGCTCGGGCGTGACGGGCGGGCCAGCGCTGCTAAGACAAAGCATGGCGCTTCGCGCGAAGCAGGGATGCAGGTTGCATCGGGCATCGAGCCCGCTGCAACCTGGCAGGCGACGCGGGGTGAATTGCTGCGCAATTCAACGTAACGTGGCGTTGCACCCAGCGCGTCCAGTCGCGCGCAAAGCGCGCTTGGTGGCCGCGCTGGACGCAACACACGTTACGTCTGGCGCCCCGCGTCGCCTGCGCGCGCGGTCAGCGCTCACGCGGTGTAGCGCTCACCGCGCGCTGAACATCCATGGTCGGTGCGGTAGCGGCAAGCCGCAACCGCAAGAGCTTTGGTCAGGCGCGCTCTGCGCGCAGTCATCACAAAACAAGGCCCGCCCACCCCGGGCCTGTCTGCCGGCGGCGCGCTTCAGCCCTGCGGGCTTGCCGCCGCGCCGCCGACAGCCAAGCCCTCCCCCAAACAGCCGGGGACCAACAGCCGAACAGCCTGCACGGCGCTGCGCGCCGTGCCCGGTCAGTGCCTCACCACCCATCCCTCTTGAAGGGCGAGGCTGCGGCGCCGTCGCCAGTCAGTCAAGGCCGCTGCGCGCCGCGCCAAGCGCGGTGGCCTGCGGCCAGCCTTGACAGCCTGGCGCCGACGCCGCGTGTTGCGCTCATGAGGGGTGGGGGGTGCTGTGCCCGCTTGCGGGCCAGTCTTCACACATCACTCATCAACCCGAAAGGAAACCCTTCATGCAGCACGAGTCCATCCCCATCACCGTGTACCTCACCGACGAGCAGGCGCAGGCCTTCGCTCAGTTCCTCAAGCGCGTCGGGCTCGATGACTACCGTGGCCTGGCCGTCGACCAGCAGGAAGCCTATGTGATGCGCAGTGCCGGGGAGGCCGTGCGCGCGGGCCTGGCGCTGGCCGGCTACGCGCCTCGCTGAGATCAACCCTCCGCGCGGGCTGCGCCCGCGCTCGGGCGGCCGTGCGTGTGCCGGAAAACCCGCAAGAGGAAAAGTTCGATGAGATTGAGCCCAATGAGGCGAACACCTCAGGAGCCCGGTCCACCATGAATCGAAAGCCCAATCGCAAGCACGCGTCGGAAAAACCGCAGGAAGAAAAGTTCGATGTGATCGAGCACGCTCTTCGCATGAACCGAAAATCCAAACGGAAGATCCCGCTGCATGAAGTGGTGCTGCTCATCACAGCGCTTGGAACACTGCTGCACGAGTTGCATCCCTACGTCGCGCCCTTGCTCTCTTAGCCGCCAGCGCCGCAGGCGCAAAACCGCGTATCGGCGAAATTGCAGCAGAATCGCGCCCATGCCTGCCGCCTCTCACGCCCGCAAGCCCGCGCCAGCATTGGCGCGCGGGCGTGTGCGACTACGGCGGTGCGTCAGGGCAAATGCGTTTGGCAATGCGCTGGGTCAAGGGCTCGTGGGCTCGGTGAGTTCGTCGCCTGCAACGACGTTCGGCGAGGACCATGCCCAACGCTTGGCACAATCGAATCCGATGAACTTGCCGATCTACAGCGCGAACGCTGGCCCATCGTTTAGCACGCCCTATGCCTCTGCTGCTTACGACCAGCTGGTGCAAGCGTTTGATGACAACACGCCTGTAGCTGCGAATCCCGACGACGTAATCGTCGTTGCTGGCACTGGCCCGCTCACCAACATGAGAGCGCCGCTCACGCCCGCTTCGGGCGATCGAAATCGTCCACCAGCTGGTGGTCCTGGTCGCACGATGCAGATTCCGGAAATGGATATCGCGGGCAACCCGACTGGCGGCACCACCGATGTTCCCGTGCCGGACAACGTGCTGCTGCCCGGCGAGAACGTCAAGGGCAATGTGTTCTTCGGTGGCGCGGGCATGGATGGTTCGTACATCAAAGACATGGTGCGCGCCTTCAACAAGCAAGGCATCGCGCTCACGCCTGCCAACAGAGACGTTTACTCGAATGGCACCGGGCTAGATGCGACGGTTGGTGTACAGCTCACTCGCTTCGGTGAGTTGCCTTACGTGCCGTTGCTGGACAACGTGCCTCAGGTTGGCGGAAGTCAGTTCAACTTGCTCGGCTACTCGTATGGTTCGAATGTGGCTGCGCAAGTGGCGGTCACCTACGCACGCGGCGGAACAACTGTCGATAACCTGGTGCTCATTGGCTCGCCGATCAGCGCGGACTACTTGAAGACGCTGCAAGCGGAGACGAACATCAAGAACGTCGTCATCGTGAACCTCAACGACAAGGGCGATCCGATTACTGCGGGCATGTCGGATGCCTCTCTCATCGGGTCGGCCTTCACATTGAAGAATCAGATGTCTCAGGGTGCGGGCCACTTCTACTACGCGCCGGACACGCCGGCTGCGGCCGTAAGGAGAGACGCACTTGCACAATATCTTTACCAGCGCGGATTGCGCTGATGCTTTAAGGGAGAGGTACTGTGGCTGAAATCGCTTCGAATCTTCGACTCAAGCTCTGGTTCATGTTCAGCGCAGCGCATGCTGCGTGCACAGCGATCCTGTGGATCTGGACACTTGGGGTGACGGGCCTTGGCTTCAAGGACAAAGACGCTTGGACCACGTTCGATCACTTCCAGGCAACGGTGATACCGGCACTGCTGTCTGCTCTGACGACGCCGGGTCGATTCGTGATGACTACGGATCCCGGATGGGCGGGACTCCTCCTGGCGTTGATTGCGAATAGTTTGCTGTGGGGCGCGGCCATCACGTTGATCTATGTGCTGGCACGACGCCAACCTGCTGCTTGAAAAAGAAACCCTTCTCCCCACCCCTTAGCCGCTAAGGACAGGGGGATCATCAAACACAAGGGCCGCTAGATGCGGCCCTTGGTGCGTTCAACGCTCGATCAGCGGGCCTGTTGCTGCAAGACCGACTCCAGCACCTGCATGACGAACTTCTGCTTGGACTTGGGCAGGGCGCTGATGCGCTCGAGCTGCTGCTGGAACTTGGGAGCCGGCCCTCTCTTGCGAGCGGCGGGCGAAGGCTGCTCGCCGATCAGCTCCTCGACGCTCACGCCCAGGATGCGGGCCAGGGCAGGCAGCATGGAGACGGGCACGCGGCGCTGGCCGCTCTCGTAGGCGGTGATGGCGGCTTGGGAGAGCTCCAGGGCTTCTGCGAGCTGGACCTGGGTGATACCGCTTTGCTTGCGCAGCTGGGCGACGCGGGCTCCCAGCTGCACAAAGAACTCGCGCTCGTCCTGGCTGATGGCCACGTGCAGGGACCTCAAGGAAATGATGGTGTGCATACCTTAAACCCCCGATCTGGAATCGCGTTTGAGAATAACACGAAACGTGATAACGTCCGTCCGAGAAAAATATTTCCTCCCCCGAATCGAGCAATGACCCCGCGCTGGGGTCGGACAAGGACACCCAGATGGCGCGCATCCCCGAAGACGAGATCGAACGCATCAAAAGCGAAGTGAGCGTGCAGCGGCTGGTGGAAGCGGCGGGGATCGAGTTGAAGCGCGTAGGCCGCGACCTGGCCGCGCGCTGCCCGTTCCACGAAGAGGAGACCGCGAGCTTCAAGGTCACGCCCGCGAAGAACCTGTGGCGGTGCTTCGGCTGCAACGAAGGCGGCGGTCCGATCGACTGGGTGATGAAAGCCCGTGGCGTGAGCTTCCGGCATGCGGTGGAGCTGTTGAAAGCCGATCCGGCCTTAGCCGCGGGAGCGCCGCGCAAGGCGACGACCGTGCGCGCGCTTGCCGCGCCGGTCTCGTTCGATGCGAACGAGCAGGCCTTGCTCGCGCAAGTGGTGGACTACTACCACCAGCAGCTCAAGGACAACGAAGCAGCACTCGCGTACCTCAAGGTGCGCGGCCTGGTGCACCCGCAGTTGATCGAGACCTTCAAGCTGGGCGTAGGCGACCGCACGCTGGGCCTGCGCCTGCCGCTAAAAAACCGCGCGGCCGGCGCCGACATACGCGGTCGCCTGCAGCGCGTGGGCATCCTGCGCGAGTCGGGCCACGAACACTTCAACGGGTGCCTGGTGGTGCCCGTGCTGGACGAGCGCGGCCAGGTGCTGGACGTGTACGGCCGTCAACTCAACGACGACAAGCGCCGCGAGCAGGCGCGGCACCTGTACCTGCGCCAGCCCGAAGAAGGGCGGCGGTCGCGCGGCGTGTTCAACATCGCCGGCATCGTGGAAGCGGGCCAGCGCCCGCAAGGCCAGCGCGAAGTGATCCAGTGCGAGGCGATCCTGGACGCGCTGAGCTTCTGGAGCTGCGGCTACACGAACGTGACGGCCAGCTACGGCACGAGCGGCTTCACGGCAGACATGCTCGAAGCGCTCAAAGCCAACCACATCGAGCGCGTGCTGATCGCGTATGACCGCGACGAGGCGGGCGAAGCAGGCGCGCGCGAGCTGGCGGCGCACTTGATCGCCGAAGGCTTCGAAGTGCTGCGCGTGCAGTTCCCCAAGGGGATGGACGCCAACGAATTCGCCTGCAAGATGAGCCCGCCTGAGAAGGCGCTCGCGCTGGTGGTGCGGCAAGCCGAGTGGATCGGCAGCGGCCGGCCCTCGGTTCAACCGGTTGAACTCGCACCCACTGCCGCGCCCGCAGCGAAGACCGCGGCGAAGGAAGAAGGCCCGGAACCCGCCACCTTCTTAGCCGCTAAAACTCCCGGCGCGCCACAGCATTCGACGCACGAGCCTGCTGGCGCGCTGCCCGACGAAGTGCAGCTCGAAGCGGCTGCATGCACGTGGCGCATTCGCGGCTGGAAGAAGAACGCGACGCCTGAGGCGATGCGGGTGAACGTGCAGGTGCGCTGCGACAAGAGCGGCGGCTACTTCGTGGACACGCTGGACGTGTACGCGGCCAGGGCGCGCGCGAGCTTCGTGAAGCAAGCGAGCGTGGAGCTGGGCGTGGGCGAAGACGCTGTCAAGCGCGAGCTGGGCGCGGTGCTGATGAAGCTCGAAGGCCTGCAAGACGAGCTGATGGCGCAGGCGCGCAAGCCACAGACCCCCACGGCGCCGATCCTGTCGGCCGAGGAAGAGGCTGAGGCGATGCAGTTGCTGCGCTCACCCGACCTCATGCAGCGCATCGTGCAGGACCTGCATGCGCTGGGTGTGGTGGGCGAGGACATGAACCTCGTGGCCGCGTACCTGGCGGCCGTGAGCAGGAAGCTCGACGCGCCGCTCGCGGTGCTGATCCAGTCCACGAGCGCAGCGGGCAAAAGCGCGCTCATGGACGCGGTGCTGAACCTGGTGCCGCCCGAAGAGCGCATCCGCTACAGCGCGATGACGGGCCAGAGCCTGTACTACCTGGGCGAAACCAACCTGCAACACAAGATCCTGGCGATTGCCGAAGAAGAAGGCGTGCGGCAAGCCGCGTATGCGCTCAAGCTCTTGCAATCGGACGGTGAACTCACGATCGCGAGCACGGCCAAGGACGAAGCCACGGGCAACCTGCAAACGAGGCAATACACCGTCAAGGGCCCGGTCATGCTGATGCTCACCACAACGGCGATCGACGTGGACGAAGAACTGCTCAATCGCTGCCTGGTCCTCTCGGTGAACGAAAGCCGCGAGCAGACGGCCGCGATCCACGCGAGGCAGCGGCACAAGCAAACGCTCGAAGGCCTGCTGCAATCGGCCGGCCGCGAGCGCGTGCAGGCGCTGCACCACAACGCGCAGCGGCTGCTCGCGAGCGTGGCGGTAGTCAACCCGTATGCGGACCAGCTCACCTTCCTGGCGGACAAGACGCGCACGCGGCGCGACCACATGAAGTACCTCACGCTCATCCGCGCGATCGCGCTCGTGCACCAGCACCAGCGCGAGGTCAAGAGCGTGGAGCACGCGGGCCAGCAGCTGCACTACATCGAAGTCACCAAGGGCGACATAGCGCTGGCGAACCGGGTGGCGCACGAAGTGCTGGGCCGCACGCTCGATGAGATGCCGCCGCAAACGAGAAAACTCCTGCGCCTGATCGCGGCGATGGTCGCCCAGCGCGCGAGCGATGCGCGCATCACGCCCGCGCAGGTGCGCTTCACGCGCAGGGACGTGCGAGGCGCCACCGGCTGGAGCGACAACCAGCTGAAGGTGCACTGCGCGCGCCTGGCCGACATGGAATACCTGCTCGTGCACGCGGGCAGCCGCGGCCACAGCTTCAGCTACGAGCTGCTGTGGGACGGCGGCGGCGAAGACGACGAGCGCAGGCTGTGCGGGCTGATCGAGACCGAAGCGCTGGAGACCGGGCCATCACTACGACCAACGCAAGTTGGGGTCGAGGGCGCGCAAGATGGGCTCAAGATGGCCTCAAGTGGCGGCCATGTTGGAGGCAAGTTGGAGTGGCTGGATGGCCGCGCAAGCTGCGCCCATGCTCGCCTGGCGGGCGATGGCGCCTTGGCTGCGGCGGCCGTTGCATCGTAAGGAGCTCACATGCGAAGCGGCATCGAAGCTCACCCGCACAAGCCACTTGCGCGCGGCCAGTTCAGCCAGGGCGACTACGCACGCGCGACCGGCGCGCCCGGGGACCTGCGAGGCCTGTTCGCGGCGATGCGCCGCTACCTGGAGCATCTGGGCGTGAAGGGCTACACGCGCATGGGCCGCGCGAACGTGGAGCGCTACGTGCGCGACTTCATCATCTGGGCCGACGAGCGCGGCGTGACGCACCCGCAGCAAGTGAGCCTGCAAGTGCTCGAGCGCTACCAGCGCTGGCTGTTCCATTACAGAAAAAAGCGCGACGGCGAGCCGCTGTCGGTAGCCAGCCAGCGCGCCAAGATCACGCCCTTGCGCGGCTTCTTCAAGTGGCTCACGCGCGTGGGCGAAATCCCGGCGAACCCGGCGGCGGACGTCGAGCTGCCGCGCAAGATCAAGCGCTTGCCGCATGCGGTGCTCACCTTCGCGGAGGCCGAGCGGGTGCTGGCGATGGCCGACACGGGCTCGCCGATCGGGCTGCGCGACCGGGCGATGATGGAGCTGCTCTACGCCACGGGCATCCGCCGCGCGGAGATCGCCGGCCTGGCCGTGACGGACATGGAGTTCGATCGGCGCGTGGTGCTCGTGAGGCAGGGCAAGGGCCAGAAAGACCGCATGGTGCCGATGGGCGAGCGCGCGGCGCACTGGGTGCGGCTGTACCTCGACGAGGCGCGGCCGCAGCTCGTGTGGAACCATCAGGACGCCACGCTCTTCTTGGGCAGGGAAGGCGTGCCGCTGTCGCCCACGTGGCTGTCCACGCACATCGCGACCTACGTGCAGGCGGCCGGCGTGAACAAGCGCGGCGGCTGCCACCTGTGGCGCCACACGATGGCGACGCTCATGCTCGAAGGAGGCGCGGACATCCGGCACATCCAGGCGATGCTCGGACACGCGGACATCAGCTCCACGCAGATCTACACGCAGGTGGCGATCCGCCAGCTCGCGCAGGTGCACGCGATCACGCACCCGGGAGCCAGGCTGCGCCCGCGCGCGCGCATCCAGGGCGGCCTGCAAGAGGCGCCGCTCACGCTGGATGCGGCCGAGCCCTGGCTCGATCACGATGCGAGCGCCCGGGACCTTCTGGAGGCGCTGGAGGCCGAGGCCGAGGAAGAAGAAAAGAGTTGATGCGCATGCGCACGGCGGCCGTCGTGACGACCTAATGGGTGACTCCATCAACCCCGGAGCTTGAAATGAAAGACCTGAAAACCCGTGACGAGATTCGTGCGCTGCTGCGCGATGCCGTGATCGCCGATCCCGCCTCGATCGGGCGAGCCGGCGAGCTTGGCGCGATCGAAATCCATCCCCACCCGACGATGCTGCACGAGGTCGACGGCCTGTCCTGGACGTGGAGCTGCACGGGCGCATCGCCGGCGATCCTGGCCGCGCTCGGGCGACATGCACCGGGCCTGCAAGCGCGGCTGGACCTGCGCGGCTGACGCTGGAGCGCGCGGCTCGCGCATGTAAATTACATTGCGCACGGCCGTCACGCGAGAGCGGCTGCTGGCGAGGGACCGCTCTCGTCACGCGGCTTGCGCCGGGTTGGCGCGCGAAGTGCAGCAGCATGCGGGCAAGCCGCGCGCCGTCGCTATACCGTGGCCGCGCTCGGGCGTGACGGGCGGGCCAGCGCTGCTAAGACAAAGCATGGCGCTTCGCGCGAAGCAGGGATGCAGGTTGCATCGGGCATCGAGCCCGCTGCAACCTGGCAGGCGACGCGGGGTGAATTGCTGCGCAATTCAACGTAACGTGGCGTTGCACCCAGCGCGTCCAGTCGCGCGCAAAGCGCGCTTGGTGGCCGCGCTGGACGCAACACACGTTACGTCTGGCGCCCCGCGTCGCCTGCGCGCGCGGTCAGCGCTCACGCGGTGTAGCGCTCACCGCGCGCTGAACATCCATGGTCGGTGCGGTAGCGGCAAGCCGCAACCGCAAGAGCTTTGGTCAGGCGCGCTCTGCGCGCAGTCATCACAAAACAAGGCCCGCCCACCCCGGGCCTGTCTGCCGGCGGCGCGCTTCAGCCCTGCGGGCTTGCCGCCGCGCCGCCGACAGCCAAGCCCTCCCCCAAACAGCCGGGGACCAACAGCCGAACAGCCTGCACGGCGCTGCGCGCCGTGCCCGGTCAGTGCCTCACCACCCATCCCTCTTGAAGGGCGAGGCTGCGGCGCCGTCGCCAGTCAGTCAAGGCCGCTGCGCGCCGCGCCAAGCGCGGTGGCCTGCGGCCAGCCTTGACAGCCTGGCGCCGACGCCGCGTGTTGCGCTCATGAGGGGTGGGGGGTGCTGTGCCCGCTTGCGGGCCAGTCTTCACACATCACTCATCAACCCGAAAGGAAACCCTTCATGCAGCACGAGTCCATCCCCATCACCGTGTACCTCACCGACGAGCAGGCGCAGGCCTTCGCTCAGTTCCTCAAGCGCGTCGGGCTCGATGACTACCGTGGCCTGGCCGTCGACCAGCAGGAAGCCTATGTGATGCGCAGTGCCGGGGAGGCCGTGCGCGCGGGCCTGGCGCTGGCCGGCTACGCGCCTCGCTGAGATCAACCCTCCGCGCGGGCTGCGCCCGCGCTCGGGCGGCCGTGCGTGTGCCGGAAAACCCGCAAGAGGAAAAGTTCGATGAGATTGAGCCCAATGAGGCGAACACCTCAGGAGCCCGGTCCACCATGAATCGAAAGCCCAATCGCAAGCACGCGTCGGAAAAACCGCAGGAAGAAAAGTTCGATGTGATCGAGCACGCTCTTCGCATGAACCGAAAATCCAAACGGAAGATCCCGCTGCATGAAGTGGTGCTGCTCATCACAGCGCTTGGAACACTGCTGCACGAGTTGCATCCCTACGTCGCGCCCTTGCTCTCTTAGCCGCCAGCGCCGCAGGCGCAAAACCGCGTATCGGCGAAATTGCAGCAGAATCGCGCCCATGCCTGCCGCCTCTCACGCCCGCAAGCCCGCGCCAGCATTGGCGCGCGGGCGTGTGCGACTACGGCGGTGCGTCAGGGCAAATGCGTTTGGTAATGCTATCGGTAGCTCTCTGGCGGAGAGCATGAGCAACAGCCAAGGAGCGGGTGCCATGAGGCAACCGTACGTGGATGCCAACGGTGACCACATCGTTCTGGGCGATGTACCCAAAAACAACTGGGCAACCATTGAAGGGTTAGGCACTCGGCCATACGTGCCGCAGCCATCTGATACCAGCGAAGATGTGTTGGTCGCAAACGGCGCCACCTCTGGTGTGTATCAGTACGAAAGCGTGAAATGGGGAGCTCCTGCGAGCCAGGGCACTTTGCGTGAGGTCGTTGTGATTGCTCATTCCTCGGGGCCGGATGACTTGGTGGACGGACTCGGTGATTTCCGAAGCGTGCCCATGGTTACCATGACCCCGTCGATTGCGAGTGACCTCAGTGCCGGCTGGAATCAGCCGTATTGGAGCGTTCTGCAAGGGGAGCAGTCCTGGGCCAACAAACTCGGGAGCGCTGCCAAAACTGTTACCGATGGAGCGCGCACTTTGGGGGGAGCAATTGTCAGCGGGTTGACCGGCTATGGCGCTGCGACGCAATCCCGGCAAGCCGTTGCGCAAGGTCAATATGTCCGAGGAGTCGTCTACGGCATGCAAGCTGTAGGTGAAGCGAGCCTGACACTACTGTCCGGGACCAGCTACGCGTTGGGCAAGGCCGCAGCGACTGGCGCATGGACAGCGAGGAACGTGACAAGCGCTTCAATGATGTCAAGAACTGGCGGTGCAGGAAGTTCCGGTGCACTTGATGCTGCAGCAGGCGCTTCCCCCATTAAGCTGTCGGAGCTACGAGCCTTGCGCGATATGGGACTTAGCACTACTGGTCGTAGAGCAGTTTTGGAAGGCTTCGACCTCGGGCTGGGTCTTACACGTACTGAAGGTCAATGGGCATTGCGCGACTTTGCCAGCAGCCAGAACGCAAAAATCTACTACTCCTATGGTGGTGGAAACTTGAATATGTTCGCATCTGCTATGCCCGCGAGCGACGAGGCGCTCGCGTCCAATATTCGGTTCCTCATGCAGCGCTCGGAGGGTATTAAGTTCAATTTGAACGGCGTGATATCGTCTGCCGCTGAAATTCCAGCCGTTTCACAACTAGGAACACAGGGACTTGGTGCTCGTGTTACATATCGAGGGCTTGAGATTGGAAATCACACCAACTGGGAGCTTTCAACTATTCTTGCGAATGATGAACTCTTTGCAAAAACGACGTTCTTTTTCGGAGGAAAGCCGCTGAATGTGGTGAGGTAAGTATGACTATGACGAATCGAGATATTGAAAAACTCCGGTCTCATTTGCAGGAATGGAGGGGAGGAGTTGTGTCCTTCAATGCATTTCATGATGACCATGACCGGCTCATTCTCAAACTTGTACATCCGTCTGGAGCAAAGGAGCCGATTGGGCTTGCGCTGTTTTACTGCAACTATTTGGCTGGACCGATTAGATGGTCCAGTTCAGAACTGGAGCCGAAAATTTGGATTCAACCAGATGGGATTGCAGGCCTTGAGTTGACCGACAAAGCGGCTGGATTTACCGTTCGCTGCGCCAGTGCGTCGCTCTATGGGGAGCCAGGATTAACAATTCCTCAGACTTAAGGTAAAAATGCGCTCGCAGCTACGGGCCAGTTGCGTTTGGCAAACTACGACTACGACGCCAACGGGCTGCTGACCACCACGACCCTGTCCACCGGCCAGCGCACGGTGCGCACCAACGACCTGGCTGGCCGGGTGATCCAGTACCAGGAATGGAACGCGGACGGAACCGGCCGCTCCAGCTCGAGCCGCACCTGGGACAAAGACAACAAGCTGCTGGACGACCACAACGACCTGAAAAACAGCGGCACCCGCTACAGCTACCTGAACGACGGCACACTCAGCGGCTCGGTCACCTACTCGGCCGACAGCAGCGCCACCACCATCACCACCTCCTATGGCTACCTGTGGTTTGACGACGCCAAACAGGCGGGCATCGACGTGCAGGCCAGCAACGGCCAGGTCAACGGCCCATGGGCGCCGGGCTTCACGCGCTTTGGCTACGACGTCAACGGCAACCTGAAGACCGCCTACGACCCCACGGGGCGGCGCAGCTTCAGCTACTACACCGACGCGCAAGGCCACATCCTGCAGCGAGACGAACTCATGGGAGGCACCTTCGATCAGGCCAGCCGCACCGTGATCGGCGCCTCCAAGAACCGCACGCAAAGCTACTACTACTTTGACGGGCGGCGCATCGGCAACGTCGGCAACGACGGGGTGGAGCGCGAAGACTACGCCCAGCAACTGGCGCGGCCGCTGGACGCGCCCAGCGACCCGGACTCCAAATACAAGAACTTCACGCCGGTGGCCAGCGCGGACTTTGACCAGAACTACCAGCCCATCAACGCCACCTACCCCAGCTCCAGCGCCTCCAGCTACACGGTGCGCGAAGGAGAGAGCCTGCAGTCGATTGCACGCTCGGTGTGGGGAGACGCCAGCCTGTGGTACCTGATCGCCGACGCCAACGGCCTGCAGGGCACCCAGCCCGGGGTGGCGCTGACGGCCAACACCGTGCTGGCGATCCCCAACAAAGTCACCAACATCCACAACACCAGCCAGACCTTCAGGCCCTACGACGCGGGCAAGGCCATCGGCGACACCAGCCCCACCATCCCCAACCCGCCGCCGGCCGGAGACGACGACGACTGCGGAGGCCTGGGCGAAATCATCATGATCGTGGTGGCCATCGTGGTGGTGATCAATGGGGGCCCAGACATCTCCGAGTACTTTGCGGAAATCGGGGCCGAGGCGGCCGCAGCGGAGGCGGCCGCTTCGGCTGCAGCCATCGGTGGCAGTGAGGCGGCCGTTGCGACGGCCTATGGCTCAGCCTACGCCAGCGCCCTGGCGGCGCCCGGGGCCTTCGTCACCGCTGCGGCGGGAGCCGTCACCGGCATTGCGGCCTCGGTGGCCAGCCAACTCACGGGCATGGCGCTGGGCGTGCAGAAATCCTTTGACTGGAAAGGCGTGGCGCTGGGCGCGCTGGGCGGCGGGGTGGCCGGTGGGCTGCAGGGCGCGGGCATCCTGGCCAACTCGCCCGCGCTGCGCATGGCGGCGGGCAGCGCGATCACCCAGGGCCTGGCAGTGGCCACGGGGCTGCAGCAGCGCTTTGACTGGAAGGGCGTGATGGCCTCGGCGGCCCAGGGCTACATGGGCGAGTACCTGTCCAAGGACGTGATGGGCGAGCAGGCCAAGAGGTTGGTGGGCAACCTGGGCGGGGGGCTGGCCTACGCAGCGGTGCACGGCGGCAGCGTGGCGCAGGCGCTGCCGGGCATCATCGCCAATGCGGTGGGCAACACGGTGGCTGACAACCTGCGGGGGCAGACGACGCAGAGAGGGGTGTCGGCTTTGGAGGGGGTGTTTGGCAATGGGCTGGAAGGTGCCTTCGTGGATAACGCCGGCAGGCTGGGCACGAAAGAGGACCGCCTCGGCGATTTCATAGCCCAGCAGCAGGCCGCGCAGGACCAACGCGATAGGTCCACTGCGCTGTATGGATTGAACAGTGGCGGTACAGCGCGGCTCGGTGAGCCCTCAGGCTCAGGCGTTGCTGAATGGTGGAACGGTGTTGATCGTGCGATCTCACGCAGCGCAACCGAGCAAGCTGCCATTGAGCAGCGTCTGGTTGAGCTTGCGCCAAAGCCTGTGAGTTTTGGGCCAAGCATCATGCTGGCCGACGCGGGAGGTGGTTCTCCCTTCACGCGTGGCAGTAGTGGGCCGAGCTTTCAGGAAATAAACGATCGAAAAGTTCTTGCAGGCGCATACGACCGTATTAACGAAATTGGTCGTGCCTGGTCTGCTGGTGACTATGGTTCGGTATGGCGTCACGTAACCTTTGAATCCTCGGGGGAAGCTCGGGCCGCGCTGAATCAACGAATGAATCCAACTCCTACTGTGGAGCAATTGCGATTTCAGACGGATATTGGTTTAGCTGTGGGTGGTCCATTGACTGGCTGGGCAGCTGGTGCACGCTTGCTGGATGCGCCTGATAACATTGTCAACGGAATCGGTGTTGCACAATCTGGTCTTATCGGATCTTTTGCCCCTGCTGTGCTGGGGCGCGGATCACTAGTAGCTCGGCCGGAGTGGGGTGGTCCGGTAAGCTATAGTTTCGTTGATTCTCCGAGCGTTGGGCTTGGTAAGGAGTTCACCCAAACGCAGAAGATCAACATTTACGCGGAGAACATTCGAGTAAACGGTGGTGTGTTGCGCTCCGACCTGAATGGTGAAGTGCTTGTCCTGCCGGTGAGGAATCAATCTGGTGTCACACCTCCTTTGAATGCGGCCCAGATTGACCATGTAGTGCCGCGTCGACCGGCCGATCCGACTGTTTCGCCAGGATCAAACAGCTATACGAATGCTGAAGTTCTGTCGCGGGTTCAGAATCGCTGGAAATCGAATCGCTGAGGTACTTTCATGGATGATTGGAGTTTTGCGGATCCACCGAACGTTGCGGTCTTCATTGACCGCAGCATCGTGGAAGGCGGCAATTGGATCGCATACGTTTACCACGACGCAGATGACGGCGCTTGGCAGTTCCGAGCAACTTCATCTAGTGACGAGGGCGCCCCAATGCTTGTCAGTTTGCGCAGCGTGACAAAGATGGACTCTTCGGTAGCTGAGCTGGCTGATTTGCCTTTGGGGTGGCGGGCATGGCGCGATACGCCGCAGTCGATGTGGGAGCGTGCGGAGAAGTAAGCTGGTTGCGAGGGGCGTGCCCACTCGCAAAGGCTTTGATGTCAGCCCGGAGCTTGGTCTCAACCCGCGCTATGGCCGCCGCCGAGGCGATGCCTATGCCCTGATGGCTGTGCATGGACAGCAGATGCCGATTCCCGGAGAAACAGTAACCCTATACCGCGTTGCGCGAAGCCAAGGCGTGGGCTTCAGCCGCAATAAGCAAGGGCCGCCTTTGCGGCCCTTGCTTATTTATCGAGTCTCTTAAACCGGTGGCGTCCAGTTCGATATGTGCGCATCCAAACCGAGGCGTCTTTGCAACTCAATGATTACGTCGTATGTGCCTCCACGATCTGAAGAAATCCTCTGCGCATCTTCTGCTGTGATTTCATCCTCTCGCCAATTTGGCTGATGTGCGCCCGCGTCATAGCGAACGTAGTAATGATCCTCGCGCCTGACCACCTCAAAGTAGTCCCTGTCTAAGTCTAAGGCTACGCTGAATACGCCATCGCGTTTCGCGCTTGCGCGACGAAGATGGCGCAGAGGCTGAATCCTTGAGTCGGCAGACGCGACTTGGAGCGAATGGGGCAGTTTGCCCGCGCCAAGGCGTGAGAGCCGGCCGCCTCACCTTCGAGCTGCCAGTATCTTGAATCATTTGCTACGCTTTTGATAGCAAAAAATGACCACTGCACCTGGACTGTTGGCTGATTTGATACTGGATTCTTCCAAAACCCCAGGTACAACGCATCGCTAGCTGGTGCAGTAGCCCGGCAACCGCATCAGTGGCTTCTTCCGCCTAGATCAAGACATATGAGCGCCAGTGTTCCCACAATGCGAGAAACAGGGTAAGCGGCTGGCGATCCCCTCTTGACGCAGGCAAGACTGAGCGCAGGAGTCCTCAGGCGGCAGGCATCCAGCGGTGCGGTAACAGCTCGTCGATGCGGTGGTTGGGGTGCGAGAGCAGCCGCTCGAGCACATCCTTGAGGTAAGCCCATGGATCGTGCCCATGCAACTTGGCCGAGTGCACCAGACTCATGACCATGGCCGCACGCTGGCCGGCCAGTTCACTGCCGGCGAACAGCCATGCCTTCCTGCCCATCGCCCAGGGGCGCATGAGGTTCTCGATATGGTTGTTGTCGATGCTCACCGCGCCGTCGTGCAGGAATTGCCCCAATGCCTGCCAGCGTCTGAGGCTGTAGTCCAGCGCCGCAGCGATGCCGCTGCCATCGGGCACGCGTGCGCGCTCCAAGCACAGCCAGGCGTGCAATTCGTCCCACAGCGGCCGGGCATACCGCTGCCGATGCGCCAGCCGTTCGGTACCCATCATCCCACGCGCCTGGGCCTCGACGCGGTACAGCCACGCGATGCGCTGCAGGGCTTGCTCGGCCACGGGGCTGGTGTGGGCCTTGGCCAGTTCATCGAACTTGCGTCGCGCATGCGCCAGGCACCCCGCCTCGATGCAGCCCTGGCGTTTGAGCAAGGCGTCGTAGCCTGCGTAATCGTCGCAACTGAGCGTGCCCCTCCATTGGGCCAGGAAGTCGGCGGGGTATCTGGAGCCCCGACCTCGGCAGAAGTCGTAGATGACACCCGGTATTGCGTCATGCTCGCCCCGGGCGTACGCCCACACATAGGCCTTGACGGTCTTGCCCGCACCAGGATCGAGCATCCGCACCGGTGTCTCGTCAGCGTGCAGCACCGCAGCGCCCAGCACGAAGGCGCGGTGCGCCTCGTACAGCGGCATCAGGCTGGCAGCGGCTGCCCTCGACCAGGCCGCCAGCGTGGAGCGCGGCGTGTGCACGCCCGAGCGGGCGTTGATCTGCTCTTGCCGGTAGTACGGCAGGTGGTCCACGAAGCGGCTGACCAGCGTGTGCGCGAGCAGCCCGGCCGTGGGCTGGCCCTTGTCGATGATCTGGGGTGCCACGCTCTCCTGCACGAGGGTGCCTTCGCCCTTGCGCAGGCAGCACTTGCAAACCCACTTGCCGCGAATGTGGCGGTGCACGAAGAACTCCGCCGGCACGATGTCCAGCCGCTCCGAGATGTCCTCGCCGATGCGCGTCATGGGCTGGCCGCAGCCGAGGGATGGGCACAAGGTGCTTTCGGGTTCGTGGCGATGCTCGACACGGCGCAGGTGTTCGGGCAGCGCCTGGCGACGCGGCTTGTGCGGGGCCTGTCCGTCGGCTGGCGGTGCCGATGCTTGGTCACCTTTGCCCTGCAGCGCTTGCAACTGGGCCTCCAGGCTGGCTTGATCCTCGGCCAGCGTCTCCTCGAACAACTGGCGCTGCTCGGCGTTCATGGCCTCGGTCCTGGCGCCGAACCTCCAGGCCTTCAGCCGCGCCAGCTCGAATGTGATGCGCTCGATCCTGGCGTCCTTGAACTTGAGCGCCTGCGCCTGCTGGGCGATCTGCTGGTCGCGTGCGTCGATCTGCCTCGTTTGCTCGGCCATGTGCGCAAGCATCTGCTCGGCGAGCCGGGCCATCGCAGCAGGGTCCAGGGCACGCAGGTCCTGGGCCTTGAGTGTGTGCAGATCGAGCATGTCTTGATTGTGGAATGCCGACCACTACAACGCCATCGGACATTCTCGGATTGCCTTGCCTGCGGCTCACATCCGCGTGATGGTCTTGAGCTGCTCCAGGCGTTGCCAAGGCAGCCCCAGCACCAAGGCGTCGAACTGTTCGCGCGTGAGCGTGATGCAAGAGGCGCCCGCCGCACCTTGGTGCGGCCACACGAAGCCGCCCAGGTGCAGGCGCCGCGTGGCGCACCATACGCCGAAGCCGTCGTGCACCACCAGCTTGATGCGGTTGGCCCGCACGTTGGCGAAGAGATAGCCGTGGTGTGCGTGGGCGGCGCCAAAGACCTGGACCACGCGCGCAAGCAGGCTGTCCACTCCTGCCCGGATGTCGATGGGCTGCACTGCCAGCCATACGGCATCGATGCGAATCACAGCAGTACCTCGCGCAGCCAGGCCGCGCAGGAGGATGCCTCGCTGGCCGGCCAGTGCACGGTTACCTGAGTGCCTGCAATGCTCAGCTCAATGCAGATGCTTGGCGCTGTCTGGCTGGTACCTGGCTCGATGGAGATGGGTAGGAACATCGTGGCGCCGTGGTGTTCCTGGACACTTGCGCCGCAGGTGGTCGTTTGAGCATCATCTGTCCCATGGTCATCGCGCACGCCCGCATCGCTGATCCAGCGTTGCAGCAGATCGGGTCGGATGCCGTGTGAGCGCGCGATGGCAGAGATCGTCTGGCGCGACTGCCTGTAGCTTGCGATGACACGATCCTTGAACTGCTGATCGTGCCGGAAGTAGGGGCGTGCTGTCAGGTCCGGGGAAAGGGAGGTCGTGCTCATGGCGACTCATGCAGAAGTTGACATCGGCACGAGACTCCTATGCCGATGGCCAAGGAGCAAGAGGGGATCGCCAGCCGCTTACGAAACAGGCGCAGGGTGTTGGACAGATCCGAAAGACCGCGCAGAACGCTCGCAATGGCTTTGATTCGTTTCATTCGCATGAACATGACTCCTTGGTAGTTACCTAACCAAGCTCTCACACATCGTTCGTCTGTCAAGGGCCTGACAGGTCCGTGGGACCAAAAAATCAGATCGAAGGACTTACGGAGATGAGTATTTGTGACAGCCGCTACGCTTTCCTGTGGCGAAATGCCCCCGCTCTTGCGCCTCTTGACCACTGTGCCGCATGCGCAAGAAAACGCATATCGGTAAGGCAAAATTGGGGCCGGATCGGCTAAACAGGTATAAACATCCTCGGATATATTGCGTGTGGGTCTTCGGATTCCATATGGCGTTTCTGGGGCTCCTTCAGCCTGATTGCCCCGTTTGTTGTTCGAAGGGTTGGGGTAGCCTCTAATTTCACTGAAATTTCTGGAGTCACTTGATGAAAACCAAGGTTCAAACCGCTGCTACCGAATTGCAGCAATCTGTCAAGGCGCCGCCCATGTCGGCAGCCGCTCGCAATGCGTGGGTGGTTAATTTTGCGCCCGCACAACCCAAGGGCATGCCCTCCGATCGGCTCAAGGCGCGTGCCGAACTCGTGCGCAATGCTCTTTCGAGCGGTACCTACTAACCCGAGGAGGGTACAGACTGGGGAGCGTTGAGCAAAGGCAAAACCAGATGCCGCTCCCGGGGCTGGCCCATGGTTTGCAATGTACCTCTCCAAACGTCTTTACAGTCCGCTCGCTGCGGTTGACGATGATCATTGGCAGCGATTGCTGGCCAGCCATGCATTCTGGAAAAACCCGGGTGTGAGTCTCGACGAGGACCACAGAGACATCGCGTTCCATATTTTGATGGAAGAGGGGGCATTGGGGCTTTCAAACAAGAAGCTAGATGCCGCTTTCGAGTTCGATGCCGTTCCGATTCCCGCTCCGGCTTTCGAGGATCCTGCACTGTGTGCGGCTGTACAGCATTGGTCCGACATGCACGCGGGCAACTATGGTCCCGGTGTCACGACCAAGATGGGGTTCTACGTCATTCGTGCGGGAGGCACCCTTGGGTTTCACGTTGACGGGCCGGTTTTCTTGCGGGGTGCGCGGGCCGATCTGTCGTCCGAGGGCATCCAGCGCGGCCTCATGGAAGTGCAAGCGTCGCATCGAACGATTCTGCCGCTTCAGTTCAATGTCGAAGACCGCTTCATGCTGTGCGGGTACAAAGCACCACTCAAAAGAGGCGAACTTTTTGAGTTCAGCAATGTCTTGCCTCATGCCTATTTCAATAGAGGGGCTGAGCATGCTGTTTTGTTGGTCACCACCTACCTTGAGGAAGAGTTGCTTCCCCAGGAGGTGACGTATTCGTCGGTTGAGTCGGGCCTCGTGGCATAGAACGGTCGCCGTCATGCAGTATGAATTCATTGAGCCGCGGTTTCCTCCGTGCTCGGAGGAGGCTGGGAAATCACCTCTCTGCTTGTCGCCTCAGGTCCAGACCTATTCTGTGCTGAATGAAGCGGAGTGTCATGTATTGGCTGCGGTGATTACACAAGCGCACGAAACCGGGCAGAGTTGGGCCTCTCGCACACGTTATGCTGCGGGCGCACAGTGGAACGTCAATCAGCAGTTCCGTAGTTCTAAAAATCTGCCGCCTGAACTGGCGGGGCTCTCCCTGGCTTTCGAGGCCATGCATACCCGGGTTCAAGAAGATCTGTCCGCGTTGGGGTTGAATCCCCGAAGGCATTCATTGAAACTTGTCGAGCGTCAATGCCTGGTTTATCAAAAGGGGGATCACATCGGGGATCATGCAGACGACAGTGCCCTGGTTCCTGCCAAGGATAGTGGCATGCCGCAATGGCATGTGGTTAAGCCGGAACGGCAGATCGCCGGCATTCTGTGGCTGACTTCCCAAGCTTCAACGGCCGAACGCCCGCACGAGTTTGCGGGAGGAACGTTTCGATTCAATTCGCTGGTGAATCGGGAGTCCAAGCTCCCGCTTGACATAGCGCCCAAGGCGGGGGCCATGGTGATATTCCCTGCAAATCCATGGTTTCGCCATGAGGTGCTGCCTGTGCTTGCCGGAACGCGGATAGCGTTGGCCTGTTGGTGGCAAGTGTTGCCGCTTGCAGAAGAGCGTATCGAGGGCGTGTCGTGACGCTGGCGCAACCTACGGCCTTGCTGCATGGTGAGCGATGGCCTGTTCAGGGGTTCGAGAGCATTCAACCGGGAACATTCGATGCCGCCACGGTGGTGTTCCCGAATATGGCTGCGTATAGGGCGCGAGATTGGACGCGCAAGGACGGGTTCATCTATGGATCCCACGGGACGCCCACCACATTTGAGCTTGAAGCCAGGATCGCACGCCTTGAAGGCGGCCTGCATTGCCTGCTTTCTCCGAGCGGGCTGAGCGCGATTGCGCTCGTTTACATGACCTTCCTGAAGCCTGGAGATGAGTTGCTGGTGCCGCTCAATGTCTATGCGGCCAACCGAGTTTTCATTACGCATGAACTCGCTGCATGGGGCATTCATGTTCGGCTCTATGACCCGACGGACTTGGAGACTCTCGAGTTTTCAGACACCACCAAATTGGTATGGATCGAGGCGCCATGCTCGACGACATTTGAGTTCCCCGATATTGTCGAGATCGCGGCGTCTGCACAGGCGCGAGGTGTGTTGACGGCGCTTGACAGCACCTGGGGGGCTGGCATAGCTTATCGGCCGTTTGAACTGGGTGTTGACATTGCGGTGCAGTCCCTGAGCAAGTATGCGAATGGAAGTGGTGACACGGTCATGGGGGCCATCACGTGTAACGACAAAGGGCTCTACGAAGCTCTCAAACTCTGCGCCATGCGAATGGGGTTGGGTGTTTCCGCGCGGGATGCTGCATCTATCTTGAGGGGGTTGGACACCCTTTGCGTGCGATACCGTGCCCAGGATGCTGCCGCCAGATTTCTTGTTTCAGAGTTATCCAGGTACGGCGATGTGTTGCGCGTGCTCCACCCGTCATTGACGGCGTGCCCGGGGCACACTTTCTGGCAGCGCGACTGTGTCGCCGCCGCCGGCATTTTCAGCCTCGTTTTTCAGGAGCGTTTTAGTTCAACGGATGTCGATCGGTTTGTCGATGGGCTGAAGTTGTTCAAAATCGGATTTGGCTGGGGTGGCCCTGTGAGTCTGGCTCTTTCTTACGGTCGATCAGTTGTCAGTGCGGAGCCGCTTGAGGGCGAATTGGTGCGCATCAGCGTCGGCTTGGAGGATCCTGAAGATTTGCTGGCAGATCTGGCGCAGGGGCTCCGGCTATTGCCTTCAATTGACTGAGCCAAAAAATAAATATGAATGCTCCTCAGTGGATTTTTAATGCTTTGCGCTTCATCGAAAAAAAAGCGGCATATGGGCAGGGAAAAGGATATGGCTCTGGGACCGTCAAACATGAAGTGGCCCTGGTTGCGAGCCTGCTGGAACAAAAACCCGTGCTGGCCGTTGACATGGGGGGACACAGTGGAACCTATACGCGCGAGTTGAAAAGGTTGTTTCCTCATCTGCCGATTCACATTTTCGAGCCGTCAACCGCGAATATCGCGAAGCTCAAGGCGCGGCATGGAAATGACAAAACCATCGTTATCAATCCTTGCGCCATTTCCGATACGAATGGATTCACATCATTTTATTCTGACAAACCCGGATCGGGGCTTGGTAGCCTGCACAAGCGAAAACTCGATCACTATGGAATGCCTTTTGACGTTGAAGAGCAAGTGCGTACAGTGCGCTTCGACGAATACTGGATCCAGGTCTTGGATCGATGCACCATTGATATTCTGAAGATGGATATCGAAGGGCATGAACTGTGTGCTCTCAGTGCTTTTGGCGATGCACTAAGTGCGACAAAGGTATTGCAGTTCGAGTTTGGCGGAACCAATATTGACAGCCGAACCTACTTTCAGGACTTTTTCTATCTTTTCTCTGAAGCAGGTTTCGATTTGCATCGCATTACGCCCATTGGCTTGGAGAAAATTACCCGCTATCGAGAGGCGGATGAGTTCTTCTTCACAATCAACTATTTGGCGACAAACCAGCGATTTCTGCGTAGTGCTTAAAGCAAGGTAGATTGACGCTGATATCAGCGTTGACTGCCCGCCAATGCTTGGTCAAGGTCTGACAGCAGATCATCAACATGCTCGATTCCAATTGATAGACGTATTAGGTCGTCCGTAACGCCGCTTTTGGCCAAGCCTTCGTCCGATAGCTGACGATGCGTGGTGGAGGCGGGATGGCAGGCCAGTGTTTTGCAATCACCTAGATTGACTGATCGTCTAATCAATCGCAATGCGTCCTGGAATTTGGCCCCCGCCGACGCTCCGCCCTTGATGCCAAAACTGAGGACGCCTGAACCTTGGCCGTTCAGGTACTTCTTGACGAGTTCGGCGTTGTGATAGTTGGGCAGGCCGGCGTAGCGAACCCATTCTGCACACGGATGTTGCTGAAGAAAACCGGCAATCAATGTCGCGTTGAAACAGATTCGTTCCATTCGCAAGGCAAGCGTCTCAATCCCTTGCATGATGGATATCGCTGTTGCTGGCGCCATAACCGCACCTAGGTTCCTCAGAGGGACAGAAGCGCAGCGTGCGATGTATGCACGATGGCCGTAGGTCTGTGTAAATGACGTCTGGTGATGGCTGTCATCTGGTGCCGTCAGTCGGGAAAATTTACGTGGATGGTCGTCCCATGGGAATTTGCCACCATCCACAACGGCGCCGCCAAGTGCTGCGCCGTGTCCTCCCATGTATTTAGTCAGGGAGTGGACAACAATGTCTGCTCCATGACTGAGTGGCTGGCACAAATAGGGGGTTGCTACAGTGTTGTCGACGATGAGCGGGACGCCGCGCTCATGTGCGAGATTCGCCAGCGCTTCAATGTCTGCGACGTCTCCTGCCGGATTGGCAATTGTCTCGCAAAAAACTGCGCGGGTATCACCATCAACCAATGCTTGAAATTGGTTCAGATCGTTCGAGTCCGCAAAGCGTGCTTTGATGCCATATTGCGGAAGAAGATGCCCCAGCAAGTTGTAAGTTGTGCCATACAAGGACGACGCTGAAACAATATTGCTCCCGGCTTCGGTCAATGTCAGAAAGGCGCAAGCAAGGGCTGCCTGCCCAGACGCCACGGCTGTAGCTCCGACACCTTGTTCAAGCGTCGCAACGCGTGCCTCGAGCATCTGCACCGTCGGATTGGCTATCCGACTGTAGATGGGACCGCTCTCCCTGCCGTCAAACAAATCGACGGCATGTTGCGCATCATTGAACGCGAAGGCTGCAGTTTGATAGATTGGAGGTGCGACAGATGTCTGCGACTCGCTAGGTTCATAGCCAGCATGAACCGCTGCGGTTTCAAAGCGCCAGTACTTGTCCATGGCAGATATGACCTATGACATGAATTATGCAAAAGGATGAATTTCGGGAGTGTTGACTCGAAACCAGGTATCCATGCCCAGCGGCAGGCGACCATATCCAAAAGCCATAGGGATTAGATGAGTGCTAAGAACTCTCACTGTATAGATGGTTCTGCCATCCAGTATCCCTCGGGTCTCGGGAATCGTCAGATCCACCCAATAGAGTTGATGGCCCGCGGATTCGAGTCGTTGATAAAGGGCGTCTGAATTGGTTTCAAACGCAGCTGCGGCATCCGAAAATGAGCGTTGTGGAGCCTCGCCATACCAGAGCGCATCGGCTTTCTGAAAGTAGTTTTTTGTCGAATAGATGGCCGCGTGATCCGCCGGACCCCGCACTTCACTGGGCTGGATAGATTGTTCAGGAACACCTTCAAGACGGACGAGCGCCATGGTTTCTAGCTCGTTTAGCGCCGTTTCAAGCGCCAACTCTCCGTTGAGTCCCGATGCGCTGCCGATGCTTGTGAAGAACAAGGTTGGATGCTGGGCCCATGCGAGCCATGTGGGATGCGTGCCCATGTAGAGCCATTGCACTCCTGCCCGGCATCCGGCTTCGTGCAATCTATTGATGCGGCTTCTGAATTGCTGCGGGAGCGTGGGGATTGAAATATGGTAACCCGAGGTTTGCGAAAACCAATGGCGCATGAAAGCATCGCGCTCAATGAGCTCCAGCGTTGCATGCATGATCGCCACGTCGATAGAGCCAGAACTGGCGCATCCCGAAGTTGACGCATTCGTTGTCAAGCGGCGCCGGTAGGTGGCATCGAAGGCCCGAGGACTGCAAACAAAGTCGGCGAGGATATGATTTGTTGCATCGCTTCGAACGCGCTTGGCACAGACCCAGTGCCTAGGCTCTAAAGCATCAAATGGTGCGAACTTGAAATCCGGCATCGCATACTGTCGTGGTAAATAGCGAACGAACATTGCGGGTTCAACATAGCGTTCCAACTCTGTGGCAGAAGAGTAAATGGACCTAGGCAGGCGTGTGTAACAGAGCCGCTCTACCGCCTCATTGATAGCTTTCCATTTAGCGGTTTCGAAGTCGCGGTCCCGTCCCCAGCCTGAGCTTTGGACATTGGAAGTCCAGTCGATCTTTGCTTCGACCAACTTGAATGCAGCCTGTTCCAGGACATCTGTACACAGAAGCTCAACGGTGGGTGGCATATGTCAACAGCGACGCGATTTTTTTCTAAGGGAAAATATCAGAAAACATCGCGGCGTAGCCCTCTGGCGGCATCAGTGAGTTGGTGTTCATTTCCAACCACCAGATATTGCCGTCATGATCAAGCATCCCATCGACTGAAATCATGATGGGCGCAGCAAAGTTTGGTTTTAGAAGATTTGCCAGTGCAGACCCCATGTCGTGAATCTGCGTGCCTGTTTGCTCCAGGAGGCTTGGCAGATTGTTGTCGCTGTCAGGCGTGGCGCCGTGGACCGGCTCGTAGTGTTTCCCATACCGATAATCAAACCACAGTGATTCACCGGTTTTCAGAACGGCGCCGCTACTGATGTTCTGAAAACGGAGGCATTCAAGAATGATGGATCGATCTGAGAAATGCTCCCAATCGAGCCTGCAACTGGTCAACCTTTGTCGCAGCAAACTCTCTACGGTTGTAACTCCATCTCCTTCAATCTCTGGAAATGATTGGGCATGAGCAAAAAAAGCCTTTGCTCCCCAAAACCAAACTTTCAAACTCGTACCTTCGATGAATTTTTCAACGAAATGGGTGCTCGGGGGGGGATTCGTTGTGCTCCCATTGAGATCTGCAGGTTGTGAAGCCCTAAATGGCCCAGCTATTTCTCTCCCGAACGAGCCGCTAGTGCCTTTCAATATATAGTCGAATTCCGGTTGTGATTGACCGGCCTTGGTAAGGAACGTGGGGGTTCGAAGTTCTGATTTCCGTAGAAAATCCTTGAAGAGCAGTTTATTGAGAGAGTGGGGATGCCTGATGGGAGGGTAGGGCCTCCATCCGCCGAAGCCAACGACATCTTTTGGTAGAAAACCGGTGTGTCTAAGCTGCCCTTCGCTTGATGCTTGGAAGAGCGGATACATATGATAGTAGCGACCTCTGTGCTTTACTTCGAGCACGAAGGTTTTGACATCCAAATCTAGTTGCGCTTCTTTGTCGATGGCCCACTCTTGAAGTGCACGGAAATGATTGGAAATAACAGATAGATAGTTTCGCATAATCAACAGGAGTGCTTCGGATTGCTAAAGCATCAGACGGTGTCTTAGATGTGATTTGATCGCTGGCCATTCGTCATCGACGATGCTGTAGAGAAGTGCATTGCGTTTTCTACCGTCGGGCATGACGCGTTCATGGCGAATGAGGCCTTCTTCCTTTGCGCCGAGTCGGAGCACGGCCGTTCGGGATTTGCTGTTCGTTTCATCAACACGAAATTGAACGCGTATGCACGCCAGCTGTTCGAATGCAAACTGCAGCATAAGGTACTTCACCTCTGTATTCACGAAAGTGCGTTGGTAGGAAAAGGCCAACCATGTATGGCTGATTTCAATGGTTCGTGCGCTGATATCTGCATTCCAAAATCGTGTGGAACCGATGATCTTTCCTGTTGAAATCAGCTCAATAACGAAGGGAATTCCTGTGCCTGCCGCATGCCCAGAAAGTGCTATGCGAATATAGTCATCGATTGTTTCATGGGAAGGTACTATCGTGAATGGCAGCGACCAGAGCTCGCCATCAAATGCCGCGGCCAACAAAGAGGGACCATCTGCTTCGTCTAGCAGCCTCAATTGGATTCGCGGGCCTAAAAGCTGGGTCACAGGAAGAGGTCAATTCGTTGCTGAATAAGCGGCGGCACGGCGGCATGCAGAGCGAGTGGTCGTAATCAGACCGGGTTCAATTCCCGCACCCCGCACCATCTAAGTCGTCTTGGATGATGGCTTGAATATGGGGTGGATCGATGCATGGTCCAGCGATCGTCCCATACAACGAGGTCATGGTCGAGCCATTCATGCACATGTACAAACTGCGGTTGAGTCGCAAAACTGGTCAATTTGCGAAGGAGTGCGCGTCCCTTGTCAACAGGCCATCCAATGACGTGCGACGCATGGGAGGATAGATACAGTGATTTCCGATCGTTTCCTGGGTGCGTACGTACCAAGGGATGGACGACAGGAGGGAGCATGGCTCTTGTCTGCTCAGAAAAGTCAGAAGGTTTCATTCCAATCTGCTGACGAGACCACAGTATGCTGTGCTCAACCATCAGCGTAGAAATTTCATTCTGTGCTGAGCAAGGCAGTGCCTCCCAGGCGGCACGCATATCAGCATATTCGGTTGGAGGCGGCACAGAGGGAAGTAAACGAGCATGCAGAATAGTCAATCGAATAGGCGGCTGGGCTTGTGATCCATCGGTATGCCAGAGTTGATTGGCGCGCATATAGAGATCTCGCGCGCCATGTCGCGCATACATCTGGCCATTCTCATCCACGTTGCCGACATCGACGAAATGGGGGTGTCGCCCCGCGATCTCCTTGACCCTGCCTCCAATCGGAGGGCCGAGTTGTTGGATAAATGAAAGCAACTGGTCGTCATCAAGGCGCTGCCGCCGAAAAACTAGCACTCCATAGGTTGTAAGTGCCTTTTCTATCATTTCTATGAACTGACTGTCACATCGATCTCGCAGATCCACTTTGGCGACCTCCGCGACAAAGGATCTTCCGATCTTCCGAAGTTCTAAGCTCAAGATATTTCTCTGAAGAGTCGAAGTTTATCGTTTTTGAAATCACACATTGAACGATGCAATCTCAATGCTGTTCTACATTCAATAGAGTAGCTGAAAAAAAAGCCAAGCCGAATGAGAAAACTACCGGCCGATTCGAACCAGCTCTTGGCAAAGAGCGGAGGGAAATATATCCATAGAAAAAGCCGTTGGTTTAGTTGATCTCGGGAAAATGGAAGGGTCAGGATGTGTCAAGAATCGGATTGTCAGCCGAATGATTAGATTGGAGTCTGCAGAACGCAGAAGGGTCCGTGATTAATGAATGATATTGCTCAAGCTGACACAGTGCCAGTATCAGAAATTCTTGACCATCCTGTCCTGGGGGAGCGAGCATGGTCTCGGGACGAGGTCGACACTTCGAATTGGCGCATTGAACTCACTGATTCGATGGTCGCCGAACTGATCTCGGTGGTGACGCAGTTGCGTTCCGCCCCATTGCCGCTACTCCTTTGCCGTGCGCGAGATTTTCTTCTAGTTGAATGCCGCACCGTAGTGCAGCAGGTGCGCAACAAGCTACATCACGGGATGGGCTTGGCCATTGTCAGCGGTCTGCCAATGAATGTTCTCAGCAAGCAGGAGGCCGTGACCATTTTCTGGCTGATCGGCCAGATGCTGTCCAATCCCGTTGCAACAAAATGGGATGGAACCATGCTGTATGACGTTATTGATACAGAGAAAGAAATCGGCTATGGCGTGCGTGCAGCGGAGACCAATGCTGAACTTTTTTTTCATACTGACAATGCTTTTGGTCTCTCGGTGCCCGACTATGTCGGATTGCTTTGTATCTATCCGGCGGCGCGTGGTGGAATCAGTCGCTTCTGTAGTATGTATTCCGTTCACAACGAACTACTGAAGCTGAGTCCGAAGCTATTGCGACGTTTGTATGAACCTGTGTACTACGACAGACAGGAAGAGCATTGTCGTGGTGCCTCGAAGACTCTGACTGCACCCGTATTCCATTTTTCTCGGCAACAGTTAACGGTAAGGCTCTCGTTCAAGCTCATTCGGCGAGGCTACGCACTCGCAGGCCAGAGGCTGGATGCCTTGCTTGTTGAAGCCCTGGAATGCCTTGAGCATATTTTGCGTCGCGATGAGATGTCGATCGAATATCGCATCGAACGCGGCGAAATGCAGTTTGTCAACAACCATTGGACCGCACATGCTCGCAGCGCCTTTGAAGATGAAGTAAATCCGAAGTACAGGAGGCACCTTGTTCGCAGTTGGTACCGCGAACAAGGACGTCCCACATATGATGGATGAGAACTTGTTTGCGAATTACCTTTGGTAGAGAAAAGAAAAGGCAGGGTTGATTCAACGCACGGTGCAGCTGTACGAGCTTCATGACTCATGTCCTGGCCCCCCAAAAGCCGCCTCAAACCCTTTGAACGCCACACTCAGAGAGCAATGGCGTGAGGAGACTCTGGACCGGCTCTACGGATTCGGCGGCAACGGCCAGCCGCCGGCAAGATTCTTGAGCAACTGATTGGCGGCAGCGAGACGCCGGTTGTGCGTGTCGAGAAGGCTGCGCTCAATCGACAGCGCGGTCGTTTGGGCGGCCACCACGTTGAGGTAGCTCACGGTGCCCGCGCGGTACTGGTGGGTGGTGATGTCGAGTGCGCGCCGTGCTTCCCCCTGTGACTCTTCCAAGTACGTGGCCTCTTCCTGCAATGTCGCAACCGACACCAGGTTGTCTTCCACTTCCTGCAGCGCTGCGAGCACGGTCTGGCGGTAGGCGGCGGCGGCCTGGTCGGCGGCGGCTTGCGCGCTGTCGACGCCGGCGCGGCGAGCTCCGCCGTCGAACACCGCCAGTGCCATGGCCGGCCCCAGCGACCAGAACAGGTGAGGAGCCGACATGAGGTTGGCGATGGTTTCGCCACGGTAGCCGGCATTGGCCGACAGCGTGACCGCCGGGAAGAACGCCGCCTGCGCGACGCCGATCTGGGCGTTGGCCGCGGCGACGCGGCGCTCCGCGGCGGCGATGTCGGGCCGGCGCTCCAGCAACTGCGCCGGCAGCTGGGCCGGCACATCGGGCACCGCCGGCAAGCGCGCCATCACGTCCAGCGTGAACAGCGAGGGCGGCCGGCCCAGCAGCACGGCCAGTGCATGTTCCAGCTGGGCGCGGCTTCTTCGCGTTTCAACCCATTGCGCCAACGCTAGCTTCAACTGCGTCTGGGCCTGCGCGACATCGGCTGCAGAGGCAATGCCGACCCGGTAGCGGTCCTGCGTCATCTCGACCGAGCGGCGATAGGCCTGCACGGCGTTGTTCAGCGACTCGGTCTGCGCTTCGGCCGTTCGCAGCGAGAAGTAGGTCTGCGCCAGCGCGGCCTGAAGCGACAGCCGCACGGCCGCCCAATCCGCTTCGCTGGCGTCCAGCCGCGCCTGGGCGCCATCCACCTGGGCTGAGATGCGCCCCCACAGATCGACCTCCCAGCTCGCGCTGCCAGACAAAGAGACGGTGGTCTCGGCCGATGGCAGGGACGGCGACCGGCCGCGCGACGTGGAAGCGCCGACTCCCAGGCTGGGCGCCAGGGCCGCGCGGCTGGCTGCGAGCGCCGCGCGTGCCGCGCGGTACTGGGCGAAGGCCAGACCGAGGTTCTCGTTGCCGATCACGAGCTGTGCCTGCAGGCTGTTCAGTGTCTCGTCCCCGAACACCCGCCACCATTCGCCCTGCAACAAAAGGCGAGGCTGCGCCGGCTGAAACAGTGCGGCCTCCTTGAAGGCCGGGGGGATGTCCATGGCCGGCCGCTGG
Source organism: Variovorax terrae (assembly GCF_022809125.1). Lineage (NCBI taxonomy): Bacteria > Pseudomonadati > Pseudomonadota > Betaproteobacteria > Burkholderiales > Comamonadaceae > Variovorax > Variovorax terrae. The sequence goes on along the minus strand of NZ_JALGBI010000001.1, from coordinate 3,153,810 downwards.
TAGGGTGGGGTGCTGCCGCAGGCGGCCAGCAATCCGGCGGCCAGCGTCGCCAGGCCGCGCTGGAGGGCGTGTGACAACTCAGAACGCATGAGGGGCCTCCATCAATGCCGGCGCTGGTTGCGTGTGCCTGGGTCGGCGCGAGCGCATGCCCATTCGCAGCCGGTCGATCGCCACGTAGACGACGGGTGTGGTGTAGAGCGTCAGCAACTGGCTGAGCACCAATCCGCCCACCACGGCGATGCCCAGCGGCTGGCGCAGCTCGGCGCCGTCGCCGCTGCCCACCGCCAGCGGCACGGCACCGAAGATGGCCGCCACGGTGGTCATCAGGATCGGCCGCAGGCGCAGCCTGGCGGCCCGGTAGATGGCCGGTGCGGCTCCTAGCCGGCCACGGCGTTGCCGGTCGATGGCGAAGTCGATCATCATGATGGCGTTCTTCTTGACGATGCCGATCAGCAGGATGATCCCGATCAGCGCGATGATGGAAAACTCGGTCTTGAACATCATCAGGGCGAGCAGGGCGCCGACGCCCGCCGACGGCAGGGTGGACAAGATGGTGAAGGGGTGGATGAGGCTTTCATACAGGATGCCAAGAACCAGGTAGATGGTGACAAGCGCGGCCAGGATCAACAGCGGCTGGCTGTCCAGCGATTGGGCGAACACGCGCGCGGTGCCCTGGAATGTGCCGCGTATCGACACGGGAACGCCCAGCTCGGCCATCGCGTTGCGCACGGCCTCGCTGGCTTGCGACAGCGATACCCCCAGCGGCAGGTTGAAACTGATGGTGGAGGCCGGTGTCCCGGCCTGGTGGGCAACCGACAGGGGCGCCACGGTGGTTTCCTCGCGTGCGAAGGCCGACAGCGGCACCTGATTGCCGGTGCTGGAGATGAAGTACAGGTTGCGCAGCGACTCCGGCCCCTGCAGGAACTCGGATGCCAGTTCCAGCACCACGCGGTACTGGTTCAGTGGGTTGTAGATCACGCCCACCTGGCGCTGGCCGAACGCGTTGTTCAGCGTGGCGTCGATCGCGCGCACCGACAGGCCCATGCGGGTGGCGGCGTCGCGGTCCAGCACCAGCGTGGTCTGCTTCCCGCGGTCCTGGACGTCACTGTCGATGTCCACCAGCTCCGGCAGCTTCATGAGCGCCTGGCGAATCCGGGTCTCCCAGGTGCGCAGGTCTTCCAGGTTGTCGGCCTGCAGCGTGAACTGGTACTGGGCATTGGATTGACGCCCGCCGACGCGAATGTCCTGCACCGGCACCAGGAAGAGGCTGGCTCCCGGCTCCTTGGCCAGCCGGGTGCGCAGCCGGGCCACGACCTGGTCCGCTGATGCGTCGCGCTGGTCCAGCGGCTTGAGCGCCATAAACATCTGCGCCACATTGCGCGCCGACCCACCGGTGAACCCGGTGACGGTTTCCACCGCGGGGTCGGCCCGCACCACCGCCAGAAAGCGGTCCAGCCGCTGCTGCATGGCCTGGAACGACGTGGCTTGGTCGGCCCGGATGAAGCCCACGATGCGCCCGGTATCCTGCTGTGGGAAGAAGCCCTTGGCGATGGCTCCGTACAGATAGACATTCAACGCGATCACACCGGCAAAAATCAACAGCACCCAGGGCTGGTGCCTGAGCGCCCAGGCCAGCGAGCGCCTGTAGCCGCGCAGCAGCCCCGCCTGCGCGCGGGCCGCCCAGCGCGAGCCTCTGGATGGCAAGCGGTGGTGAAGGGACGGCTTGAGCAGGGCGGCGCACATCATGGGCGTGGTGGTCAGCGAAACCACCATCGACACCAGAATGGCCACCGACAGCACCACCGCGAACTCGCGGAACAGGCGGCCGACGATGCCTCCCATCAGCAGGATGGGAATGAAAACGGCAATCAGCGACAGGCTGATGGAGAGAACGGTGAACCCGATCTCCCGCGCGCCATCCAGCGCGGCCTGCAAGGCGGATTTGCCTCTCTCCAGGTGCCGCGAGATGTTCTCCAGCACGACGATGGCATCGTCCACCACAAAGCCCGTGGCCACGGTCAGCGCCATCAGCGACAGGTTGTCCAGGCTGTAGCCGGCCAGGTACATCACGCCGAAGGTGCCGGCCAGGGAAACCGGCACCGCCACGCTGGGCACCAGCGCGGCACGCACGTTGCGCAGGAACAGGAACACCACCAGGATCACCAGCCCCACGGCGATGGCGAGCGAGCGTTCGATTTCGCGCAGGGAGGCCCGAATGGTGGGGGTGCGATCCGTCACCACGCGCAAATCGATCGCCGGCGGGATCGAGGACTGCAGCCTGGGAAGCAGCGCGCGGACCCGGTCGACCGCATCGATGATGTTTGCCCCCGGCTGTTTGTAGAGAAGCAGGAGGATGGAGGGCTGGCCGTCAGCCACCCCGTAGTTGCGCACGTCCTGGACAGAGTCCACCACCTGAGCCACATCGCTCAGCTGCACTGCATTGCCGTTGCGGTAGCGCACGATCAGGGACGCGTAGTCCGCCGCGGAGCGCGCCTGATCGTTCGCATCGATGTGCCAGTAGCGCGCCTCATCCTCGATCGCGCCCTTGGGGCGGTTGCTGTTGGTCGAGATCACCGCGGCTCGGATGTCCTCCAGCGAGATGCCGCTGGCTGCCAGCCGGTTGGGGTCGGCCCCGATCCGCACCGCTGGCAAGGCGCCGCCGCCGATCACCACGTTCCCGATGCCCTCCACCTGCGCCAGGCTTTGCGCCAGCACCGTGGAGGCTGCGTCGTACATCTGGCCGCGCGACAGGATGCCCGAGGTGAGCGAGAGGATCATGATCGGCGCGTCGGCCGGATTGACCTTGCGGTAGCTCGGGTTGCTGGGCATGCCGACAGGCAGCAGGTTGCGGCTTGCGTTGATGGCGGCCTGCACCTCGCGCGCCGCGCCGTTGATGTCGCGATCGAGGTCGAACTGCAAGACGATCCGGGTGTTGCCCAGGGTCGAGGACGACGTGATCTCGTTGACGCCGGCAATGGCGCCCAGGGAGCGCTCCAGCGGCGTCGCGACGCTGGTGGCCATGGTGTCCGGGCTTGCGCCAGGCAACGAGGCCGACACCGAGATGGTGGGGTAGTCGACCTTCGGCAACGGCGCCACGGGCAGCAGCAGGAAGCTGATCGCACCCACCAAGGCCACGCCAAGGGTGATCAGGGTCGTGGCCACGGGTCGGCGGATGAAGGGTTCGCTGAAATTCATGCCGGCACCCCGCTGCGCTGCCGCCAGGACTGCGCCAATGTGGCGAAACGCAGGTAGATCACCGGTGTGGTGAACAGGGTCAGCACCTGGCTGACAATCAGCCCTCCCACCATGGTGACGCCCAGCGGATGGCGCAGCTCACTGCCCCAGCCGCTGCCCAGCATCAGGGGCAGGGCGCCCAGCAGCGCCGCCAGCGTGGTCATCAGGATTGGCCGGAAGCGCAGCAGGGTTGCCTGGTAGATCGCGTCCCGCGGCGCCAATCCCTGCTCGCGCTCGGCGTCCAGGGCGAAGTCGATCATCATGATGGCGTTCTTCTTGACGATGCCGATCAAGAGGACGATGCCGATGACGGCAATGATGTCCAGGTCCAGCCGCCAAACGGCCAGGGCCAGCAGCGCGCCCAGGCCGGCGGACGGCAGCGTCGAGAGAATCGTCACCGGGTGGATGTAGCTCTCGTACAGGACCCCCAGCACGATGTACATCGTGACAATGGCCGCAAGGATCAGCCACAGCGTGTTGGACAGCGATGCCTGGAAGGCCAGCGCGGCGCCCTGAAAGCTGGTGTCGATGCCGGGCGGCAGCGAGAGCGCCGCCTGCTCTGCCTTGATCGCCTTGACGGCGTCGCCGAGGGAATGGCCCGAGGCCGTGTTGAAGGAGAGGGTGACGGCGGGAAACTGGCCGACGTGGTTCACCGCAAGCGAGCCCGGCCCTTCGACGATCCGCGCCACGGACGACAGCGGAATCTGCGCGCCGCTGCTTGCCGGCACGAACAGATTGGCCAGCGCCTCCATGCCCAGATTGCGTCGCGGCGCGACCTCGAGCACGACCCGGTACTGATTGGACTGCGTGAAGATGGTGGAGACCTGGCGCTGGCCGAAGGCGTTGTACAGCGCGTTGTCGATGCCCGCCACATTCACACCCAGCCGGCTCGCGGCGCCGCGGTCGATCTCGACAAAGGCGCGAAGCCCCTTGTCCTGCAGGTCGCTGGCCACATCCGTCAGCTGCGGCAGGCCGCGCAGGCGTTCCAGCAGGCGCTGCGTGCCATCCGCCAGCGCCGCCGCGTCGGGCGACGACAGCAGGAACTGGTACTGCGTCTTCGACACCCTGTCCTCGATGGTGAGATCCTGCACGGGCTGCATGAACAGCGCGATGCCGGGCACGCTGCGGGTGGACGACGCCAGGCGGCGGATGACGTCGCTGACGCTGCCCTCGCGCTGTTCGCGCGGCTTCAGGTTGATCAGCATGCGTCCCGTGTTGAGGGTGGTGTTGCCGCCATCGACCCCGATGAACGACGACAGGCTCTCCACGGCCGGATCCTGGAGCACGGCTTCGGCAAGCGCCTGCTGCCGCTGCGACATGGCTTCGTACGACGTGGACTGCGAGGCTTCGGTGATGCCCTGGATGACCCCCGTGTCCTGCACCGGGAAGAAGCCCTTGGGCACCACCACGTAGAGCCAGGCAGTCAGCGCGACGGTGAGCGCGAACACCAGAAGCGTCGCACCGCTGCGGTTCAGGACCCAGTTGAGCATCACACCGTACTGCCGGATCATGCCGTCGAACAGCCGGCCCGTGACCTGGTAGAGCCGCCCATGGCTTGCCTCGGGGGTGTGGCGCAGCAGCCTGGCGCACAGCATCGGCGTGAGCGTCAACGACACCACGGCCGAGATCAGGATGGAAACGGCCAGCGTGATGGCGAATTCATGAAACAGCCGGCCGACGACATCGCCCATGAACAGCAGCGGGATCAGCACCGCGATCAGCGAGATCGTCAACGAGATGATGGTGAAGCCAATCTGCCGTGCGCCCTTCAGGGCGGCCTGCAGGGGTGGTTCGCCCTGCTCCACATAGCGGGCGATGTTCTCGATCATCACGATGGCGTCGTCCACCACGAAGCCGGTGGAGATGGTCAAGGCCATCAGCGTCAGGTTGTTGATCGAGAAGCCCGCCAGATGCATCACGGCGAAGGTGCCGATCAGGGAGAGCGGCACCGCCATGCCCGGAATGAGGGTGGCCGAAGGGCTTCGCAGGAAGACAAAAATCACGGCGACCACCAGCAGCACCGCCAGCAGCAGTTCCACTTGCACGTCGTGGACCGAGGCCCGGATGGTGACGGTGCGGTCGGTCAGGATCTGCACGTCCATCGACGCCGGCAGCGTGAGTTGCAACTGCGGCAGCAGCGCCTTCACGCGGTCCACGGTTTCGATGACGTTCGCCCCGGGCTGGCGGTGGATGTTCAGGATGACCGCGGGCATCAGGCCGGCCCAGGCGGCCAGCCGCGCGTTCTCCGCATCGTCCACCACCTCGGCCACGTCGGCGAGCCGCAACGGGTTGCCGCTGCGGTAGGTCAGGATCAGGTTGCCGTAGTCGGCCGCCGAGCGAAGCTGGTCGTTGGCGTCGATGGTCGAGGCATGCGCATGGCCGTCGAAGCTGCCCTTGGCCTGGTTGACGTTGGCGGCATTCGTGACGACGCGCACATCCTCCAGCGACATGCGGGCCGAGGCCAGGGCGTCGGGATTGACGCGAATGCGAATGGCGGGGCGGCGTCCACCCGCGATGGCGACCACGCCGACGCCCGGTACCTGCGACAGCTTGGGCGCCAGCCGGTTCTCCACCAGATCGTGGACGCGAATCACCTGCAGCGAAGGCGAGCTGATCGCCAGGGTGAGGATGGGGGCATCGGCCGGGTTGAACTTGCGGTAGGTCGGGGGCATGGGCAAGTCGTTCGGCAACAGGTTGCTGGCGACGTTGATGGCGGCCTGCACCTGCTGCTCGGCCACGTCCAGCGTGATGTCCAGCGAGAAGCGCAGCGTGATCACCGAGGCGCCGCCCGAACTGACCGAGGACATCTGATTGAGCCCCGGCATTTGCCCAAAATGACGCTCCAGCGGCGCCGTCACCGCGGAGGTCATGACGTCCGGGCTTGCGCCCGGGTACAGCGTGGTGACCTGGATGGTGGGGTAGTCCACCTCCGGCAGCGCCGAAAGCGGCAGGACGCGCCAGGCCAGCGCGCCAGCAATCAGGAGGGCGACCATCAGCAGCGAAGTCGCCACCGGCCGCAGAATAAAGATTCGCGAGAAATTCATGGTCGAGCAGCGCTTAGCCGCCCCCGCTTTCCATCTGGCGGCGCCGTTCGCGCAGTTTTTCGATGAACGCGCGGCGCTCCTCCGGCGTCATCTTCATGAAGCGCTCCTGCACCTCGGGCGGCAGGCGGTCCAGCCAGGCGGGCCGTTCTGCGGTGGCCGCCCCTCCTGAGGCGGCGCCTGCCGCCGCGGGCCGGGGCGGGGCGCTTGCGGCAGGTTGAGCGGATGGCGCGGCATGGCTGCTGCCGCCCTTGGCTTTGGGCGCCGGTGCGCTTGCGGAGGTGGAGGGTGCTGACGCTGCACGGTGCGCGCCTGTGGTCTCTTCGGCGGCCCGTGGGCTGGCCGCTGAAGCGGGGCGCGGTGGCGGCTTGATCACTTCCGCCTTGGCGCCCTCGCGCAGCCGGTCAGCACCGTCGGTTACCACCTTGTCGCCGGCGGCGAGCTCACCTTGGACACTGACCCATTCGCCATCCACTGCACCTGGACGCACGCCGCGGATGGTGACGGTGCCATCGTCCTTGACCACATACACGAAACTGCCTCGTGCGCCGCGCTGCAGCGCCGTGACCGGAATGGCCAGTGCATCGGCTTGCGTGTCCAGCTGCAGGCGGATGTTGACGAACTGGTTGGGAAAGAGCACACCTTGCGCGTTGGCGAACTCGGCTTTGAGCTTGATGGTGCCGGTGACCGGGTCGATGGCGTTGTCGGTCGTGCTGATCTTGCCCTGCGCGAGACGGTTGCGCTGCTCGCGGTCCCAGGCCTCGACCACGGGCGCATCGCTGGCGCGGAGCTTCGCTGTCAATCGCGGCAGCAGCGCTTCGGGCACGGCGAAGACCACGCTGATGGGCTGGGTCTGGGTGATGGTGACGATGCCCGTCGCATCGTTGGCGCGCACCAGGTTGCCCAGGTCGGCCAGCTTCAGGCCCAGTTGCCCGCTGATGGGGGCGGTAATCCGGGTGTAGGACAGCATCAGCCGTGCGTTGTCCACCGCGGCCTGGTCCACCTGCAGCGTGCCCTGGAGCTGGCGCACCAGCGCCTCCTGGGTATCGACCTGCTGCCGTGCGATCGAGTCTCGCGACGACAGGTCCTTGTAACGGTCCAGGTCCAGCTGGGCATTGCGGAACAAGGCCTGGTCGCGCGCCAGCTGGCCTTGCGCCTGCGCCAGCTGCACCTCGAAAGCTCGCGGATCGAGTTCGGCGAGCAGCTGGCCGGCGCGAACCTGTTGCCCTTCCTTGAAGTGGATGGCCCGCAACTCTCCGTCCACGCGCGCTCGAATCACCGCCGTGTTGAGGGCCGCAATATTGCCGATGGCCGCGTGGATGGCACGCATGTCCCGGCGTTGAACGGTGCCCACCGTGACGGGCTGGACACGGTTCTCGGCCGTAAAACGCCGACCGCCGGTGCCGGCTGCCGGCGCACTTCCCGCTAGGGCGGGGCCAGGCAGGTTCGCTTCCTTGGCCGCGCCGCGCCACAACCACAGTGAAGCGCTCGCTCCAATCGCCAGCGCGCAGGCGCCAATCACCAGCCAGCGGCGTCGCGTGAGCGCGTGACGCGCAGGTAGTTCCGAATGTCCCATGATGTCCTCGTTGACTCTTGTTCTTGACGAATCGGCGAGCCGGCCATCCCTCCCGACGGCTTCACTGCGCTCCCCGCTGGTGGACTGGATCGCTTCGCTCACCGGTGAGCGTCCCGCGTCCAGCCAGGCAAATAAAAAACTTTCCTCGTAAGGTGAGGGCCTCGGCTCAAGCTCGCAGCAGGCGAGGCAGGGTCTTCACCCCGGCAACCCGCGGAAACACCGTTCTCGCGACTCGCTCCGGCTCGATGCCGAAGCACTCACCTGCCGCCGAGGCGATCAGCGAATCCAGTCCCGTGGTGGGCTGCAGGTCGCGTCCTTGGTAGAGTGCGCCAGGCGCCAGGCCAGGCCAGTCACCAATCACCCGGCCACCCTGGACGGCGCCACCCAGCAGCATGGCCACCGACGCCGTTCCGTGGTCGGTGCCGCCGGTACCGTTGGCCGCGGCGGTGCGCCCGAACTCGGTGGCAACCAGCACAGTGGTGTTTGCCCACGTGGCGCCCAGGCCCTCCCGCAGCGCCGCGATCATGGCGTCCAGCGCCTTGAACTGATTCGCCATACGAGGCGCCTGGGCGCTGTGGGTGTCCCAGCCACTGGTTTCAAGCATCGCGATGCGCGGGCCGGCCGGCTGCGCAAGAAACCGTGCGGCAAGCTGCCCAAGTTCGGCCGGGTTCTGCCGCACCGCCGGGCCGGCCATGCCGCGCGCCTCCATCGCGGCAGACCACAGGGCGTGGAGCTGGGCATCCTGCGCGTACAGCTGCTGCACGCGCTGCAGCAGGTCGTCGTCCGGTGCCTCCTTGAGCGCCGAAGGTGCGTAGGAGCCGACCTCGGCCCCGCCGCGCAGCGCGAGCGGCACGGTGGGGCTGATCGCGATCGCTTCGCCCGTGGCCTTGGGCAGCAGCGCGACCAGCCGGTTCAGCCAGCCATCCTTCGCTTCATAAGGTGCGGAACCACCCGACTCGAGCACATTCTGGCCATCGAAATGCGAGCGATCGCGGTAGGGCGAGGCCACGGCGTGGACGAACAGCGCCTCCTTTGCAGCATAGAGCCTGGCAGTTTCGACCAGTGCCGGGTGCAGGGCAAACAGGCCATCGAGCCGCGTCGCGGCCGCCGTGTCGAGTGCGAGCGCGCCGCGCAGGCGTGCATATCCGGGATCGGCGTAGGGGATGACGGTGTCGAGGCCGTCGGCCGCACCGCGCTGGATCACGAACACGAAGCGGCGGTCGGTCGCGGCCTGGGCCAGCACCAGGTGCGGCGCCACCAGGAATCCGCCGGCACCAACGGCGGCGAATTGAAGGAAATGGCGGCGGGAATGTGAACGCGAGGGCATGGTCTATCTCCTCAGGAATTCGGGCGAGGCGAGCAGCAGGGCCAGCGCGGTGGCGGGGCTTTCGGCGCGCGCGAGGGCGCTTGCCGTGGCCGGGCTCAGTCCGGCCGGCAGCAGTTGCGGGCCGAGCAGGCGCGCATCGACGGTGCTTGCGGCCTGGGCCGCAAAGCGCTGCGCCAGCTCGACCCGGCGCATCAGCATGTCGGGCGCCGCCCAGCTCTCGGTGATGTCGTCGTAGCCTGCCGGTGAACCGGGTCGCCACACGGGCTGGCCGAGCTGCACCAGGACGGGGGCGAGCTGCTGATCGCCCAGATCCCGCCAGCCCAGGCCGCGCAGCGAAGACAGGGTCCATTCCCAGGGTGTTTTGAACTTGGTCTGGGCCAGGCTCCAGGCCTCGGGCGCGCCGATCAAGGCCCGATAGACACTGGGCAGGTCGCCCCGGCTCTGCAGGAAGGTGCTGGCAAGACGCTCCACCAGGGCCGGGGGCGGCGCATCGCCCACGAAATGGCGCGCCAGCTTGTCGGCGATGTGCTGCGCGGTCGCAGGCGAGGCGGCAAGATCGCGCAGGATGGCCCGCGCCTGGGCTTCGCCCCGTTGTTCGTAGCGTTGCCCCAGCACGGTGCGTGGCCCGGGTTCGTGCAGCATGGGTTGAAACGCGAACGTGCCCGGCGCCCCCCCGGGAGGCAGCCCGGGCAGGCCGCCGATGCTCCAGCCGGTGAGCGCCCGCGCGAATTCGGTGACGTCGCCCTGGCTGTAGCCACTGCGCACGCCCAGGGTGTGCAGCTCCAGGATCTCGCGTGCGAGGTTCTCATTGAGGCCGCGCTGGCGCTCGGGGTTGAGGCGCGCGGCGCGCTGGGCCACCATGCTGTCGGGGCCGATCGATCGCGCCTGGTCGAGATAGAACAGCATGGCCGGATGGTGTTCGACCGCCGCGAGCATGTCCTCGAAGCGCCCGAAGATGTGGGGGCGGATGGCTTCGAGCTCGAACGTCCCGGCCAGCGCCGCGATCGGTGCCTTGTCAATGGAAACCGCGAAATGATTGGCCCAGAAGTGCACCAGTCGCTCGGCGAAGGGCGCAGGGGTGGCCAGGGCGCTCGCGACCCGGGCATTCACCGCCGAGCGGTAGCGGGCCTGCGTCTGGTTCCTCAGCTTCTGCCGCATCGCCAGTTCGTTGGTCGCGTCGGCCTGGCGCAGCGCGCGCTGGTAGTCCACATATTCGGTCACCCGCGAGGCACTGTCCGGCTGCCCGGCCCAGGCGGGCGGCAGCGGTGCATAGCGGTCGAACTGCGCGAGCAGCCAGCCCTTGGGGTCGGTGGGCAGCGATTCATCGGCGCGCACCCCGAGCCCGAATCGGTTGAGTGCGACAGCGGCGGTCTTCGTGGCGGATGAGGCGGTCATAGCGCGTCCTGTCAAGGCACCGTGCCTGCGGCACAGGTTCGCTGCGTTAAACGCCGGCCGGCTCCGAATCCGTCGCTCGTTTGCCAGAAATCCGCTGCAAACCTGTTTCTAGGGTTTGGGCTGCGCGGGAGGCAGCAGGCCCAGCGTGCTGCGCCGCGTCAGGCCGCTGACCAGTTTTTGCCGATCTTCGGGCGACAAGGTCGCCGCAAAATCGACCACACTGGTTTCCACGCGCGCACGCAAGGCCTTGTCGGCCTCGCGGGTGCGCGCCAGGGCATCCGCCACGGCGGCGCGATCGAGCTCTGGCGCCCCCAGCAGGCGAAGAACCTCTTGCCGCCCGTCGCGAGCAGCCTGCAGGGACGGGGCCGCATCGCGTCGCGCATCGCGCAGGCCGACGCGAAACGCCCGGCGCTGATCGGCGCTCAATTCGTCCGCCGCAAAACGCAGCCCGCGCGGCTGCGCCGCCATGGCGGCGGCCGTCGCCGCCCGTTCAGACGCCCACCAGCGCCAGGCTCCGCCCGCGATGCTGCACACCAGAAAGAGATTGACCACCAGTGAAACCACCAGTCCGCGCTTGAGGGCAGGCTCGTTCATTCGCCACTCCAGTCCGGGGACATCTGGCTGAAAGCCGTGCTGCGCTCCGGTAAATCCAGCGGCGTGGGGGGCGCAGCGCTGCGCAGGGCGATCGACACCGCAAACACCCCTGCCAGCGTGCCCGCCAGCCCGATGCCTGCCAGCCCGGCGCCGGGCCACCACCAGCGCAACTGTCGCCACGGTTTTTTCGGCGCAGCCAGGCCAGGCCTTGCCGCCGCCGTGGCGGAGGCCACGACACGCCGCATGAGCTGCTCATCCGGCGCGGCCACCGTGTACTGGTCGAGCCAGTCGTCGAGCAGCGCGGCTTCGGCCAGTGGCTCGCGCCATTCGGGCCGGTCCTGCAGCGCGAAGGCGCGCGCGGGGGCACGTTCGGCCTCGGGCCAACGCCGAAAGTCGGTGCCATAGGCATCCAGCAGCGCATTGAATTGTTCGGGTGTCATGACCTCTCCTTTCAATCACTCATGAGCTGCGCACGCAGGGCGCGGCGCGCGCGCGACAGCAAGCTCTCCAGCGCTTCGACGCTGATGCCCATCAGCCCCGCTGCCTCGGCGTTGGACAGCTCCTGGTAGTACTGCAGCACCAGCGCCTCGCGCTGGCGTGCAGGCAAGGCAGCCAGCGCGGCGGCCATGCGCGCGCTGCGCTGCACGGCCTGGAGTGCTTCGTCCGGCGCGGCCGCCGGATCGGCCGCTTCGTGCAGTTCGTCTTCATAGGGCTCTTCATCGCGCCGCCCGCGCAGGCGGTCGTAGCAGAGGTTGAGCACCACACGATGCAGCCAGGTGTCGAACCGGGCCTGCCCGGATTGCCACTGTGCGGCATGCTTCCAGATACGCACGAAAGCCTCCTGCGCCACCTCTTCCGCCTCGCTCCGCCGCCCCAGCAGGCGCATGGCGAGCGACAGCATGCGCGGCAGCTTGCGCGCAACCATTTCCTGCACGGCTTGCGGCTCGCTTCGGCCCACGCGCGCCAGCAGTTCCGCATCGGGATCACTGTCGATCAATGGTCACCATGACATGCATGAGATGTTCTTTCGGGAGCGACCGGCCAAGCCCCATGCCTGTTCCTACCTGGCTTGAACGAAGCAGGCTGGGGAATCCGTCGCTGCGGCATTCAAATTCCCGAGGTTTTGAGTTTTTTGTAGATTTGGGGGGAGTGTAAAGTCACCCTGGCGGATCAGGCCGGTCCACGGGGCTGGCAGGGGTGTTTGCCGACTGACGCAGGCGATCCCGGTGGATGAACTGCTCGCCCATCAAGTGTGACGATGGCAAGCTGCTGGCCGCGCAAGGCCCGGCCCTCAGGCCTCCCGCGCGCCGCCGGCTCCCAGCAGCATCCGATGCAGTTTCTGCCTGAGCGGCGACTGCTCGCGCGGTGGCGGGCTGGCCCATTCCTGGCGCGCATAGTCGCGGCTCGAGGCGTCATGCAGGTTGATTTCCTGCACAACCTGTCCCTGCCGGTACACGAAGGCCACGTCGGCCAGTTCCAGCACGTCATCGACGTCGTGGGTGATCATCAAGGCCGGGATGCCCCATGTGCTGCGCACCCGGGCCAGATCCTGGCGCAAGGCCTGGCGCAGCATCGGGTTGAGGGAGGCAAAGGGCTCATCCAGCAGCAGCACCTGCGGCTGGCATGCCAGGGCGCGGGCCAGCGCGACGCGCTGCTGCTGGCCCCCCGAAAGCGTGTGGGGGCGGCTGTCGGCCATGCTGGCGAGGCCGAAGCTGTCGAGCAGCGCCTGGACATGGTCGCGTTCCGGGGCCGATGGCCGCCGCCTGTGCCAGGACGTCAGCCCGAATGAGATGTTCTCGCGCACCGACAGGTGAGGGAACAGCGCGTAGCTCTGGAACAGGTAGCCGATGCGCCGCTGCGGCGGCGGCACATGGATGCCGGCGGCGGAGTCGTACAGCGTGCGTCCGTCAAGCCGGATATGCCCCTCGTCGGGACGCTGCAGCCCGGCGATGGCCTGCAGCGTCAGTGTCTTGCCCGAGCCCGAGGGACCATAGAGTGCGGCAAACGGAGCATCCGTGGCGAATCGCACGGCGAGGTCGAAACGCCGGTTGCGATCCGCGACGCTGAGCCGCACATCGACATCGATCATGGCTTGCCGAAGCCATAGCGCGTCAGGACCTGCTGCGCTGCATCGGTGGAGAGGAAGGCAACGAAATCCCGGGCCAGCGCCTTCTGCCGGCTGTCGTTCACCACCGCCACCGGGTAGGACACCGGGGTATGGCCGGACGGCGCCAGCACCACCTTCACCTTGTCGCTCATGATGGCGGCATCGGTGCGGTAGACGAAGCCGGCTTCGGCTTCGCCCCGGCTGACGTAGTCGAGCACCTGGCGCACGCTGTCGGCCTGCACGAACTTCGGCTCCAGCGCGGCCCACAGGTTGGCGCTGTCGAGCACCTGCTTGGTGTAGCGGCCGACGGGCACGGTGGCCGTCTTGCCGATCGCGATCTTCCGGACGGCGGGGCCGTTCAGGTCTGCCAGCGCCTTCAGGCCCGGGCCGTCCTTGGCGGGCTCGATCAAAACCAGGCTGTTGGTGGCGAAATCCTTGCGCGTCTCGACATCGATCAGCTTCTGGTCGACCCCGCGATTCATGGTTTCCTGATCGGCGCTGGCGAACACATCGACCGGAGCTCCCTGGCTGATCTGCTGCAGCAGCACGCCCGAGGCGGCGAAATTGAAGCGAACCGTGGTGCCGGGCTTGCTGGCCTCGAACTTCGGCGCCAGTTCCTTGAACGCGTCCGTCAGGCTGGCGGCGGCAGACACGGTGATCTGCTGCGCCATGGCGGCCCATGGCAGGGCCAGCGCGAGAACGAGGGACAAAAGGCGGGATCGACGCATTGCGGGGCTCCTTGGGTTCAGCGAAGTGAGAAAAACCGGTTCGACAGAACCAGCACGATGATGGACAGGACAGAGGTCACCACGACCAGCAGCAATGCCCGGTCGTCCTGCCCGGCCTGGACGGCGTCGTAGATGGCCATGGACAGGGTCTGCGTCTGTCCCGGGATGGAGCCGGCCACCATCAGCGAGGCGCCGAACTCTCCCATGGCGCGCGCATAGGCCAGCAGCGTGCCGGCCAGAATGCCGGGCCAGGCCAGCGGCAGGGTCACGCGCAGGAACACGGACAGCGGCGATTGGCGCAGGGTGCTGGCCGCCGCTTCCAACGAACGGTCAACCCCCGCGAAGGCCGCGCTGGCCGATTTCAGCACCAGGGGCAGGGCCACGACCGCCGAAGCGACCACCGCGCCATGCCAGCTGAAGATGATGGTGTAGTTCAGGTGCTCGCGCAGCCAGGCGCCCAGGGGGCTGCGGCGTCCGGCCGCGACCAGGATGCCGTAGCCCAGCACGGTGGGCGGCAGGACCAGCGGCAGCATGAAGACCGATTCCAGCACGCTGCTGCCGGGAAACCGTGTGCGCGCGAACACCCAGCCGAGCGTCACCCCCGCAATCAGGGCCAGCACGGTGGCGACGGCCGCGACTTTCAGCGAAAGAATCAGCGGGAACCAGTCCATCGAAGCCATGTCGGTATCGTAATGTCTTATTGGATATTACGATATTGTTGCATAGCATCTGCCGGCTCGAATGGAGCTCATCCGGAATCCGAAGAGCGGTCCTTGAGGGAGGCGCGTGTGCTTTCAGGGACGCTCATGGCGCTGGATGCTCTTTGTATATTGTTGAACATAGCGTGAGGGCCCACAGCTTGCCGACAGAAGCTCCAGAAGACATGGAACGCGCGATCTCGAACATGACGCCACGGTGTGCTCGGTTTCCGAGCCGGACGGAGTGGCGCCGTGTGACCGAAGTCCAGGAGTGGCGCATCGAACAGGAGACGGCTTCGGGCGACGTCCTGCGGCGGTAAGCCGGCCGCTTCATGCGGCCGGGCTGATCCTGGTCAGCCGGCGCCGTGCCCGCAGGCGATGCGCATCATGGCGCCAGCAGCCGGGTGAGGGCGGCGATGTCGGCCGCGGCGGCTACACGTGCCGTGCTTTCGATGGCGCGGTAGCGCTTGACGAGGTCCTGGCCCACGGAAGTCAGGGCCGTGCCGCCGCCATGCATGCCGCCGGTGGCGGTCTGCACCGCCGGAGCACTGAGCGCGCGGTTCATCTCGTCCACCAGTACCCAGGCTCGCCGGTACGACATCCCGAGCTGCTTGGCGGCGGCGGAAATCGAACCGGTTTCGGCGATGGCCTCGAGCAGCGCGATCTTGCCTGGACCGACGGCAATGTGGTCCTCCCGGTAGATGCGCAGGCGAAACTGCACTTTGGATTTCATCCTGCGATTGTTGCAGGGTTCACGGGCGCGGCGGAAGCGGCGCCGCTTTCAGAGCCTCACGTTGCTCAACTCAGCGGCTTCAGATGGGTGTGGCGGGTCGTCGTGGCCGGGTCGTGCGAGCGCGGATGGCGGTGGCCATGGGCATCTTCCCCCAGCGGCACCAGGTGGATGTTGCCGTGGCGCACGCCGCGCAGGGCCACCAGTTGCTCTGCGAGCGCCTGGACGGCAGCCGTGGGGCCGCGCAGCACCACGTTCTCCAGGCAATGATCGTGGTCCAGGTGGGTGTGCAGGCTGGTGATGACGAGGTCGTGGTGGTCATGCTGCAGGCTCATCACGCGGTCGGCCACGGTGTGCTCGTGGTGGTCATAGACGTAGCTCACGCAGGCCACGGCCCACTTGGCGGTCCGCGCGGCCAGCGTGGCATCGCCCAGTTGGGTGCGGATCAGGTCGCGCACGGCCTCGGAGCGGTTTTCGTAGCCCTTGGCGGCGATCAGCTCGTCGAACTGCTGTGCCAGCGCGTCGTCCAGCGAGATGGTGAAGCGTTGCATGGTGGCGGTCTTTCGTGTGGCGGCTCAGGCGGCCTGCAGCATACCCCGCGTTTCGATGAACGACACCACCTCGCTCAGCCCGGCGCGGGTCTTGAGGTTGGTCATCACATAGGGCTTGATGCCTTTGGGCGACTGCCGCATGCGCTGCGTGTCGGCCTCCATCACCGAGAGGTCGGCGCCGACGTAGGGCGCGAGATCGGTCTTGTTGATCACGAACAGGTCGCTCTTGGTGATGCCGGGGCCGCCCTTGCGCGGAATCTTCTCGCCGGCCGCCACGTCGATCACGTAGATGGTGAGGTCGCTCAGCTCCGGGCTGAAGGTGGCAGCAAGGTTGTCGCCGCCGCTTTCGACGAACACCACGTCGGCATCGGGAAAATCCGCCAGCATGCGGTCGATGGCCTCGAGATTGATCGAAGCGTCCTCGCGGATCGCGGTGTGCGGGCAGCCACCGGTTTCCACGCCCATGATGCGTTCGGCCGGCAGCGCGCCGCTCACGGTCAGCAGGCGCTGGTCTTCCTTGGTGTAGATGTCGTTGGTGATGGCCACCAGGTCGTACTTGTCGCGCATGGCCTTGCACAGCATCTCGAGCAGCGTGGTCTTGCCCGAACCGACGGGGCCGCCGATGCCCACGCGCAGCGGCGGCAGTTTCTTGGTGCGGCGGGCGGCAGGGTGCGGAGCGGAGTTCATGGCGGGGCCTTTCAGCTTCTGAACAAGCGTGAGTATTGTGTTTCATGCCGGGCCGACAACACGGCGAGCATGGGTGAAAAAGCCTGGCGCTCGCCGTCGGCCAGGGCGGCGGCGCGGGAGACGGCGGCGGGGATGTCGCGCGCCAGCCGGGCCAGGATGCGCTGGCCCGCGCTCTGGCCCAGCGGCACGGCCTTGACCGCAGCGCTCACCATGTTTTCGGCCCAGCCGAAGGCGAAGGCCAGGCAGCCGTCGTGCGCCGGCGCCTGGGTGCGCGCTGCGGCGAAGGCGAAGGCCACGGGGTAGGTGGCGGGTAGGCCGGAAAAGGCGTCGGCGGCGTCGGCGTGGTGCAGCCGCAGCCATTCGACGAAGGAGCGGCCCATCTGCTCGGCCTGAAGGCGGAACTCGGCCGATTCGCGCGTCTGTAGCACCCAGCCGTTGAGGCCGCGGATGCGTGTGAGGTCATTCGCTCGCCAGGCTTCAATGGCCTGGGCCACGATGGCGAGGTCGCCGCGCGCCAGGGTGAGCTGCAACTGGTCGGCAACCCAGTCGGACGCTGTGGCTTCCGTGCTGACGCCGGCCCATTCCACGGCGGCCTCCAGTCCCTCCGAGTAGGAGAAGCCCCCCACCGGCAGGGCCGGCGAAGCCAGCCAGATCAGCTGCAGCAGGCTCGCGGCATCGGGGCCCGTGCCTTCATTCATGAAGCGCCTGCTCAGTGGGAGTGGGGGTGGCCGCCGTGGCCATGGTCGTGCGCGTGGCCATGGCCCGCAGGCCCGGGGCCGTGCCCCGCGTCCGGCTCCTGCGCGTGCCGATGGCCCCCGTGGGAGCTGTAGGCCCCGCCCTCGGGCTCGAACGCCTCATGGCCCTCGCGCACGATCAGGTGCATGGCGCGCAGCAGGTCGGCCAGCACGTGGTCAGGCTCGATCTTCAGGTGGGTGGGAGTGAGTTCGAGCGGCACATGCCGGTTGCCCAGGTGGTAGGCCGCGCGCGCCAGATCGAAAGGCGTGCCGTGCTCGCCGCAGTGCGTGATCACCAGCACCGGCTGCGGTGCGGCCAGCACCTTGATGAGCGAACCGTCTTCGGCCACCAGCACGTCGCCGCCGCGCACGGCGGTGCCGCGCGGCAGGAACACGCCGAGCTGGCGGCCCTGCGAATCCGTGGCGTCGAAGCGGCTTTTCTGGCGCACGTCCCAGTCGAGTTCCACGGTGGACGCGCGTTTGACGAGCACGGGCGCGAGCCCGTGACCGCCTGGAATGAGTTTGGAGATTTGAAGCATCAGAACAGGAAGTATCGCTGCGCCATCGGCAGCACGGTCGCCGGCTCGCAGCTCAGCAACTGGCCGTCGGCGCGCACGCTGTAGGTCTGCGGGTCGATTTCCATCCGGGGCGTGTAGCCATTGTGGATCATGTGCTGTTTGCGCACCTGGCGCACGTTCTTTACCGTGCTGAGGGTCTTGGCCAGGCCATAGCGCTCCTTCACACCGGCCGCCAGGCCGGCCTGCGAGACGAAGGTCAGCGAGGTTTTCGCGATGGCGCCGCCGAAGGCCCCGAACATCGGCCGGTAGTGCACCGGCTGCGGCGTGGGGATGGAGGCGTTGGGGTCGCCCATGGCGGCGTAGGCGATGAAGCCGCCCTTGAGGATCAGCGCGGGCTTGATGCCGAAGAACGCGGGCTTGAAGATCACCAGGTCGGCCCATTTGCCGAGCTCGATGCTGCCCACCTCGTGGCTGATGCCGTGGGCGATGGCCGGGTTGATCGTGTACTTGGCCACGTAGCGCCTGGCGCGGAAGTTGTCGTTGCGCGCCGAGTCTTCAGGTAGCGTGCCGCGCTGCAGCTTCATCTTGTGCGCGGTCTGCCAGGTGCGGAGGATGACTTCGCCGACGCGGCCCATGGCCTGGCTGTCGGAGCTCATCATGCTGATCGCGCCCAGGTCCTGCAGGATGTCCTCGGCCGCGATGGTCTCCTTGCGGATGCGGCTCTCGGCGAAGGCCAGGTCCTCGGCAATCGCCGGATTGAGGTGGTGGCACACCATGAGCATGTCCACATGCTCGTCCAGCGTGTTCACCGTGTAGGGCATGGTGGGGTTGGTGGAGCTGGGCAGGAAGTTGGCCTCGCCCACCACGCGCAGGATGTCGGGCGCATGGCCGCCGCCCGCGCCCTCGGTGTGGAAGGCGCAGAGGCCCCGGCCCCGGGTGGCGGCGATGGTGTTCTCGACGAAGCCCGACTCGTTGAGCGTGTCGGAGTGGATCGCCACCTGGGTGTCGGTCTCGTCGGCCACGTCCAGGCAGTTGCTGATGGCCGCGGGCGTGGTGCCCCAGTCTTCATGCAGCTTCAGGCCGATCACGCCGGCGCTGATCTGCTCGTGCAGCGCGGCCGGCAGGCTGGCATTGCCCTTGCCGAGGAAGCCCAGGTTCATCGGGAAGGCGTCGGCCGCCTGCAGCATGCGCTCGATGTTCCAGGGGCCGGGCGTGCAGGTGGTGGCCAGGGTGCCGGTGGCCGGGCCCGTGCCGCCGCCGAGCATGGTGGTCACGCCCGAGCACAGCGCCTCTTCGATCTGCTGCGGGCTGATGAAGTGGACATGGCTGTCGACGCCGCCCGCGGTGACGATGTTGCCCTCGCACGAGATGATCTCCGTGCCCGGGCCGATGACGATGTCCACGCCCGGCTGCGTGTCCGGGTTGCCGGCCTTGCCGATGGCGGCGATGCGGCCGTCCTTGATACCGATGTCGGCCTTGACGATGCCCCAGTGGTCGAGGATCAGCGCATTGGTGAGCACGCAGTCCATCGCCCCTTCGGCACGCGTGTGCTGGCTCTGCGCCATGCCGTCGCGGATGGTCTTGCCGCCGCCGAACTTCACTTCCTCGCCGTAGCCGCCGGCGGCCAGGGTGTAGTCCTTCTCGACCTCGATGATCAGTTCCGTGTCGGCCAGGCGCACGCGGTCGCCCACCGTGGGGCCGAAGATTTCCGCGTAGGCGCGGCGTCCGATGGTGGCCATGGTCAAAGGGCTCCTTGAATGAGTCCGCGGAAACCATGGACGCGGCGCGCGCCCGCATAGTCCACCAGTTCCACCGTGCGCTGCTGGCCGGGCTCGAAGCGCACGGCCGTGCCGGAGGTGATGTTCAGGCGCATGCCGCGCGCGGCGCTGCGGTCGAAGTCGAGCGCGCCGTTGGTTTCGGCGAAGTGGTAGTGCGAGCCGACCTGGATCGGCCGGTCGGCGGTGTTCTTCACCACCAAAGTGAGGGTGCGCCGGCCGGGATTGAGCACGTGGTCGGCGCCGTCGGTGAGCAGTTCTCCGGGAATCATGGCCTGGCCCTTCAGATCCGTTGCGCCAGCAGGCTGAGGCCGAGCAGCGCCACGGCGGCTCCCGCCGCACGCGGCAGCCAGGCATGGGCGTGGCGCAGCACCCAGCCGGCGGCAATGCCCGTGGCATGCAGCAGCACGGTGGCGCACAGCATGCCCGCCAGCGTGGGCAGGGCCTGCGCGTTGCCTGTCAGTTCCTGGCCGTGGGCCACCCCATGAAAGACCGCAAAAACGCCCACGATGGCCGCGGCCGCCAGGGCCGGCACGCGCAGGCGCGTCACCACCAGCAGGCCGATCACCAGCAGCGAGGCCGCGATCATCGGCTCCACCGCCGGCACGTCCACGCCGGCCAGGCCCAGCGCCGCGCCGCCCAGCAGCATGGCCGCGAAGCCCAGCGGCGCCCACAGCAGGTCGGGCCAGGCGCGGCGCGCGGCCAGCGCGCTCCACAGGCCCACGGCCACCATGGCGGCCAGGTGGTCGGCGCCCGTCAGCGGGTGCAGCAGGCCGGCCAGGGCGCCGTGGTGCGCGCCGCTGTCCACACCGGTGTGGGCCAGCGCGGCGAGCGGCAGGGCGCCGACAGACGCCATCAGCGCGAAGAGAGCAGAACGGGAAGTGCGCATCAGGTTCTCCAATGAATGCGAGTGGATGTCAGCGGGCCGCCGCAGGCCGGCCCTTTCCAGAAAACGCCGTGGAACCGGCTCTGCCGGGCCACTGGCGTTGCCCCCGGCAGGGGGGAGGCGAAGCGCAGCGCAGCCTGGGGGTGTTTCATACGATCGGCTGATGCACCGTCACAAGCTTGGTGCCGTCCGGGAACGTGGCCTCGACCTGGATGTCGGGGATCATCTCGGCCACGCCGTCCATCACGTCGGCGCGGGTGAGCACGCTGCGGCCCTCGCTCATGAGCTGCGCCACGCTCTTGCCGTCGCGCGCCCCCTCCATCACGGCCGCCGAGATCAGGGCCACGGCCTCGGGGTAGTTGAGCTGGAGGCCGCGCGCGCGGCGCCGTTCGGCCAGCAGGGCGGCGGTGAAGATCAGAAGCTTGTCTTTTTCGCGGGGCGTCAGTTCCATGGGCCGCAATCGTAGGAGTCTCGATTCATTATCGAGCAATAGGCGTGCCTGGCCCCTGCGCCGGATGGCCCGGCGGCGGGCTCGCTGTGGCATGAAATCTGCACCGCATGGCTGTGAACGAGAGCGCCGCCCCCCCGATTGAGCACGACGCGCCGCAGCGCGTGGTGAAGGTGCGGCGCGACTACAACAGCTGGGTGGCCCGGGAGACCATGGAGGACTACGCGCTGCGCTTCACGCCGCAGCGCTTTCGCCGGTGGTCCGAATGGCGGGTGGCCAACACCGCGTTCGGCGCGGCCTCGTTCCTGATCCTGGAGGCCGTGGGCGCCACGCTGCTGGTGCAGTACGGCTTCATCAACGCCTTCTGGGCCATCCTGGCCACCGGCCTGATCATTTTCGCGGCGGGGCTGCCCATCAGCATCTATGCGGCGCGCTACGGCGTGGACATGGACCTGCTCACGCGCGGCGCGGGCTTCGGCTACATCGGCTCCACCGTCACCTCGCTGATCTACGCCTCGTTCACCTTCATCTTCTTCGCGCTCGAGGCGGCGGTGATGGCCTACGCGCTCGACCTCGCGCTGGGCATTCCGCCGAGCTGGGGCTACCTGATCTGCGCGCTGGTGGTGATCCCGCTCGTCACGCACGGGGTCTCCGCCATCAGCCGCCTGCAGGTGTGGACGCAGCCGCTGTGGCTGCTGATGCTGGTGGTGCCCTTCGTCTATGTCCTCGTGCGCGATCCTGGTGCCTTTGCGGGCGTGACGCACTACATCGGTGAGCGGGGCACGGAGGCCCGGTTCGATTTGCACCTGTTTGGTGCTTCCCTCACCGTGGGCATCGCGCTGATCACGCAGATGGGCGAGCAGGCCGACTACCTGCGCTTCATGCCGGCCAGGACCGGCGCGAACCGCCGCCGCTGGTGGTTCGGCGTGCTTGCGGGCGGGCCGGGCTGGGTGCTGCTGGGCGTGGTCAAGATGCTGGGCGGCGCCTTGCTGGCCTATCTCGCCATCAGCCACATGGTGCCGATCGACCGCGCGGTGGACCCGAACCAGATGTACCTGGCCGCCTACGAGTACGTGTTCCCGCGCTACGGCTGGGCGGTGGCGGCCACGGCGCTGTTCGTCGTGATCTCGCAGCTCAAGATCAACGTCACCAACGCCTATGCCGGTTCGCTGGCGTGGTCCAATTTCTTCTCGCGGCTCACGCACAGCCATCCGGGCCGCGTGGTGTGGGTGGTGTTCAACACGCTGATCGCCTTCATGCTGATGGAGATGAACGTGTTCGAGGCGCTGGACGACGTGCTCGGGCTGTACTCCAACATCGCCATCGCCTGGATCATGACGGTGGTGGCCGATCTGGTGATCAACAAGCCGCTGGGCCTGTCGCCGCCCGGCATCGAGTTCAAGCGCGCCTATCTCTACGACATCAACCCGGTGGGCGTGGGCGCGATGGCGCTGGCCTCGGGGCTGTCCGTCACGGCGCACCTGGGGCTGTTCGGCCCCACGGCCCAGGCCTTCTCGGCGCTGATCGCGCTGGGCGCGGCCTTCGCGGCAGCGCCGCTGCTGGCCTGGGCCACCAAGGGCCGCTACTACATCGCGCGCGCGCCGCTGATGCCGCTGGCGGCCGGGGCCGGCAGCCCGAGCCACGGCCTTCGGCGCTGCGTGATCTGCGAGCGCGAATACGAGGGGCCGGACATGGCGCATTGCCCGGCCTACCAGGGGCCGATCTGCTCGCTGTGCTGCACGCTCGATGCGCGCTGCGGCGACCTGTGCAAGCCGCACGCGAGCCTGTCGACGCAGTGGTCGGGCGCGCTGCGCTGGCTGCTGCCGCGGCGCATCTGGCCCTATCTCGACACCGGGCTGAGCCACTTCCTGCTGCTGATGCTGGTCGTGGTGCCGCTGCTGGCCATGGTGTTCGGCCTGCTCTACCACCAGGAGCTGCGCGCGCTGGGCGACACGCTGGTGTCCGACACCCCGGACGGCTCGCTGCGCTCGGGTTTCCTCAAGGCCTACATGGCGCTGCTGGTGATCGCCGGCATCGTGGCCTGGTGGCTGGTGCTGGCCCACAAGAGCCGCCAGGTGGCGCAGGAGGAGTCGAACCGCCAGACCCACCTGCTGGTGCGCGAGATCGAGTCGCACCGCCAGACCGACGAGGCGCTGCAGCAGGCCAAGCTGCTGGCGGAGCAGGCCATGCGCGCGGCCGAGCACGCCAACCAGGCCAAGAGCCGCTACATCAGCGCCATCAGCCACGAGCTGCGCACACCGCTCAACAGCATCCTCGGCTATGCCCAGCTCATGGGCGAGGATGCCGCGGTGCCGCCGCATCGGCGCCAGGCGGTCACCGTCATCAAGCGTGGCGGCGAGCACCTGCTGTCCTTGATCGAGGGCACGCTGGACATCGCGCGCATCGAGTCCGGCAAGCTCACGCTCAACGTCAGGCCCATGTACTTTGCCGACTGCGTGCAGGAGATCGCCGGCATGTTCGAGCTGCAGGCGGCCGAGAAAGGGCTGGCCTTCCGCTTCGAGGCCGGGAGCGCGCTGCCCGAGCGGGTGCGCGCCGACGAGAAGCGGGTGCGCCAGATCCTGATCAACCTGCTGGGCAATGCCATCAAGTTCACCGCGCGCGGGCAGGTCGTGTTCCGGCTGCGCCATGCGCGCGAGATGGCCACCATCGAGATCGAGGACACCGGCCCGGGCCTGGCGGCGCAGGAGATCGAGACCATCTTCGAGCCGTTCGCGCGCGGCGCCAGCGCCAGCCAGGGCGCACCCGGCGCCGGGCTGGGGCTGACCATGGCCAAGATGCTGACCGACCTGATGGGCGGCGAGCTGACCGTGGCCAGCACGCCGGGCGCGGGCTCGGTGTTCCGCATCAAGCTGTTCCTGCCCGAGGTGAGCGGCGCGGCCGCCGAGCCGGCGCGGCCAGCGCCGGCGCGTGCGCGCCACGGCTACGCGGGGCCGCGCCGCAAGGTGCTGGTGGTGGACAACGAGGAGGCCGACCGCGAGCTGCTGGTGACGCTGCTGGAGCCGCTGGGCTTCGAGCTGCGCACCGCTGCCAGCGGCCACGACTGCCTGGACCTGCTGGCCGCCGGCTACCGGCCGGACGTGATCTTCATGGACCTGGCCATGCCTGGCATCGACGGCTGGGAGACTTTGCGGCGTTTGCGCCAGCTGGAGCAAACCCTCTCCGCCGCCGGGCCGCCCCAAGGCGGAGAAGCTCCCTCGGGGGGCAGCGCACTACACGCAGTGAGAAGCGTGGGGGCCCTCTCCGCCGCCGGGCCGCCCCAAGGCGGAGAAGCCCCCTCGGGGGGCAGCGTACTACACGCAGTGAGAAGCGTGGGGGCCCTCTCCGCCGCCGGGCCGCCCCAAGGCGGAGAAGCCCCCTCGGGGGGCAGCGCACGACACGCAGTGAGAAGCGTGGGGGCCCATGTGGCCATCGTCTCCGCCAACGCCTTCGACAAGGGGCTGGACAACGACGCGGGCATCCGCGCCGAGGACTTCATCCTCAAGCCGGTGCGCCACAGCGAGCTGCTCGACTGGCTGGAGCGCCGCCTGGCCCTGGCCTGGCTCGACGAGGCACCGCCGCCGTCAGTGGCCGCCGCGCCACCGGCGGCGCGCGCGTACCCGGCGCCGGCGCGCATCGCGGCGTTGCAGGAGGTGATCCATCTCGGGTTCTACCGCGGCATCGTGAACCAGCTCGACGAGATCGAGCGCATGCAGCCCGAGTGCGCCGAGTTCGCCGCCGCCATGCGCGAGCTGGCGCGGCAGTTCCAGTTCGATGCCATGAGCCAACAGTTGCAGCAGGCCCGCCATGACGCCCACGCCCCTTGACCACACGCTCGACCGCGCCAACAGCGACGTGGTGCTGATCGTGGACGACGTGCCCGACAACCTCGCGGTGCTGCACGACGCGCTCGATGAGTCGGGCTACACGGTGCTGGTGGCCACCGGCGGCGAGGCCGCGCTGCAGCGCGCCGCGCAGGCGCTGCCCGACATCGTGCTGCTGGACGCCATGATGCCGGGCATCGACGGCTTCGAGGTGGCCAAGCGCCTGAAAGCCGCGCCGCAGACCGCGCACATTCCCATCATCTTCATGACCGGGCTGACCGAGACCGAGCACCTGGTGGCGGCGCTGGAGGCCGGCGGTGTGGACTACGTGACCAAGCCGATCAAGCCCAAGGAGGTGCTGGCGCGCATGGGCGTGCACATGCAGGGCGCGCGCGAGCGGCGCCAGGCGCGCAACGCGCTCGACGCCTTCGGCTACGCCAGCATCACCGTGCGCGCGGGCGACGGCCGGCTGATGTGGCAGACGCCGCTGGCGCGCGAGCTGCTGCTGCGCTACTACGGCACCAGCGCGCCGCAGACGCCGCCGCCGGTGATCGACTGGCTGCGCCGCCACCTGCGCGAGGCCGAGCAGCAGATCGAGCCGCCGCGTCTGTCGGTCGAGCAGGGGCCGCGGCGATTGACGTTCCGCCTGCACCAGCAGACCGGCGACGACGACTGGCTGATCGTGATGCGCGAGGTGTCGGATGCCGCGGTGATCGAGGCCATGAGCCTGTCGTTCAGGCTCACGGCGCGCGAGGCCGAGGTGCTGTACTGGGTGGTCAAGGGCAAGATCAACCGCGACATCGGCGACATCCTGGGCACTTCGCCGATGACGGTGAAGAAGCACCTGGAGCGCGTGTTCGCCAAGCTCGGCGTGGAAACGCGCACCGCCGCCGCCGGCATGGCGATGAACCGCATCCGGCAGTTGCACCCGCAGTTCGAGGGCTGAGGGCGGGCGTTTTGGGTGCTATCGGATTGATAGCATCAAATGACCGCCCCACCTGGACATCAGGCCAAAATGGCCTGAAATTCAGTCGACCTTGGCGCCCGAGGCCTTGACCACCTGCCCGTACTTGGCCAGCTCGCTCTTCATGAACGCGCCGAACTCCTCGGGCGTGTTGGCCACCGGCTCGGCCAGCAGGTTGGCGAAGCGGGTCCGGGTTTCCGGCGCGTTGAGCGCGGCGACGAAGGCGTGGTTGAGCTTCGCCACCACGTCCTTCGGCGTGGCGGCCGGCGCCACCAGGCCCCACCAGGTGTCGATGGAAAAGCCCTTGAGCACGTCGGCCACGGGCGGCGCCTCCGGCAGCGCCGGCGAGCGCTGCAGCGTGGTCACGGCCAGCGCCTTGAGCTTGCCCGAGCGGATGTTGGGCGCGGCGGTGGCGAGGTTGTCGAAGTTGAAGTCGACCTGGCCGCTCAGCAGCGCGAGCTGCGCCGGGCTGCCGCCGTTGTAGGGGATGTGCACCGCGAAGATGCCGGCCTGGGCCTTGAACATCTCGCCGGCCAGGTGGCCCGCGCTGCCGTTGCCGCCGCTGCCGTAGTTGAGCTGCGCGGGGTGGGCCTTGGCGTAGGCGATCAGGTCCTTCAGCGTGTTGATCTTCAGGCGCTGGGCCGTCTCGGCGTTCATCACCAGCACGTTGGGCACGCGCACCATCTGCGTGATGGGGGCGAAGTCGCGCGCCGCGTCGTACGGCATCTTGCTGTAGAGCCAGGGGTTCACCGCGTGTGTGGCGGTGGCGGCGATGCCGATGGTCAGGCCGTCGGGCGCGGCCTTGGCGATCGCATCAGCGCCGATGTTGCCGCCCGCGCCGGCGCGGTTCTCGATGATGACGGGCCCGAGCGTGTCTTTCACCCGCTCGGCCAGCACACGCGCCGTCACGTCGATCGGGCCGCCCGGTGCATAGGGCACGACCAGGCGGATGACCTTGTTGGCCTGGGCCCGGGCCGGCAGCGCGGACGAGAGCGCCAGCGGCGCGGCCATCGAGGAGAGAAGAAGGGTTCTGCGTTTCATGGGGAGTCCTGAGGGTATCGGCCAATATTACCGTGACAAGCGCTTACAACCATTTGCTTAAGCGCTGTGATGCGGCGCCGGGGCCTTGGGCGTTGCAGGTGCATGGAGGCCGTCTCCATCGCTTCACCCTCAAGGAGTTCACCATGAAGTTTCAGTCCCTGCTCGTTGCCCTGACCCTCGCTGCCGGCGGCGCCGCTTTCGCCCAGGCCCCGGCGGCTGCGCCAGCCACCCCGGCCGCGCCCGCTGCGGCTGCGGCACCCGCCGCCCCGGCCCCGGAGGCTAAGCCGATGGCCAAGACCGGGAAGAAGCATCACCACCACAAGAAGCATCACGCGGCCAAGCAGGCCGCCGAAGCCAAGACCGAAGCCGCGCCGGCGGCCAAGTGAGCGCGTCCCGGGCCGGCGCCGGCCCAGGAAAAACGCCCGTGGTCCCAGGACCACGGGCGTTTTTTTGCCGTATCAGTTATGCGCTACGCGCCACCCGCGACGCCTGAAAACCGCGCGGCCCAGGCCAGGGCCACCGCGGAGCCGGCTTTGCCGGTCCGCTGGTGGCGCCCCCTTGAGGGGGCTGAGAGGCCGCGGCTCCAGACCTGCCTGCGCAGGTCTGGACGGCCTCGAAGAGCCATGGCCTCTGGCCATAGCACCACGCCGTAGGCGCTTCGGGGGGGCGTCAGTTACCGTGCTTGTCCTGCTCGGAGGTGAACGAGTCGGCGTAGAACTCCTCGGCGGGCAGCCCGCCTTGCGCAGAGTACTCGGCGCGCGCGGAGTCCACCACGATCGGGGCGCCGCAGGCATAGACCTGGTGGCCCGAGAGGTCGGGGAAATCTTCCAGCACCGCCTTGTGCACGAAGCCCGTGCGGCCGGTCCAGTTGTCCTCGGGCAGGGCGTTGGAGATCACCGGTACGTAGGTCAGGTGGGGCATGTCGGCCAGCCGGGCCTGGACCCAGTCGTCCATGTACAGGTCTTCCGGCCGGCGGCCGCCCCAGTACAGCGTGACGGGGCGGGTGATGCCCTTGTGCTGCAGGTGCTCGATCAGTGCCTTGATCGGTGCGAAGCCCGTGCCCGAGGCCAGCAGCACCATGGGCTTGTCGGAGTCCTCGCGCAGGAAGAAGCTGCCGTAGGGGCCTTCGACGCGCAGGATTTCCTTCTCCTTCATCACGCCGAACACATGGTCGGTGAACTTGCCGCCGGGCATGTGGCGGATGTGCAGCTCCACGCCGGGGCCGTTGTGCGGCGCGTTGGCCATCGAGTAGCTGCGCCGCGCGCCGTCGCGCAGGATGAACTCCACGTACTGGCCGGCGTGGTAGCGCAGGGTGTCGTTGGCCGGCAGCTGCAGCTTGAGCACGATCACGTCGTGCGACTTCTTCTCCAGCGAGGTCACGCGCGAAGGCATCTTCTTGACCGGGAAGGCGCTCTCGTCGGTGACCTGGCGCGATTCCAGCACCACGTCGGACAGCGGCACCGCGCTGCAGGTCAGGATGAAGCCGGCGGCCTCTTCCTCGGGGCTCAGCGCCTTGCTCTGGTGCGGGCCGAGGGCCACCGTGCCTTCGAGCTTCCTGCATTTGCACGAGCCGCAGGCACCGTCCTTGCAGCCGTAGGGCAGGCCGATGCCCTGGCGGATGGCGGCGGCCAGGATCGCCTCGTCGGGCGCGGCGGTGAAAGCGCGGCCACTGGGCTGCACGGTGATGTTGAAGCTCATCTTTTCTGTATCCTCGGGGGAAATCCGATTTTCCCAACCCCCCGATTTTGCCTTCAAACCAGAACCCCCTTGGCGCACTGCCCGCGCGCTTTCGGCGCGAGCGCCTGCTGATCGTGGGTTGCGGCGATGTCGGCCTGCGCGCCGCGCAGGCCCTGGGCGCGGCGCCGGGCGCCACGCCGCGCATCCGCCTGCTGGCGCTGACCTCGTCCGCGGAACGCCGCGCCGCGCTGCGCGGGCAGGGCATCACGCCGCTGCTCGGCAACCTGGATCAGCCGGCGAGCCTCCGGCGCCTGGCCGGCCTGGCCACCCGCGTGCTGCACCTGGCGCCGCCGCCGGCCGAGGGGCAGGCCCCGTGGTGGCGCGACCCGCGCACGCAGGCGCTGCTGCGCGTGCTGCGCCTGCGCGGTGCGCCCGTCTCGCTGGTCTACGGCTCGACTAGCGGCGTCTACGGCGATTGCGGGGGCCGCCGGGTGGCCGAGACGCAGCCGACCCAGGCCCACACCCCGCGCGCCCACCGGCGCGTGGACGCAGAGCGGCTGGTGCGCCACTACGGCCGCGCCGCGCATGTGCGCACGGCCCTGCTGCGCATTCCCGGCATCTACGCGCCCGGCCGCGAGGGCGGCACGCCGCGCGAGCGGCTGCTGCGGCGCACGCCGGTGCTGGCGGCGGACGACGACGTCTACACCAACCACATCCATGCCGACGACCTGGCGCGCGCCTGCCTGGCGGCGCTGTGGCGCGGCGCGCCGCAGCGCATCTACAACGCCAGCGACGACACGCAGCTCAAGATGGGCGACTACTTCGACCTGGCGGCCGACCTGTATGGCCTGGCGCGCCCGCCGCGCGTGCCGCGCAGCACGGCGGCCGACGAGCTGCCGCTGATGCTGCTGAGCTTCATGTCGGAGTCGCGGCGCCTGGACAACGCGCGGCTCAAGCGGGAGCTGCGCCTACGCCTGCGCTATCCCACGGTGGCGCAGGGTCTGCTATCGAAGTGATAGCTGAAAATCACCGTGCCGCCTGGACATCGGGCCGATTTGATGCAAAAACAGGGTGAACCGGCCTCCTAGATGCCGGCCGGCTTCTGCATCGTGCTCATGCGGTCC
Source organism: Variovorax terrae (assembly GCF_022809125.1). Classification (NCBI taxonomy): domain Bacteria; kingdom Pseudomonadati; phylum Pseudomonadota; class Betaproteobacteria; order Burkholderiales; family Comamonadaceae; genus Variovorax; species Variovorax terrae. The sequence continues at coordinate 3,124,154 of NZ_JALGBI010000001.1, read as the reverse complement.
ACGCCCTTGAGCACGATGGTGCGCAGGGCGCTGCCCTGCAGCACCGTGAGGCGGATCTCGGCCTCGGGCTCGGCGTGCACCCACAGCTTCTTGTAGAAGGCCTCGAGCGTTGCGACCTTGGCGCCGTCCACCGCCAGCACCACGTCGCCGGGCTGCAGCCCGGCCGCCTCGGCCGGCCCGCCCTGGCTGACGCGCACGATCAGCACGTGCCCGCCTTGTTCGCTCGACGCCAGCCCCAGCCACGGGCGGTGGCTCAGGTGGCTGCTGCCGGTGCGCTGCAGCTCGCCGAGGATGGGCTTGAGCAGGTCCACCGGCACGAACATGTTGCCCGGCAGGCGCTGGCGGCCGCCCGCGGCGTCCAGCACCAGCAGGCTGCCGATGCCGAGCAGCTCGCCTTTCTGGTTGAACAGCGGCGCGCCCGAGTGGCGGGCGATCGGTGGGCTGGTGAACAGCGCGCTGTCGATGTGGTATTCCCAGTAGCCGGAGAAGGGGCGCTGGCTGACGAGCCGGGTCATGGCCACGTCGCCTTCCTCGCCGCCGGTGGCGGTCATCAGCACCTCGCCGGTCTGCAGGCCCTTGAGGCTGCCCAGCGTCATGGGGCGCGGGCCATGCCAGGGCAGCAGGGGCCGGACCAAGCCGAAGCCGGTGGCGAGGTCGTAGGCCACGGCGCGGGCGGGCAGGGTCTTGTTGTCCTGCGTGACGATCTGGATCGAGTCGGCCTCCTGCATCAGGTAGCCGATGGTGAGGATCAGCCCGTCGGCGCCGATCACCACGCCCGAGCCGCTGCGCTCCAGGCCCAGCGCTTCCGCCGAGCGCGAGCCCTCGATGGCCGTGACCTGCACCCCCACCACGGCGGCCTGGGCCCGGCTGAGCGCCTCGATGACCGCCTGCACGGCGGGAGCCGGAGGGCTGGCGGCCTGGACCTGCGCCCAGCCGAACAGCAGCGCCGCTGCCAGGAAACGGAACCCGCGGTGATGGTGGGCCAGGGTGCGCATGATGGACTCCTCAAGACGCGTGCCTGTCTGGAAGGATGCGCCGAAACGGCGGCCCGCGCAAGGCTCCGCCGCATGCCCCTGCTGCTGCAAGCACAGCCCGGCGACCGATGGGCTCAAAGACTGTGAACAAGTTCTCAGGGTTGTCCATCAGCAAAATATTTGACCAAATGGTTAAACTGGTTGTATAGTAATTTCGAGATCACCTGCAGCCGGCCGACAGCCCGGCCCAGCAGTTTCACCGGCACCATGATTGGAGATAGGCATGTCAAAGTTTCGCTTCGCGGGGGTGACCCACCTGCTTGCAGCCGCCGTGGCGGTCACCCTCAGCCTGGGCGCGAACGCGCAGGACAAGGTGACGTTCGCGCTCAACTGGAAGGCGCAGGCCAGCCAGGGCGGGTTCTTCCAGGCCGCGGCTGACGGCACCTACAAGAAGTACGGCCTCGACGTCGAGATCCAGCAGGGCGGCCCGCAGGTCAACAACCGGCCCATGCTGCCGGCCGGCAAGATCGACTTCCTGCTCACGGGCGGGCTGCTGACCGCGCTGGAGACCACGCGCGCCAAGATCCCCACCGTGGTGGTGGCGGCCTTCTTCCAGAAGGACCCGACCGCGCTCATCACGCACGCCGGCCAGTACAAGAACTTCGCCGAGCTCAAGGGCGCCAAGACGGTGCTGATCGCCAAGTCCAACCAGTTCGGCTTCTGGCAGTGGCTCAAGGCCGAGCACGGCTTCAGCGACGAGCAGTTCAAGCCCTACACCTACAGCCTGGCGCCGTTCCTGGCCGACAAGAACGCGGTGCAGCAGGCCTTCGCCACGGCCGAGCCGATCTACGCGGAAGAGCAGGGCGTGAAGACCGACATCTACATGCTGGCCGACGTGGGCTACAACACCTACGGCAACATGGTGGAGACCCGGCGCGACCTGGTCGAGAAGAACCCCGAGCTGGTGCGCCGTTTCGTCGAGGCCTCGATCGTCGGCTGGTACAACTTCCTCTATGCCGACCGCAAGCCCGCGATGGAGATGATCAAGCGCCTCAACCCCGAACTCAACGACGCCAAGCTCGAAGCCGAGTTCGCGCGCGTCAAGAACCTGGGGCTGGTGGACTCGGGCGAGTCGCTCACCAGCGGCATCGGCGCCATCAACCAGGCCCGCATCCAGGACTTCGCGGCCCGCATGACCAAGGCCGGCGTCTACAAGCCGGGCGAGGTCGATCCCAACCTGGTGGCGACCGACCGGTTCGTCAACAAGAAGATCGGCATGGACATCAAGGCCGCTGCCCAGAAGAAGTAAGGCCCGCCGCCAGCCGCCGCCCCGTGGGCGGGTGTCGCGAGCGCGGCGTCCGCCCGGTTTTCCACCCTCCCTGTTTCACGTAGTCGAGCCGCCCCGGCCGGGCGGGGCGGGCGCAGCCATGGCCGGCCCGCCCGCCCGCGCGCCGCGCCGGCTCACCCCATCCGCATGAGCAACAAGTTTTTCTGGACCGACCACACCAGCGGTGAACTCGCGGGCCGCGACACCGCCGGCACGGTGGTGATCATCCCGCTGGGCGCGACCGAGCAGCACGGGCCGCACCTGCCGCTGTCGGTGGACGTGGACATCGTCGAGGCCGTGCTGGCCCGGCTGCAGGCGCTGCGGCCGGACGAGCTGCCGGTGGTCCGCCTGCCCACGCTGGGCATCGGCAAGAGCAATGAGCACATCAGCTTTCCCGGCACGCTCACGCTCAGCGCCGAGACGCTGCTGCGGCTGTGGATGGAGGTGGCCGACTGCGTGGTGCGCGCGGGCTTCCGGCGGCTGCTGTTCCTCAACAGCCATGGCGGCCAGGGCGGGCTGGCCGACGCGCTGGCGCGCGACGTGCGGGTGCGCCACGGCGTGCTGGCGGTGACGGCGAGCACCTACAGCCTGGGCGTGCCCGAGGGCAGCCTGAGCGAGGCCGAGATGCGCCACGGCATCCATGCCGGGCAGGAGGAGACCTCGGTCATGCTGGCCTTCAGGCCGGGCCTGGTGCAGATGGACAAGGCGCGCCGGTTCGACTCGCGCTCGGCGGCGCTGGAGCAGGACTTCACGCGCCTGTCGCTGCAGGCGCGCGGCCGGCTGGCCTGGCAGATCGAGGACCTGAACGAGCAGGGGGCCTGCGGCGACGCCGCGGCCGCCAGCGCCGAGCTGGGCCAGCGGCTGATCGACTGCGCCGCGGCGGGCCTGCTGGAGCTGCTGCGCGACATGGTCCGCTACGACATGAAGAACCTGCGCCACCGCGCGATTTTCACCACAGGAGAGACAACGGATGCAACATGACAACCCCCTGGTTTCCATGCAGGGCGTCGGCAAGCGCTATGCCAATGGCACGCTGGCGCTGGACGGCATGGACCTCGAGATCGGAGACCACGAGTTCGTGAGTTTCCTCGGCCCCTCGGGCTGCGGCAAGAGCACGGCCCTGCGCATGATCGCGGGCCTGATGAGCCCGTCCGCGGGCCGCATCCGCATCGGCGCCGACAGCGCGGTGCAGCCGGCCGACGTGAGCTTCGTTTTCCAGGAGCCGACGCTGATGCCCTGGGCCACCGTGGCCGACAACGTGGCGCTGCCGCTGTCGCTGGCCGGGCTCGAGCGTGCCGAGATGGCGCGCCGGGTCGGCGAGGCGCTGGAGATGGTGGGGCTCGGTGCGTTCGGCAAGGTCTACCCGCGCGAGCTGTCGGGCGGCATGAAGATGCGCGTGTCGATCGCGCGCGCCATGGTCACGCGCCCGAAGCTGCTGCTGATGGACGAGCCGTTCGCCGCGCTCGACGAGATGACGCGCATCAAGCTCAACAACGACGTGCTGGCCCTGTGGTCGGCGCACCGGCTGACCACCATCTTCGTGACGCACAGCGTCTACGAGTCGGTCTACCTGTCCAGCCGCATCGTGGTCATGGCCGCGCGGCCGGGCCGCGTGGTGGCGGATCTGGCGGTCGATGCGCCCTACCCGCGCAACGAGGAGTTCCGCATGTCGGCCGCCTACAGCGACTGCTGCCGCTCGGTCAGCACCGCGCTGCAACAGACCCTGAATGGAGTGGAACATGCACATTGAGAACAACGCAGGCGGGCAGGACTGGCTGGCCCGCCGGGAGCGCGCGGAGCAGGTCCGGCGCGTGGTGTCGCCGCTGGTGGTGCTGGCCGCGCTGCTGCTGGTGTGGGAGCTGTGGGTGCGGCTCAACCAGATTCCGAGCTACATCCTGCCGGCCCCGAGCCTGGTGGCCGTCACGCTGGCACAGACCTTCGGCTCGCTGCTCGGCTCGCTGTGGTTCACGGTCAAGCTCACGCTGATGTCGCTGGCGCTGGCGGTGGCCGGCGGCGTGCTGCTGGGCACGGCGTTCGCGCTGTCGCGCACGGTGGAGTACAGCCTGTTCCCGTTCGCGGTGATCCTGCAGGTGACGCCGATCATCGCGATCGCGCCGCTGATCCTGATCTACGTGGACAGCACCTTCGCCGCGCTGCTGATCTGCGCCTGGCTGGTGGCGTTCTTCCCGATCCTGTCCAACACCGTGATCGGCCTGCGCAGCGCCGACCACAACCTGCGCGACCTGTTCACGCTGTACCGCGCCACGCCCTGGCAGCGCTTTCGCCGCCTGCTGGTGCCGTCGGCCACGCCGTACTTCTTCGCCGGGCTCAAGATCGCCGGCGGCCTGTCGCTGATCGGCGCCGTGGTGGCCGAGTTCGTGGCCGGCAGCTCGGGGCGCGACACAGGCCTGGCCTCGCGCATCCTGGAGGCGAGCTTTCGCAACGAGGTGCCACGCATGTTCGCCGCGCTGGTGCTGGTGTCGCTGTGCGGCGTGGTGATCTTCCTGGTGACCGCCTACGCGGCGCGCAAGGCGCTCGGCCACTGGCACGAGAGCGAAGTCAAGCGCGAGGCCTGAAGCCCCGTGCGCGTGCCGACATAATGGGCAGTCCTGTCGAACCGGTGTCTATGTCCCATCCCAACAAAGTCGTGTCCCAGGCGGCCTTGCGCCGCCTGAAGCTGCTGGAGCAGGTCCGCCGGGCGGCCATCGAGGAGTTCGCGCAGTACGGCCTGCGGGGCGCCTCCACGCAGGGCATCGCGCAGCGCGCCGGCCTGTCCAAGCCGTCGCTGCACTACTACATCGAGAGCAAGGAAGCCCTGTACGAAGAGGTGCTGCGCGCCACCACGCGGCAATGGGGCCAGCTCATCGACCAGACCGACGCCACCATGGAGCCGGCGCAGGCCATCGCGCGGCTGGTGCGCCAGAAGCTCGAGTTCGCCTTCGACAACCCGGCGGTGTCGCGGCTGTTCACCAAGGAGGTGATGGACGGCGCCACCTACATCCGCGAGTACTGGGCCGAATGGGCGCAGGGGCGCGTCAAGGCGCTCGAGCTGATCCAGAGCTGGGTCGACCGCGGCCTGATCGCGCCGGTGGACCCGCTGATCTTCCTGTTCCACATCTGGGCCGTGACGCAGCACTACGCCGACTACGAGAGCCAGGTGCGCTACATGATGCAGCGCGAGGACGGCTCGCTGGACCGCGCGCGCATCACGCACGAGGTGACGCGGCTGGTGCTGCGCGGCTGCGGTATCGAGTGGCAGCCGCCCGCCGAGGCTAAAGCCCCGGCTGCTGCCCCGGCCGCCGCCCCGCGTTCGCGGGCCACCGTGCGCAAGCCCACGGCCACCACGGCGCCGGCGCGCAAGACCCGCAAGGCCACGGGCTGAATCCCGTTCAGCCGCGGCGGGCGCCGCGGGCGGTTTCACCATAATATTTGACCAAATGGTCTGAATCATTGGTTAAAATTTACCCATCGCGCCGGCCCGGCCCGCATCGGCCTGCCGCCGGTGCAGTTCCCGGGCCGCGGCGCCTGGCTGTCGCGGGCCTTGCGGGCCCGCCCTTTCCGGAAAAGATCCTGATGAATCCACACACCGACTCCCTGGCCCGATTCACCGAAGAACTGGGCGGCATCCGCGTGCTGAGCGCGCCCGAGCAACTGCGGCGCAAGTCGCGGGATTTCTTCTGGTACAGCCCGATCCTGAACGAGCAGCTCGAAGGCCGCACGGCCGATCTCGTGGTGGTGCCGCAGACCGAGGACGAGGTGGTGACCATCGCGCGCGCCGCCGCCCGCCACGGCCTGCCGGTGACGGTGCGCGGCGGCGGCACCGGCAACTACGGCCAGTGCGTGCCGCTGGCCGGCGGCGTGGTGCTGGACATGACCGCGATGAACCGCATCCTCTCAATCCGCGACGGCGTGGCCGAGGTGCAGGCCGGCGTGCTGCTGCACGCGCTGCAGCAGGAGGCCGAGAAAGTGGGCCAGCAGCTGCGCATGTTCCCGTCCACGCTGCGGGCGGCCACGGTGGGCGGCTTCATCGCGGGCGGCTCGGCCGGTGTCGGCTCGGTGCGCAACGGCGTGCTCAAGGACCCGGGCAACGTGCTGTCGGTGCAGGTGGTGACGCTGGAGGAAACGCCGCGCGTGCTGGAACTGCAGGGCGAGGACGTGCAGAAGGTGCACCACGCCTATGGCACCAACGGCATCATCACGCGCGTCACGCTGGCGCTGCAGGCCGCCGTGCACTGGTACCACTCGATCGCCACCTTCGGCAGCTACGCCGATGCCACCCGCTTTTGCCACGGCATCTGCGGCACCGACATCGACCTGTTCCTGCTGACCGCCGTGGAGAGCGGCTTCACGCCGTACTACAAGCACCTGGCCGAGTACTTCCCGCCGGGCAGCCACGCCGTCTTCGCGATGGTGGGCGAGGACAGCCGCGAGCGCTACCGGGCGCAGGCCCGCGCCTTCGGCGGGCAGGAAACCCTGTGCCTGCCGGAGGCCGAGCTGCACGCCCGGCGGCTGCCGCCGGCCTACGAATGCGCCTACAACCACACGACGCTGCAGGCGCTGAAGGCCGACAAGAGCTGGACCTACCTGCAGTTCGAGCACCCGCATCCGTTCGACCTCGACCTGTGCACGCGCTTCAAGCAGCGCTTTGGCGACGAGGTGCTGTGCCACGACGAGTTCCTGCGCGCCACGCCGACGGAGTACGGTGCCTACGGCCTGCCCCTGGTGCGCTTCACAACGGCGGCGCGCCAGTACGAGATCATGGATTTCCTCGAGGCCAGCGGCTGCCTGATCTTCGACCCGCATGTCTACACCATTGAGGACGGCGGCATGAAGACGATCGACCAGAACCAGCTCGCCTTCAAGCGGCTGGCCGATCCGGCCGGGCTGATGAACCCGGGCAAGATGAAGGCCTGGGAGGCGCAGCGGGCCCCCGCCTGATCCGGGGCGGCCCTGAAGACTCTTTTTGGGGAAATTTCAAGCCAGATCGGGCCGATGTCCTTGTCGGGTGGACCTCGGTCGCTATCAAAAAGTGAGCGATTGGTCGGCGGCACGAGGCCTCGCTTCACGCGGCGGGGCAGCCCGGGCTACTCAAAATTGATAGCAGAGAATGACGGCGGGACAAGGACCTCGGGCCGATTCTTCTCAAGAATGGCGCGCCGGGCTCCTTCAGGCCGCGATCGGCGCTTCGGCCACGCGGCGCGCCAGGTGCGCCAGCGCCTCTTCCACCTGGTCCACCAGGATCAGGCACAGGTCGCCCGGCTGCAGGCGCGCCAGCGCGGTGTCGATGGCCAGGAACTCGCCATGGATCTCCTCGATGTGGCGCGTGCGGCTCGCCTGGGCCAGGCCCTCGCGCAGCAGGCCCATCACCTCGCCGTCGGCGCGGCCGCGCTGGGCCGCGTCCTGGTAGAGGAGGACGTCGTCGAAGGCTTCGCCGAGGATCACGGTCTGGTCGCGGATGTCGCTGTCGCGGCGGTCGCCCGCGCCGCTGATGACCACGCTGCGCCGGCGCGAGGGCATGGCGTTCACGGCGGCCACCAGCGCGTGCATGGCGTCGGGGTTGTGGCCGTAGTCGGCGATCACGGTGGCGCCGCGGTAGTCCATCACGTTGAAGCGGCCGGGCGCGTTGCTGCTGTCGTTGACGAAGCTGGCCAGGCCGTGGCGCAGCGTGTCCCAGTTCAGCCCCACGGCCCAGGCGGCCGCCACCGCGGCCATCACGTTCTCGATCTGGAAGCCGATGGTGCCGCCGCGCGTGATCGGCACGTCGCGCAGCGCCACGCGCTCGCGCCACGAGCCCTCGGCGGCCACCAGGGTGTCGCCGTCCAGGTAGACCACGCGCCGGTTCTGCGCGCGGTGCGCGGCCAGCACGCCGTTGTGGCGGTCGCCGCCGAAGAAGATGACCTGCCCCGGGCAGCTCGCGGCCATGCCGGCCACGATGGGGTCGGCCGCGTTGAGCACGGCCCAGCCTTGCGGCGCCACGTTCTGCACGATCACGCGCTTGAGCACCGCCAGGTCTTCCACCGTGGTGATGTAGTTCAGGCCCAGGTGGTCGCCCATGCCGACGTTGGTGACCACGGCCACCTGGCAGCGGTCGAAGCCCAGGCCCTCGCGCAGCACGCCGCCGCGCGCCACCTCGAACACGGCGGCGTCCACGTCGGGGTGCATCAGCACGTTGCGCGCGCTCTTGGGGCCGCTGCAGTCGCCGCTGTCGGTCTGGTGGCCGTTGACGTAGACGCCGTCGGTGTTGGTCATGCCGGTGCGCAGGCCGCTGGCCGACAGCAGGTGGTTGATCAGGCGGGTGGTGGTGGTCTTGCCGTTGGTGCCGGTCACGGCCACGATGGGAATGCGGCCGTCGTTGCCGTGGCCGAACAACTCGTCGATCATGGCCGCGCCCACGGGGCGGCCCTTGCCATACGAGGGCGACAGGTGCATGCGCAGCCCGGGCGCGGCGTTCACCTCGACGATGCCGCCATGCTGCTCCTCGAGCGGGCGCAGCACGCTCTCGCAGACCACGTCCACGCCGCAGATGTGAAGGCCCACCATCTGCGCGGCCGCCACGGCGCGCGCCGCCACGTCGGGGTGCACGTCGTCGGTCACGTCGGTGGCGGTGCCGCCGGTGCTGAGGTTGGCGTTGTTGCGCAGGATCACGCGCCGGCCCTTGGGCGGAATCGAGTCGGCCGTGAAGCCCTGCAGCTCAAGGCGGGCCAGCGCGATCTCGTCCAGCCGGATCTTGGTCAGCGAGGTGGCATGGCCCTCGCCGCGGCGCGGGTCCTGGTTGACGATCTCCACCAGCTCGCGCACGGTGTGCAGGCCGTCGCCCAGCACCTGCGGCGGATCGCGCCGTGCGGCGGCGACGAGCTTCCTGCCCACCACCAGCAGCCGGAAATCGCTGCCCGGCAGGAAGGTCTCGACCATCACGCTGCCGTATTCGGCGGCGGCGCGGTAGGCAACGTCGAGGTGCTCGCGGCTCGCGATGTTGACGGTCACGCCCTTGCCCTGGTTGCCGTCCTGCGGCTTCACGACCACCGGCAGGCCGATGCGCTGGGCGGCCTCCCAGGCCTCGTCGGCGCTGCCGACCAGGCAGCCCGTGGGCACCGGCACGCCGGCCGCGTGCAGCAGCTTCTTGGTGAGGTCCTTGTCCTGGGCGATCGATTCGGCCACGGCGCTGGTGGCGTCCAGCTCGGCGGCCTGGATGCGGCGCTGGCGCGCGCCCCAGCCGAACTGCACCATGCTGCCGCGCGTCAGGCGGCGGTAGGGAATGCCGCGCGCCACGGCCGCGTCCACGATGGCGCCGGTGCTCGGGCCCAGGCGCTCGTCCTCGTCCATCTCGCGCAGCTGGGCGATGGCGGCTTCCACATCGAAGCAAGTGTCCTGCAGCGCGGCATGGATCAGGGCCTGCGCCAACTCGAGCGCGAGGCGGCCCACGGCTTCCTCGCTGTACTGCACCACCACCTGGTAGACGCCGGCTTCCAGCGTGGCGGCCGTGCGGCTGAAGGTGACCGGGCAGCCGGCCTCGGCCTGCAGCTCCAGCGCCGCCGATTCGAGCACGTGGGCCAGCGACACCGGCCCCTCGTGGCCGCCGGGGCGCAAGGCGCCGACGGCGGGGAACAGCGCGCGCACGCGTGGCTCGAAGCCGGGCAGGGCGTCGATGTCGCGCTCGGCTTCGGCGCAGGCGACGATGGCTTCGAGCGCCGTATGGCGGCTCCAGAGGTTGGGGCCGCGCAGGGCCCGGGTGCGGGAGATATCCATCAGCGTTGTCTTTCTGCGCTGTTGTCTTGAAATGCCTCGATGCCGGTCCCGATCAGCGGGGCCGGAATGCCCAGGGCCCAGGCCGCCGCAACAGCGGCTAGCAGGGTTTCGTCGGCCGTGCCGCCGCGGCGCTCGTGCCAGGAGCCGAGCTTGCTCAGGTCGGGCAGGAAGGCCTCGGTGGCGCCGGTGGCCAGCACCACCTGCTGCTGGCGGATGAAGACGGCCCGGCCGCCCTGGGCGCGGTGCGCCGCCAGGGCGGGCAGGTTGGGGCTGAGCCCGTAGAAGATGACCTCGCCGTCGCACAGGCCGGCCATCTCCGCCACGCGCTCCTCGGCGGCGTTCAGCACGGCGGTGCCTTGCGACAGCACCACGTCCACCTGGGTGCGCAGCACCTTGAACATCTGCTCGTCCTGCGAGATGTCGAACTCGCCCAGGTCCTGCGCGCCGTCCAGGTCGGTGACGATGCCGACCTGGCAGCGGTCGTAGGCCAGGCCATCGCGCAGGATGGCGGCGGCGCCGTTCTCGATCACGGCGGCCTGCACCAGGCGGTTCATCAGCAGCCGGTGGCTGGCGTCGAAGTGGGTGCTGTCGCCGGCTTCCACGCGGCGGCGGTCCAGGAACAGGCCGTCGCGGCAGGCCAGGCCGGTGTGGCGCCCGCTCAGGTGCAGCAGCCAGGCCACCAGTTGCGCGATGTGGTGCGTGTCGCGGCTGCCGGCCACGCCGACCACCGGGATGCGGCCGCTCTCGCCCTCGGGAAAGAGGTGGTCGCAGATCGCGCGGCCGACCGGGCGCGGCGCGCCTTCGGCGGGCTTGAGGTGCATCAGCAGGCCAGGGCCGGCGTTGACCTCGACGATGGCGCCGCCCTGGGCGCCCAGGGGCCGGGAGATGTCCTGCGCCACCACGTCCACGCCGGCGATGTCCAGCCCGACGATGCGGGCGGCCAGGCTCACGACGCGGTCCACCTCGGGGTGGACTGCGTCGGTGCAGTCGATGGCGACGTTGCCGTTGCGCTGGATCAGCACCTCGCGCCCGGCGGCGGGCACGGAGCCGGGCGCCAGGCCCTGGCGCTGCAGGTCGAGCACCACGGCCTCGTCCTTGTCGAGTTCGATGCGGCTGAGCGGGTAGTCTTCTTCCAGGCCGCGCCGCGGGTCGGTGTTGAGCTGGGCGTCGATCAGCTGCACCACGGTCGAATGGCCGTCGCCCGTGACCCAGGCGGTCTCGCCGCGCGCGGCGGCCACCACGCGGCCGCCCACCACCAGCAGCCGGTGTTCGTGGCCGCGGATGAAGCGTTCCACGATCACCTCGCTGCCATGCGGCTCGGCCACGCGGAAGGCCGCTTCCACTTCCTCGCGGGTCTTCAGGTCGAGCGAGACGCCGCGCCCGTGGTTGCCGTCCGACGGCTTGACCACCACCGGCAGGCCCATGTCCTGCGCGGCCTCCCAGGCGGTTTCGGGGCTGTCGACGAGTTCGCCTTCGGGCACCGGCACGCCGCAGGAGGCCAGCAGGCTCTTGGTGAGGTCCTTGTCGTGGGCGATGCCCTCGCCGATGGCGCTGGTGAATTCGGTCTCGGCGGTCCAGATGCGGCGCTGGCTGGCGCCGTAGCCGAGCTGCACCAGGTTGCCGTCGTTCAGGCGAATGTGGGGGATGCGCCGGTCGGTGGCGGCCGCGACGATGGAGGCGGTGCTGGGGCCCAGGTAGCAGTCGTCCACCCGGGCGCGGATGCGGCTGACGGCCGCCTGCACGTCGGCCGCGGTGAACGGCTCGTCGTTGATGACGGCCATCAGCAGGCGGTGGCCTTCGGCCAGCGCGGTGCGCGCCACCTGCTCCTCGCGCGCGCGAAACACCATGCGGTAGACGCCGTGCTGCGAGGTGCTGCGCGTCTGGCCGAAGCCGGTGGGCATGTCGGCCAGGTTCAGCAGTTCGATCACCACATGCTCCAGCACATGGCCGGCCCAGGTGCCTTCCAGCAGCCGCTGCAGGAAGCCGCCGCGCTCGCCCACGCCGCAGTGGTGCTCGACCAGGGAGGGCAGCAGGGCGATCAGCCGGTCGTTGAAGCCGGGCAGGGTCTGGGAGGGGTGGTCTTCCAGTTCGCCGAGGTCGAGCCAGACCTCGAGGACCGGGCGGTAGGTCCAGATATTGGGGCCGCGCAGGTAGCGGGTGCGCAGCAGCTTGATGTCGTTCTTTTTGCTCATCGGGATGGCGTGGGTGTCAATTGACCCTGCTCCAGCCGGGGGTGCTCCGTGGAGGCCGGGGGACGCTGGCCGGGCCAGCAAGGGGGCGGCAGGGAAATGAGCCATGTTCTGAAAGATAGGGACAAAGGCCTGCGTGCTTCGGCGAAAATCCCTGGATCCGCCATCCCGGTACCGGCAACTGGGCTCTGCAACAAAGAATCATGCAACAAACTCTTCCCGCCAACGTTTCAAATGCCGTCCACCAGGCGCACATCGATTTGCGCGCACAACTCGCAGCAGGTGAGAACGTTTTGGCCAGTCTGCCGGTTGACCTGAATGCGCAAATGCAGTTTTCGGCCGGGCTGGTGGCCCTGACCGACCGGCGCCTGCTGGCCTGGGAGGCCGGCGCCACCGGGTGGCGGGACTGGCCGCTGGACGCCGGCGGGGCGGATCTGGCCCTGCGCCATTTCGACCATGCCGGGGTCGGCACGCTGGAACTGCACGATGGCTTTGGCCGCCTGGCGTTCTGGCGCTTCACCCTGGAGGGACAGCCGCAGGCGCTGCAGCTGGTGCGGCTGTTCGAGCGCGAGACAGCGCGGCGCCAGTCGGGCGTCCCGCCCGAGGCCGGCGCGGACGGCCCGCCGGCCGCCCTGTGCCCCCATTGCCAGACGCCCCTGCCGCCCGATTCGGAGGAGTGCCCGCTGTGCGAGCCGGACCTGCAGGCGCCGCCGTCCACCTGGGTGCTGCTGCGCCTGTGGCGCTTTGCCCGGCCCTACCGCAAGCAGCTGGCGACCGGGTTCGCGCTCACGCTGGCGTCCACGGCGGCCACGCTGGTGCCGCCATACCTGACGATTCCGCTGATGGACGACATCCTGATCCCGTTCCAGAACGGCCAGCAGATCCCGCCCTGGCGGGTGCTGGCCTACCTCGGGGCGCTGCTGGGCGCGGCGCTGCTGGGCTGGGGCCTGAGCTGGGCGCGCACCTACCTGCTGGCGCTGGTGTCGGAGCGCATCGGGGCCGATCTGCGCACGGCCACCTTTGAACACCTGTTACAACTTTCGCTGGATTATTTCGGCGGGAAACGCACCGGCGACCTGATGGCGCGCATCGGCTCGGAAACCGACCGCATCTGCGTCTTCCTGTCGCTGCATGCGCTGGATTTCGCGACCGACGTGCTGATGATCGTGATGACGGCGGTCATCCTGTTTTCCATCAATCCCTGGCTGGCGCTGGTGACGCTGCTGCCGCTGCCCTTCATCGCCTGGATGATCCACATCGTGCGCGACCGGCTGCGCACCGGCTTCGAGAAGATCGACCGCGTCTGGTCCGAGGTCACCAACGTGCTGGCCGACACCATCCCGGGGATCCGCGTGGTCAAGGCGTTCGCCCAGGAAAAGCGCGAGGCGCAGCGTTTTCGCGAGGCCAACCAGCACAACCTGCAGGTCAACGACCGGCTGAACAGGACCTGGAGCCTGTTCACGCCCACGGTGTCGCTGCTGACCGAGATCGGCCTGCTGGTGGTCTGGGCGTTCGGCATCTGGCTGGTGTCGCGCCAGCAGATCACGGTGGGGGTGCTGACCGCCTTCATCGCCTACATCGGCCGCTTCTACACCCGGCTCGACTCGATGAGCCGCATCGTCTCGGTCACGCAGAAGGCGGCGGCCGGCGCCAAGCGCATCTTCGACATCCTCGACCACGTGTCCAACGTGCCCGAGCCGGCGCAGCCGGTGAAGCTGGCGGCGCTCAAGGGGCGCATCGAGATGCACGGCATCGGCTTTCGCTACGGCAACCGCGCGGTGATCCGCGGGCTCGACCTGGCCATCGAACCCGGCGAGATGATCGGCCTAGTGGGCCACAGCGGCTCGGGCAAGAGCACGCTGGTCAACCTGATCTGCCGCTTCTACGACGTGAGCGACGGCAGCATCCGGGTGGACGGCACCGACATCCGCCGCCTCGGCGTGGCCGACTACCGGCGCCACATCGGCCTGGTGCTGCAGGAGCCGTTCCTGTTCTTCGGCACCATTGCCGAGAACATCGCCTACGGCCGACCGGACGCCAGCCGCGCCGAGATCATCGCCGCCGCGCGCGCCGCGCACGCGCACGAATTCATCCTGCGCCTGCCGCAGGGCTACGACTCGCTGGTGGGCGAGCGCGGCCAGGGCCTGTCGGGCGGCGAGCGCCAGCGCATCTCGATCGCGCGCGCGCTGCTGATCGACCCGCGCATCCTGATCCTGGACGAGGCCACCTCGTCGGTGGACACCGAGACCGAGAAGGAGATCCAGAAGGCGCTGGACAACCTGGTGCAGGGCCGCACCACCATCGCCATCGCGCACCGCCTGTCGACGCTGCGCAAGGCCGACCGCCTGGTGGTGATGGACCGCGGCCAGGTGGTGGAGGTGGGGCCGCACGATGAGCTGATGGCCCGCCAGGGCGCCTACTGGCGCCTGTACGAGGCGCAGGCGCGCCAGGTCGATACAGAGGCCGACGAGGCCGGCATGGATGCGGGCTCCAGCGTGGCGCTGGCCACCTCGCAGGCGGCCCACGTGGCCCAGCGCACCGGAACCCCATGAGCCTGCACGCTAGGAACTGACATGACCCCCATGCCCTTATCCCCTGTTCCCGCGTTCGAGCTCGAACGCGACGCGTTTGGCCGCCTGGTGTTCGTGGCGGCCCACGGCGAACGCCACATCGGCGTGGTGCCGGTGCGCGCGTTTCCGATCGCGGCGCCCGACGAAGGCATCTCGATCGTGGGCGCCGACGGCCACGAACTCATCTGGATCGACCGGCTCGACGCGCTGCCCGGGCCGCTGCAGGCCCTGCTGCGCGAAGAGTTTGCGCAGCGCGAATTCGTGCCCGAGATCCGGCGCCTCAAGCAGGTGTCCACGTTCTCCACGCCCAGCATCTGGGAGGTGGAAACCGATCGCGGCGATGCCCGCTTCGTGCTCCATGCCGAAGAAGACATCCGGCGCGTGGGGCGCTTTGCGCTGCTGATCGTCGGCAGCCAGGGCGTGCAGTTCAGCGTGCGCGACATGAGCGCGCTCGACCGCGGCTCGCGCCGGCTGATCGAACGCTTTCTCTGAGCGCTCAGCGCCGCCAGAAACCCTGGTGCGGTTCGCTGGCTTCCTCCCGCAGGGCCGGGCCGATGCATTCGATGGGGTGCGGCGAGGCAGCGAACACGTCGCGGCACGACAGCTCGGCATCGCGCTGCTCGGCGCGTTCGCCGCGGAACACGCGCAGGCTCACGGCGTCGATGCCGAATACCACGCGGCCGATGTTGCACCAGAAGATGGCCCCGGCGCACATCACGCAGGGCTCGCCCGAGGCGTACATCGTGGCACCGGCAAAACGCTCGCGCGGATGCGCGGGCGAGGCCCGGCGCACCGCCTCCGTTTCGGCGTGGGCAGTGCAGTCGCCGGTTTCGGCGGTGGCGTTCCAGGCTTCGGCCAGCACCGCGCCATCGGCCGCGACGATGACGGCGCCAAAGGGCCGGTTGCCGCGCTCGCGGGCGGTGCGCGACAGCTCGATGGCGCGGCGCAGATAGCGACCGTCCTGCTCGGCAAGAAGGGCTTGACCGTTCACGAGGATCACGCCTTCAGCATGCGCTCGGCCCGGTGCGGCAGCATCGAGAGGTTGAAGATGCCGTCGGCGCTCGGGCGGCTCTTGAGGCCGAACACCTCGACTACCTCGTCCACCTGCTGCTCCAGGTACAGCTTGCGGATGTCGCCCAGTCCGTGCGAGCGGGTGTCGGGCGCGCCCACGTACTGCGCAGTGATGCGCCAGCGCTCGAGCTCCACCTTCTCGTCGAGGATGGGCTCGCGCTGGCGCATGGCGGTGATGGACGGCAGCGGGTTGGCAAAGGTTTCCACCAGCGCGCGGTTGGTTGCGCGCAGGAAGCCGGCCACCACCCGGGGGTTCTGGGCGATCAGGCCGGCGCTGGCGAGAATCGCATTGCCATAGAGGTTGACGCCGGCCTGCGCGTACTCGAGCACCGACAGCTCCTCGGGCTTCATGCGCGCGAACAGCGAAATGGCCGAATCGTGGAAGTAGGTGGCGCCGTCCACGTCGCCGCGCACCACGACGTTGTCGCGCGCACTGAAGTCGGTGGTCGCCCACTGGAAGGCTTCGGGCTTCATGCGCAGCTTGCGCGCCACCATGGGCCAGCAGCGGCGCGTGGATTCGACCGCGGCCGCCGCGATCTTCTTGCCTTCCAGGCTCTTGAAATCGGTGGTGATGCCGCGATCCTTGCGCCCGATGATCGCAAACGGTGCGCGGTTGTAGTACTGGTACACGGCCTGCACCAAAGGCGTGCCCGGGTTCTGCACATTGAACTCCATCAGCGAGCTCACGTCGCCGAGGCCCATCTGGTAGACGCCGCTGGCGATGCGGGTGATCGAGGCGACCGAACCCGCTCCCACGTCGAGGGTGACATCCAGCCCCTCATCGCGGTAGTAGCCTCTGGACTGGGCCAGGAAGAAAGCGGCGGTCTGTCCCGTGACACGGAAGTCCAGGGTGAACTTGAGGGGCGTGAGACGGGCGGCGGGCTGGCTCCGCACGGAGGGGGCGGCGAGCGCGGCGGCGCTGGCGGATGCGGCGAGAAAGTGACGGCGTTTCATGGCAACTCCTGCTCGGACATGGCTTTGGGCTGCCCCGCCGTTGGCAGCGGGGCCACACAAGAGCAATTTCCGGGCGGCGGGTGAACCGGCCGCTGAACGCTTCTACTCTCTGCACGGGCTCAAGCATTTCGTGTGCCAGCGCGTTCTGGGTGCGTTTATTGCTAACATGGTTCGCGAGAGTAGAAGCGTTCACCGGCGGCCCGTCTGGGCGGTCGATCGGAAATTGCTCTTGGACTTTTCCCGTTTCAAGGAGCGCTTCATGTTGGTGTCCCAACAACCCATCTTCCGCAAGTTCTGGCATGCCGTCATGCCTTTGAGCGAGCTGCAGTTCGGCCCCAAGCCGTTCACCCTGCTGGGCGAGAACATCGTGCTGTTCATCGACGAGACCGGCGAGCCGGCCGCGCTGCGCGACCGCTGCTGCCACCGAACGGCCCGGCTGTCTAAGGGCTGGTGCGTGGACGGCGCAGGCCAGGCCTGCGGCACCGGTGCGCTGCGCTGCGGCTACCACGGCTGGACCTACGACCGCAGCGGCCGCGTGATCATCATCCCGCAGTACGAGGCGGATCGCCCGGTCCCGCCCGACTACAAGACCACGGCCTACCACTGCACCGCGCGCTACGGCTATGCTTGGGTGGCGCTGGAGGATCCGGTGGCCGCCATCCCCGACATCCCGGAGTTCGCCGATCCGGCCTGGCGCACCATCTTCCAGTTCTACGAGCGCTGGCAGACCAGCCCGATGCGGGCGCTGGAGAACTCGTTCGACAATTCGCACTTCAGCTTCGTGCACCGTGCCACCTTCGGTGTGGCCGCCGCGCCCAAGCCCAGCCGGTATGAGCTGGTGGAGAACGAAGCGGGCTTCTACGCCGAAACGGTGGTCGACGCGAGCAACCCGGTGAAGTTCCAGCGCATCAGCGGCGTGAGCGATCCCATCACCCAGCGCCACATGCGCAATGCCTATTTCCTGCCGTTCTCGCGCCGGCTCGACATCGAGTACCCCAGCGGCATCCGTCACGTGATCATCAACTGCTTCACGCCGATCAACGACGGCAGCATCCAGCTGTGCCAATGGCTGTTTCGCAACGACACCGAAGCGGACTGCCCGGCGCAGATGCTGATCGACTTCGACGAGGAGATCACGCGCGAGGACAAGGACATCCTGGAGTCCACCGATCCCGATGCCGTCATCGACATGCGCCGGCGCGGCATCGAGTACTCGATGGATTCGGACCGGCCTGGCATGCTGATCCGCAAGCACCTGATGCAACTGCTGGCGCGCCACGGCGAGGCCGAGGTGCATCGCTGACGCGGGGCGGTTGCGGCGCATACTTCGCGCTGCCGGCCCCGCGAGGCCGTGCCCGGAACCCCGATGAAGAAAACACGCCTGCCATCCACTGCCGCGCTGCTGGCCTTCGAGAGCGCCGCGCGGCACCTGAACTTCAGCCGCGCGGCGGCCGAACTGCACCTGACGCAAGGCGCCGTCAGCCACCAGGTGCGCCAGCTCGAGGCGCAACTGGGCGTGGCGCTGTTCGAGCGAGTACGCCAGCGGGTGCTGCTGACGGGCGCCGGGGTGCGCTACCTCGGCGAGGTCGAACGCATCCTGGGCGACCTGGCCCAGACCACGCACCGTGCCATGGCCGCGGGCGACAAGGAGGTGCTCAACCTCGCCGTGGTGCCAACCTTCGCCGCCAAGTGGCTGGTGCCGCGCCTGCATGATTTCCTGGCGCGGCATCCGGACGTGAACGTCAACTTCGTGTCGCGCAACGCACCGTTCGATTTCGACAAGGAACCCTTTGATGCCGCCATCCACTATGGCGAGCCCACCTGGGCGCATGCATTCGTGAGCCCGATCATGGAAGAGGACATGATTCCGGTGTGCAGCCGCACCTTTCGCCAGCGGCACCGCATCCGCACGCCGCAGGATCTGGCCCGTGCCGCGCTGCTCCAGCAGTTCACGCGGCCGTCGGCCTGGGCCGACTGGTTCAGCCAGTTCGAGCTGGACGGCGAACACCTGTTCCGCGGCCTGCGCTTCGACAGTTTCAACATGATCTGCGAAGGCGTCCGGGCCAGTCTGGGGGCGGCCCTGCTGCCGCGCTTCCTGGTGGAAGAGGAGATCGCGCGCGGCGACTTTGTGCTGCTGGCCCCACAAGGCCTGCCGAGTTCGCGCGGCTACCACCTCGTCTGTCCCGAGGCCAAACGCGACGCGCCGGCCGTGCAGGCCTTCCGCGATTGGCTGACGGAGGTCGTGCGTCGGCCCACTTGATTAAAAATAATGATCAACTGATCAGAACATATCGTTTTGACGCCGTGGGGCCCGTCGGCAGAATCCATGAGCGCCATCGAGGGCGTGAAAGAGATTCAGCAACCGATGGAACCTATGAATTCACCCCTGTCCCTGGGACGGCGCTGGAAAGCGCCCGTGGTGCCGTTTCGCATCCGGCGCCAGTTTCCACGGCCGGAGCCCGCCCAGGTCGGCGCACTGCGGGGCGTGGACGTGACCCGCATCAGCGACCTGGTGGGCCGCATGTACACCTGCGACGCTTCGATCCGGCCGCTGTGTTCGCCGGCAGTGCCGGTGGTCGGCATCGCCACCACGGTGAAATGCCCGCCGGGTGACAACCTCGCCCTGATGCGGGCCCTGCGCATGGTCGAGCCGGGCGACGTGCTGGTGGTGGACGGCCAGGGCTTCACGCAGTGGTGCCTGGGCGGCTTCCAGCTGCTGCAGATGGCACGCGACCACCATGGGCTGGCCGGCATCGTGGTCAACGGCGCCTACCGCGACGTGCTGGAGGCGCAGGCAGCCGGGTTCCCGTTGTATGGCCTGGCCGTTTCGCCGCACTCGGGTCCGAAGCTCGGCCCCGGCGAAATCAACGTGCCGGTGTGTTGCGGCGGCGTGATCGTGCATCCCGGCGACGTGGTCGCCGCCAGCGGTGAAGGCGTGGCGGTGGTGCCGCGCGATGCGCTTGGCGCGGTGGTGGCGGCGCTGCAGGCCAGTGAACCGGCACCGGGTGCGCCGCGCGACGACCACGGCATTCTGGACTTCGTGGACGACATGGACCGGCAGATCGACGCCTGGTTTGCCGCCGGGCGCGGGCAGGTCCTCGAATGACCGGCGTTGCACTGACCCGCGTGCTCGCCGAGTTCGTGGCCGGCCACCGCGGCGAAACCATGCCTGCGGCGGTGGGCCAGGAAGCCACGCGGGCCATCGCGGATTGCATCGGTGCCGCCATGGCCGGGCGCAGCGAGCCGGTGGCCGGCATCGTCAGCGCACAGGCTGCCGGCGAGACCGGGCCCTGCGTGCTCTGGGGGCATGGGGCCACGACCACCGCGCGCAACGCTGCCCTGATCAACGGCTGCGTGGCGCACGCCCATGCGATCGACGACACCCATGAGTCGATGCGCGGCCATCCCTCGGTGCCGGTGGTGCCGGCGGTCTTTGCGGTGGCGGACGAGATCGGGGCCGGCGGCGCGCAGCGCCTGTCGGCCTATGCGGTGGGCGTCGAAGTCGCCGCCAAGCTCGGGCGCGCGGTGAACGACCGGCATGCCCAGATCGGCTGGCACACCACCTGCACGCTGGGCAGCGTGGGCGCAGCCGCGGCCGCGGCGCACCTGCTCGGACTGGATGCGCATCGCACGGCGCATGCCCTGGGCATGGCCGCGTCGATGGCCGGTGGGCTGCGCGTGAACTTCGGCACCATGACCAAGCCCCTGCACGCCGGTCTGGCCGCGCACAACGGTGTGCTGGCGGCGCGGCTGGCGGCCGGCGGCATGACCGCCAGTCCCGTGGCGCTGGAAGGCGGCGAGGGCTTTCTTGATCTGTTCTGCGGCGCCGTCCACTCGCGCCCCGAGCGTGCCGTCGAGTCGCTGGGGCAGCCCTACGAACTGCTGCAGCCCGGCATCGTCTACAAGCTGTACCCGACCTGTTCGCTGATGCACGCCCTGATCGACCTCGTGCTCGATGCCGTGGCCGGCGGGCACATTGAACGCCACGACGTGGCGCAGGTGCGTTGCCGGATCAGCCGCCGCCTGGAGGCGGCGCGCGGCAAGCGCTGGCCCGCGGGCGGCATGGAAGCCAAGTTCCATGTGGAGTACTGCGTGGGGGTTGCGCTCGCCTACGGCCGCCAGGCACTGGGCGATTTCAGCGACGCAAGTGTCCATGACCCGCTGCTGCGGCCGTGGGCCGACCGCATCCTGGTGGAGGTCGGCGACGACTTCCCTGCGGACAATGGCGATTTCGCCGAGGTCATCGTGACCCACCGGACGCGGCCCGAATTCCGTGCGCGCCAGGCCAAGCCGCGTGGCCACCCGAGCCTGCCCCTGTCGGCCGCCGAGCATGCCGGCAAGTTCGTTCGCTGCGCGCAGCCGCTGCTCGGTGAAGCCCGCGCGCGCAACCTGCATGAGACGCTGATGCAGATGCCAGCACTGACGGCGGATGACCTCCGCCGGGCGCTGGCTCTCGATTCCCAACCTTGAACCGGAGAAATACCATGTTTTCAAACCTGCGGCGCCATACGCTGGCCTGCGCGCTGACCGTGCTGGCGGGGCTGCCCCTGCTGGCGCAGGCCCAGGGCGCCGAGCGCGACATCAATCTCGTGGTCGGCTACCCGGCGGGCGGCGCGCTGGACGCGATGGCCCGCGTGCTGGGCCAGAAGCTCTCGGCGCTGCGCGGCAAGCCGGTGATCATCGACAACCGTCCAGGCTTCTCGGGCAATATCGGCGCCCAGTACGTGGCCAAGGCGCCGGCCGACGGCAACACGCTGCTGATGGCGCCGATCACGTCCTACGCGATGAATGCGACGCTGATGGCCGGCACCAACGGCTACGACCTCGTGAAGGATTTCGAGCCGGTGGCGATCTCGGCCAACCTGCCCAACGTGATGATCGCCAACCAGTCGCTGCCGGCGAACACGCTGCAGGAATTCATCCAGCTCGCGAAAGCGAAACCCGGCGCGTACTCGTTCGCGACCACGGGCAACGGATCGCTGGAGCACATTGCCGGCGAAATGCTCAAGCGCGAGGCAAGGATCGACCTGCTGCCCGTGCCCTACAAGGGCTCGGCACCAGGCGTGACGGACCTGATCGGCGGGCAGATCAACGTCATGTTCGTCAACGTGTCCACCGCGCTGAACAACCTCAAGACTGGCCGCATCAAGGTGCTGGCCGTGTCCAATGCCCAGCGCATCGCGGCGCTGCCGGATGTGCCGACCTTTCGCGAGTCCGGCATCCGCCTGGGCAACGACGTGGTGTCCATCTTCGGCATCATGGCGCCGCGCGGCACGCCCAGGCCGGTGGTCGATCGGCTCAATGCCGACTTGAACCGCGTCATGCGCGACCCGGAGGTCAAGGCCCGCTTCGAGCAGCAGGGGGTGGATCTGGTGATCGACACGCCGGCGCATGCCGCCCAGGTGATCGCATCCCAGGTCGATGTGTGGCGCAAGGTGTTTCGCGACACCGGCATCAGCTTGCAGTGATGCGGCGGCCTCGCGCCGCTAGGTCCAGAAGCCGCGGTGCAGCGCCGCGATCTCTTCTGCCACCGCCTCCACGGGGCCGATGACCTCGACCGCCTTCTGGCCGCTCGCGAACACCGTGCGGCAGGGCAAATCCAGGGTCGGATTCTCCTGGTGGCTTCCGGTGAGCGCCAGCAGGCGCTGCTCGGTCATGCCGAAGACCAGGCGGCCGATGTGGGCCCAGTATTGGGTGCCGGCGCACATGGCGCAGGGCTCCACCGTGGTCACGAGCGTGCAGCCCCAGAGATAGTCGGCGGAGAAATTCTGCGCCGCGCTGCGAGCCAGCACGGCCTCGGCATGGTTGACCGTGTCCACATTGCCCTGCTCGGCCAGCACGGTCTCGCCATCGGGCGCGACCAGGACCGCGCCAAACGGATGCCTCCCCAGCGACAGCGCGTGGCGCGCCACCTCGTTGGCGCGCCGCAGGTGGCGCTGCACCTGTTCCGGGCTCATTCGCCCTGCGAGCCGCGGTGGGCCCAGGCCGTGGTGTGTTTTTCCACGTAGCTGAACAGCTCGTACATCACCATCGCCATGGCGCCGACCACCACCAGGCCCGCAAAGGCCAGGCCCATCTGCATGGCAGAGCCGGCGGAGATCAGCAGGTAGCCGATGCCCTCATTGGCGGCCGTCATCTCGGAGACGGTGGTGCCGACGAAGGCCAGCGTGATGGCGACCTTGAGCGAGCCGTAGAAGTAGGGCATGGAGCGCGGCAGGCCGACCTTGATCAGCACGTCCCAGCGCTTGGCGCCGAGCACGCGCAGCACATCTTCCAGCTCGGGCTCCAGCGTGGCGAGCCCGGTGGCGATGTTCACCATGATGGGGAAGAACGAGATCAGGAAGGCGGTGAGGATGGCGGGCCCGACGCCGATGCCGAACCACACCACCAGGATCGGCACGAAGGCGGCCTTGGGCAGCGCATTGAAGGCGGTCATCAGGGGGTACATGGCGGCATAGGCCAGGCGCGAACTGCCGATCACGAAGCCCAGCAGCACCCCGACCACGATGGCGATGCCGAAGCCCGCCATGGTGACCCAGAAGGTGCGCCAGGCGTGGCCGGCGATGATGAGCTTGAACTCCATGAACTGGGTCCAGATGCGCCACGGGCTCGGGAAGATGAACTCGGACACGTTGAAGGCCGCGCAGATGAACTGCCACAGCATGATGACGGCGACCAGCAGGATCCAGGGGGACCAGCGCTCGATCTGTTTTCTGTTCTTCATGGCTTGTGTGCTCGCTTCTACTGATGGACCTCGGCGCCCTGCTTACGGATGGCGCCAATGTGGCCGCGCAGCTCGAGCACGATGTCGGTGAATTCCTTGGTGTAGGTGACCTCCAGGTCGCGCGGGCGCGGCAGGTTGATCTCGCGCTTGACCACGAAGCGCCCGGGGCTCTTGCTCATCACATACACGGTGTCGGCCAGGAACACCGATTCGCGCAGGTCGTGGGTGACCAGGATGACGTTGAATTTCTGTTCGGTCCAGAGGTCGCGCAGGATGCACCACAGCTCCTCGCGCGTGAAGGCGTCGAGCGCGCCGAAGGGCTCGTCGAGCAACAGCATCTTGGGCTCGTGGATCAGCGCGCGGCAGATCGAGGCGCGCTGCTGCATGCCGCCCGAGAGCTGCCATGGGAATTTGTCCTCGTAGCCGCCCAGGCCCACCTTCTGCAGCAGGCGGCGGGCGCGCTCCTCGTATTCCTTGCGCTTGCGCTTGTGCTTGAAGCTGGAGCGGTAGGGCTCGACGATCTCCAGCGGCAGCAGCACGTTGTCCACGGTGGTGCGCCAGGGCAGCAGCGAGGGCGCCTGGAAGGCCATGCCCGAGATCTTGAGCGGGCCGGCGACCGGTTGGCCGTCGATCAGGATCTTGCCCATCGACGGCATCTTCAGCCCGGTGGTGAGCTTCATGAAGGTGGACTTGCCGCAACCCGAAGGGCCGACGATGGCGATGAACTCGCCCTCGCGCACCTTGAGGTCGATGGCTTCCACCGCGAAGTGGTTCTGGGCGAGCAGCTCGTCATTGTAGGCGAGCCAGACGTCGCGGAAGTCGACAAAGTAGTCGGATTCGGGAGGGGCAGTGGGCATGGTGGTATGACTGAGACCGAAGCCTATCGGCTCCGGCGGGGCAGGAGAGTCAGCGCGCACGGAGCGCCGCGCGAAAGGGCGGCTGCCCTTTCGCGGTTCAAGGCATCACTTCTTCGCGGGCAGCACGTTCAGCTCGGCCTGGGACGGCAGGAACGAGCCGTTCCAGACCGCCTCGGGATTCACGCGCGTCTTGGTGGCGAATGCGTCCGACACCTGGGAGGCCATCAGCGACATGCGCCCGGGATTGGCCTGGCCGAAGCCTTCGGCTCGCGCGTCGGGGCTGTTGATCACGGTGTCGATGGCCAGCTTCAGGCGGCGCGTTTCGAGCGCCACGTTGATGATGCCGTCACGCTGCTTCACGTACTCGATCGCGGCTTCGGGCTTGGCCATGACTTCCTTGGCGCCCTTGGCGAAGGCCTGCAGGAAGGCCTTCACCGCGCCCGGGTTGTCCTTGATGATCTGGGGCGAGGCAATGATGACGTTGCCGTAGAGCTTCACGCCGTAGTCGGCGTAAGGCAGGATCACCACCTCGTCGGCCTTGGCGCCGCGCGCCTCGAGATTGAGCAGGGAGGTGAACGTGAAGCCGGTGATGGCGTCCACGTCGCCGCGCATCAGCATGGTTTCGCGCAGCGGCGGGTCCATGGAGGTCCATTGCACGCTGCTCACGTTGTTGGCCTTGGCGAAGATCGGGAAGGCGCGGCGTCCGGCATCGAACACCGGGGCGCCGAGCTTCTTGCCGTTCAGGTCGGCCGGGCTCTTGATGCCGGATTTCTTGAGCGCCATCACCGACGCCGGCGTATTGTTGTAGACCATCATCACGGCCACCGGCTTGTTCGGCGCATCGGGATTGTTGGCGTGGAACTCCATCAGCGCGGCGAGGTCGGCAAAACCGATCTGGTAGGCCCCCGATGCCACGCGCTGCACTGCGCCGCCGGAGCCGTTGCCTGCATCGACGGTCACATCGAGCTTGGCGTCCTTGAAGTAGCCCTTGGCGGCGGGCAGCAGGAACAGGGCGGCGGGGCCTTCGAAGCGCCAGTCGAGCTGGAATTTGATGGGCGTGGTCTGGGCCTGGGCGCTGGCGAAGGCGCCCGCTGCGGCAAGGGCGGCCGTGATTTGGAGGAAAACGCGTTTTTGCATGAAGGCTCCTGAACTTTGAGAATCAGCGGAAAGCAAAATCGGTGCCTGTTGCTTGTTCTGATGCACCATTTGCATGCTTCATTCTGGCTTCATTCGCGCATATCAAGGTGCGTGTTAACCCCGGAAATACCCCGATCAGGTGCATTCAACCAGGGCTGGGCCCAAGCGCCCCCATCGCGGGCGCTGCGAGCCGTGGGGAGTCAGGAGAGGGTGGCTGGCCTGAGGCTGGGGGAGACGGGGGCCGGCTTGCGCGGCTCCCAGGACACACTGACGTTGCCGTGGATGAACGTCTGGCAGGCCATGCGGTAGCCGTCCCGGATGTCGGCTTCGGACAGATGCTTTCGTTCCTTGTCCTTGATGCCATCCGTGTTCTCGAGCCCCTGCTCGATCTTGCAGCGACAGGTGCCGCACAGGCCCCCTCCGCACTTGAAGGGGATGCCGCCCTGTTCACGCAGCGACACGCGCAGCAGATTGCTGTTCTCCGGCGCCTTGACGGCTTTGGCCTGGTTGGTAATGAAAATTACTTCAATCATCGGTCGGGGTTCGGCAAGGGTGGGGAGGGTCACTGTCTGACCAGTTCGGCATCGCCGCCGCCGCAGGCCGCCAGATGCATGAGCTGGCCGCGGGCGTGGTCAAGGGTGCTGAATTTCTCCAGAAACTTGGACGGCACATGGTTGACCACCGGAGGAAATGTTTCATCGACGATGCGCACCTTCACGGCGGTGAGCAGTTCGGCAATCACGAACCGGGCCCGGGCCCGGCCGCAGAACCGGTATTCGTAGGTCTCCAGCGGCTGCAGGCCGTCAACGGCCTCGGTCCTGAACTGGCCGGGCCGGCTGGTGAGGATCACATACGTGGACATGGCATTCGCTCCTCAGGCGCAGGCCGGCAAGGCGCCGGCGCCGCCGTCGGTGGCGGCTTCTTCCTGCGTCAATTCCAGATCGTGGTGGATCCACAGCTGGCAGACGAGGCGATAGCCGCGCTCGAGGCGCTCGCCCAATTGCTTCTTTTCCTTCCAGTTGGGCGCGGGCAGATGCTCGGCGCCGCGGTCGATGCGGCAGGCGCACTTGGCGCATTTGCCCATGCCGCAGCCATAGACGAGGTTGGGATAAGGGAACTGGCGGACACCGGCCCGCACCACCAGGTTGGTGTTTTCCTTGACCTCGTCTTCGTAGGTGTGTCCGCTCTTGTGGAATACGACTTTGGGCATATCAAGGATATGAGGAGGTACTGTGAATTTGGAATATTGTATACCAAAAATAACAGCCAACCCTCTACGAAGTGCTTCTAGGCGTGTTTGCCATCCATGATGCGGCTGTAGGCAAAGCCGGCCAGGGCCACATCTTCGAGGCCCACGCCGACCGATTTGTAGATCAGGATGTCATTGTTGTTTCGGCGCGGCTGCGCCTCGCCTGTGACCACCTGGGCCAGTTCCACGATTTTGCGGTCGGGCAGGATGCCTGGGGCGGCCATCACGATGTCGCCGGCCTCGCGCATGGATTGCGTTCGCCACTCGACCACCAGCGCCGCGCAGCGCTCCAGCGCCGAATCATCGAGTTCGCGGGTGTGTGGCAGGCTGGAGCCAATGGCCGCCACGAATGCGCCCGGCCGCAGCCGCTGGCCTGAAAACAGGGGCTCCGGCGAGCGCGAGGCCGTGATGACAAGATCGGCTTGCGCCACGGCTTCTTCCGGCGCGGCCAGGCTGACCGGAACGCCGCAGCTTCGGGACAGCCGCTCCGCCGCGTCATCGGGCGCATAGGGATCGCACAGCAGGATGTGCTGCAGCGCGAAATGCTCCGCGAACTGCCGGGCATGGGCGCTGCCCTGCGTGCCTGCGCCATACAGGGCGAGCACGCGCGCATCGCTGCGGGCCAGGTGCTGCGCGGCCAGGGTCGAGCAGGCGGCGGTGCGCAGCCGGGTGATGGCGCCGGCATCGAACGAGGCCAGGGGCCGGCCGTCCACCGTGGAAAAGATCAGGATGACGAACGAGAACCGGCCCTGGATGGTGGTGTAGACCTTCGCGCCGGCGACCTGCTGGTCGGGCAGGACGGCTCCCAGTGTCGAGAGCTTGACGCCGCCCGACTCGGTGCGGATACGCTCCTGCATGGCGGCGTGGCCCTGGCCGAAGCTCAGGTAGGCATCGCGCATCACGGCCAGCGCATCGGCCGGCGTGACATGGCGTTCCACCATCTCATCATTCATGTGCAGCATGGCGCACGCATCCTTTCGTGGTTGAAGTTAGCAGGCGCGCGATTTCCCCGGCATCCGGGCGCGCCGGGGTGCCGCAGGAAACAGCGAGGCGGGGGCCCCGTGGCGGAAAAAGACTCAGGGGGCCGGCGGGCGGCTTGCAGCGTAGGCCTGGGCGGCGTTGTGCACGTGCTGCATGGCCAGCAGCGAGGCCAGTTCCCCGTTGCCGGCAATCACGGCCTGCAGGATCTGGGCGTGCTCCTCCCAGTTCTGCCGCGCGCGCTGCATGTTGCTGGGGGCGAACAGCAGGCCGGTGCGTTCGCGCAGCGAACGCATCAGTTCGGTGAGGACACCATTGTTGGCGATGGTGGCCAGCAGTTCGTGAAACTGTGCATTCAGCTCGACGAAGCGTTCGGTGTGCCCATCGTTGACAGCCGTTTTGCCCTGGTCCAGGACGTCCTGCAGCCGGGCGACCGTCTTGTCGTCGCGTCGCTGGGCTGCCAGCTTGGCGTTCAGCCCTTCGAGCGTGGCCCGCACTTCGACCATGTCATGCGCCATCTGGTCCGACAGCAGCGCCACCGAAGCGCCGCGCCGCGGCTCGATGGTGAGCAGGCCCTCGGCCGCCAGGAGGCGCAGGGCTTCGCGAATGGGGATGCGGGAGACTCCCATTTCCTCCGACAGATGGCCTTCGACCAGGCGGTGGCCGGTCGGAAACTCGCCGCTCAGGATGCGCTCGCGCAGGGTGTCGCTGATGATGGCGGAGAGCGGCCGATGCTGCTCCCCGAGCTTCACCGGGGATGTCGTCGCAACGGGCAGACTGGAGGCAGGCATATCGATGAGTTGCGGCCGGTATTTCGGTTGAATGTATACCTATTGTAGTCACCCGCGGCCGTACGGTTCGCAAGAGAAGGAGGGGGCTACCCGTCAACGCTGCTGAGGCGGCACCACTGCTGCCCGAGGCCATGGCGACTCTCGCCCTTGCAGGAGCAGGATGTCGGGTCGCGGGCGTCTTTCTCATGTTTTATCGAGATTATTGAATATAGTATACTAAATTTACTGAGGTAAACAACTGACGGCCGCCGAAGAGGCTGCTCCTATGACCATGACCCCATCCCCTTCTCTTCGCGAAGCTGTTCGCGCCCACCGCTGCATGGTGGCGACCGGCCATCCGCTGGCCGCGGCGGCGGCGTTGAACCTGTTGCGCGAAGGCGGCTCCGCCGTCGATGCCGCCATCGGGGCGGATGCCGTGTTGGGCGTGGTCGAGCCGATGGCGACCAGCATCGGTGGGGACCTGCTTGCCATGCTGGTGCCGGCGCAAGGGCCAGCGCATTGCTACAACGGCACGGGCCGGGCGCCCGCCGCGCTGTCGCCGGAGCAGGTTGCTCGCCTGCCCGGGGCCCGCATCCCCGAGCGCCATGCCTATTCCGTGACCACGCCGGGCGTGGTGCGCGGCTGGCATGACCTCCATCAGCGCCATGGCCGGCTGGACTGGCCGCGGCTGTTCACTGCCGCCATCGAGGCTGCGCAGCAGGGCTTTCCCGTCGCGCCGGTGGCCGCGCGTGAGTGGGCTTTGTTCGAGCCCGTGCTGCGGGCCGATCTGCACTGCGCCGCGCTGTACCGTGCAGGCCGCACGCCACGCGCCGGTGAACGTTTTTCCAACCCTGAACTGGCGGCCGTGCTGCGCGCCATCGCCGAGGGCGGCTGGCAGGCGTTCTACCATGGGGCGGTGGCGAACGCGGTGGCCCGGGCCTCCCAGGAGCGAGGGGGGCTGCTGAGCACGGAGGATCTGGCGGCACACAGTGGCAATTTCGACGAACCGCTGTCGGCGTCGTTCCGTGGCTTGCAGGTGCTGGAGTGTCCGCCCAACACGCATGGCGTGGCGGTGCTGGATGCCCTGCGCGCCATCGAGTCCCTGGATCTGGACACGAACAGGCCCCGGGCGATGGCTCAGTTGGTCGATGCGATGGCCGAGGCCATGGCCAACGCCAGGAGAACCGTGGCCGATCCCTCGGGCAACACGGTCTGCACGGTCGTGGTCGATGGCGATGGGCTGGCCGTCACCTTGATGAGCAGCATCTTCAAGCGCTTCGGTTCGGGGATTGCGGTGCCGGGCTGTGGCTTCGTGCTGCAGAACCGGGGTTTCGGTTTCGCAGGGCTGGACCATATCAACGGCCCCGCAGGCGGGAAGCGCCCTTTCCATACGGTCGTGCCCGGTGCCGCGCTGCGCGATGGGCGTTTCCATGCCGCATTCGGAGTCGTGGGCGGGCTGATGCAGCCGCAAGGCCATCTGCAACTGCTGCTGCGCCTGGCGGCCTGGCAGCAGCCGCTGCAGCAGGCCATCGATGCGCCGCGCTGGCGGCTGGAGCCGGACAACCGCCTGGCCGTCGAGGCCGGCATGCCAGACGACTTCACGAAGGCCTTGCGGGCGGCCGGCTACGCCGAACCGGCGGCGGGAGCGGGAGAACTGGCGGGGCGCAGCGATTTTGGCGGCGCCCAGGTGGTGCTGCGCGAAGAGGACGGGCGCCTGGCCGGCGGCACCGATCCGCGCAAGGACGGCATGGCCTGCGGAGACTAGGGTGAACAGGCCCTGAGATCTGTTCAGCGGTGCTGCCACAGCAGCACCAGGGCCGACAGGGCGCACACGCCCAGCACCAGGCGGCGCAATGCCGTGGCATCGATGCGTTCGCGCAGCGGATTGGACAGCCAGAAACCCAGGGCCAGCGCGGGCAGCAGCAACAGGCTGCGCTGCACTTCGGGCCAGCCGAAGCGGCCTATGCCTGACAGCACCGCGAGCGAAACCGCCGAGCCTGCCACGAGAAAGAGCCCGATGGTGGCGCGCAGGCGGGCAGGCGCCATGTTCTGCATCACCAGCCCCATGGGGGGCGTGCCCACCGAGGTGATCGTGCCCATGAATCCCGAGGCGAAGCCCGCGCCACCCATGACCAGCGGACTGGCACGGATGCGCCAGCCCGAGAGGCTCAGGGCCACGGCCCCCAGGATCAGCCCCGCGAAGAGCAGCGCAAAGGCCGAGCGCGGCAGCAGGCCCATGGCCAGGCCGGCCAGCAGGGAGCCCGGCACCCGTCCGGCCAGGGCCGCCGCGGCGGCGCGGTAGTCGATGGCCTGGCGCTCGCGCAGCGCGGCCAGCAGCGAGACACAGCCGCCCAGGAAGATCATCGGCCCCGGCACCAGGTCGGGAGACACCAGCGCCACCAGCGGCGCCGCAAACAGCGCGAAGCCGATGCCGCCGGCACCCTGCAGGCAGGCGCCTGTCATCACGGCCAGCGCGCACCAGAGCGTGTCGGTCGACAGCACCATGCTCAGCTCGCGTAGCCTGCCCAGAGGGCCAGGCGATCAGGCCGGTGTAGCGGCATGGCCCGCGGCGCGGGGGCCGCGAACTGCATGGCGCGGGGTTGCCGGGTGTCAAACGCCGGCCACGGCGACGGGGTGGACGGAACACCGTCCCGCGCGAACGATCCCCAGGCGGCGCGCATGGCCTGCGAGAGGGTCCGGACGTCGTCCGAGGCCTCCAGCTTGCCTGCGAAATGCGCATGGCCCGTGGTGCCGAAGACGAAGGGTACGTCGCTGGCGTGCGGCGAGCCGCGGCCCGGAGCCGCCACCGGCTGGGCAAACTCGTAGGCATAGGTGCCGT
Organism: Variovorax terrae; assembly: GCF_022809125.1. Classification (NCBI taxonomy): domain Bacteria; kingdom Pseudomonadati; phylum Pseudomonadota; class Betaproteobacteria; order Burkholderiales; family Comamonadaceae; genus Variovorax; species Variovorax terrae. The sequence continues at coordinate 3,092,769 of NZ_JALGBI010000001.1, read as the reverse complement.
GTCCCGCGCGCGCCTGGCGCGCGGCGAAATGCACGATGGGGGCTCGGAACACGAGATCGGTGTACAGCGCCGACCACGCGCGGGCCGGGTCGCGGGCAGCCTCGTAGGCAGCGGTGAGTGCGGCGATATCGGGGCCGGTATCGAACGCATGGTGCAGGCGCGCCAGCGCGGCGGCGCGCTCGGCGAAGGCCTCGACGGTGCGCGGTGGCTGCAGCGGCGCGATCTCGCGGCCTTCGCCATCGCGCAGGTCGAACCAGAAATCCGCCTCGTCACGGGTCCAGCCCAACAGGGTCGGGCAGGGGGCGGGCGGCGTGTCGTAAGACCAGGCCCGCAGCAGGCGGCCGTCGCACACCGGGGCGGTGCGGGGGCGGCCCATGATGGCGGCCAGCTCCGGCGACGCCGCGAGCGCCTGCTCCGCCTGCTGCAGCGCGCGGCCGTCCATCTCGCGCAGCTGCGGCACGGTACGGTCCAGTTGCCGCGCGAGGAACTCGGTGTACTGCGCCGCGGCGTCGAGCTCCACGAACAGCGGCGGGCGGAACAGTGGCGGGCTTTGCAGCACCAGCCGGTGGTAGCTGCCCGCAGCCAGGCCATGGCCCGCGATCAGGGCCGCGTTGGCGGCGCCCGAGGACTGGCCTGCCAATGTCACCTGGCCCGGGTCGCCGCCGAAGGCAGCGATGCTGCGCTGCACCCAGTCGAGCGCCGCGAGTTTGTCCTGCAGGCCCCAGTTGGCGCAGTGGCCGCTTGCCTCATCCTGCAGCGCGGGATGGGCGAGGCCGCCCAGCGCGCCGAGCCGGTAGTTCAGGGTGACGACCACCAGACGCTGCTCGCGCGCGAGCGTGCTCCCGTCGAAGGCCGCGCCGGCACCATGGCCGTTGCGTGTCTGGCCGCCGTGCACCCAGACCAGCACCGGCAGCCTGGCGTGGAGGTCCGGGGTCCAGACGTTCAGGAACAGGCAGTCCTCGCTCTGATCCGGGCAGGCGTCGTTGAGCCAGGTCTGATGGCCCTTCAGCGTCTGCAGGCTGGCCGGCCCCGGCCGCAGGGCCTCGCGCAGGCCGGGCCACGGAACCGGGGGGCGCGGCGAGCGCAGGCGCAGCGCTCCGGTGGGCGCCGCCGCATAGGGAATACCGAGAAAGCGCGTGACGCCCTGGCTGCTGCTGCCCTGGAGGCGGCCCCAGGGAGTCTCGACGATGGAAGATGGCATGCGGCAGCGACGGGGTTCAATCGAGCGTGATGTGGGTGTGTGTGATCACGTCGCTCCACTTCTTGCGCATCTCGCGCAGCCAGGCGGCGGACTGCTGGGGCGTCATGGCCATCGCCGTGTAGTCGGACATCCGGTTCTTCTCCTGCAGATCGGGCGTGGCGAGGGCGCGGATGATTTCCTGGTTGAGCAGCTGCACGATCTCGTTGGGCGTGCCCGCGGGGGCCATCACGGCATAGGCGAACGTGGCGCTGAAGCCCGGGAAGCCGCTTTCGCTGACAGTCGGCACCTCGGGAGCCATGGCCGAGCGCTGGGTGCCCGACACCGCGAGCGCGCGCAGCTTGCCGCCCTTGACCTGCGGCAGCACGCCGGTGCTGACGGCAAAGATGGAGTCCACCTGGCCGCCCACCACGTCGATCACGGACTGCCCGGTGCCCTTGTAGGGGATATGGGTCATGTCGATGCCGGCGGTCGAGAGGAACGACGCCATGGTCAGGTGGCTGGGCGAGCCGTTGCCGCCGGTCGCGTAGCTCAGCTTGCGCTGCTTGGCGAGGGCGACGAGTTCGGCGACCGTGTTGGCTTTCACCCCGGGGTTGACGGCCATCAGCTGGTCGTAGGTCACGGGCACCGAGATGGTCGCGAAATCCTTCTCCGGATCGAAGGGCATCTTCTTCTTGTAGAGCGCGGGATTGACCGTGAAGGTGGTGTCGATCGCGAACAGCAAGGTGTAGCCATCGGGCTGTGCCCGGGCCACCATCTCGGCGCCCACGTTGCCGCCGGCTCCCGGCTTGTTGTCGATGATGAAGGGCTGCTTGAGCCGGTCGGCGACTTTTTCCATCACGGCGCGCGCAAACACGTCGAGGGGGCCCGGAACCGTGGGGACGACAACGCGCACGGGCTTGGAGGGGTAGGTCTGCGCCATGGCCGCGCCCGCGAGAAGCGAGAGGGCGGCAATGGCGGTCAGCTTTCGATAAACACTCATGGGGAGTTCTCCTGGCATTGGGATCATGGCCCTTCGGATCGGCCGCAGGTATACGGTAACAGGACCGCTACTTGGTATACTATATATAATTCAAACACGCAATCAAGCCAAATTGCAATAGGAGTTGCCTTGATTGCTTGTTTTTTCTGATTTTTGGTATACAGTATTCTTTTTTGAAATGGATGTTCGGCATGAGAGCCGAACACTCGCTTGTTTCCAACCCCCAGAGGAGTCCTCATGTCTGCATTGATGAACCGCGACGATTTCCGCACCGCGCTGGAAAATGCCATCAAGGGCAAAAGCGCCAACAAGGCCCCCTTCAGCGTGGCCTGGTCCAGCGGCCTGCTCAGCCGCGCGCACCTGGCGCGCTGGGCCGAGAACCACTACCACTACGTGGGGCCGTTCGCCGACTACCTGGCCAGCATCTATGCGCGCATGCCCGACCAGTACACCGAGGCCAAGGACTTCCTGCTGGCCAACATGTACGAGGAAGAGATCGGCGGCGACCGCCATACCGACCTGCTGATCCGCTTCGCTGAGGCCTGCGGCACCACGCGCGAGCGCGTCATCGACCCCGACAACATGTCGCCCACCACGCGCGGGCTGCAAAGCTGGTGCTATGCCGTGGCCATGCGCGAAGACCCGATCGTGGCGGTGGCCGGCCTCGTGGTGGGGCTGGAGTCGCAGGTGCCGTCGATCTACCGCAAGCAGACCCCCACGCTGCGCGACAACTACAAGTTCAGCGACGAGGAGGTGGAGTTCTTCGACCTGCACATCGTGTCGGACGAGATTCACGGCGAGCGCGGCTACCAGATCGTGCTGGAGCACGCCAACACGCCCGAGCTGCAGCGGCGCTGCCTGAAGATCTGCGAAGTGGGCGCGCAGATGCGCCTGCTCTACACCACGGCGCTCTACCACGACTATGTGGCGGGCGAGGTGCCGATCGAGCGGCTGGACATGCGCCAGCCGCTCGAACTGCTGGCCGCCGCCTGAGCGCGCGATGGCGATGACCCAAGCCAGCCAGCCCATGAACGTCCTGCCCGCCGAGGAATTCTGCAACCACATCCAGGGCGAGTGGAGCCGCAGCCGCACGGGGCGGACCTTCGACAACGTCAACCCCGCCGACACCCGCGACATCGTGGGCCGCTTCCAGGCTTCTTCCGCCGACGACGCGCACGCTGCCGTGGCCGCGGCCGCCGCCGCCTTCGACGGCTGGAAGCGGACACCGATCGGCCGGCGCGCCCGCATCCTGGAGGCCGCCGCCGCTTACCTGGAGGCGCATGCGGACCGCTTCGCCGCCGAACTGACGCGCGAGGAGGGCAAGCCCCTGAGCTTGAGCCGCGACGAGTTCCTGCGCTCGGCCCAGACGCTGCGCTTCTACGCGACCGAGGGCCAGACCTTCTCGGGCGAAACCTATCCCAATGACGACCCCGATCTGCTGGTCTACAGTCAGCGCGAGCCGCTGGGCGTGGTGACGGTGATCTCGCCCTGGAACTTCCCGGTGTCGATCCCCTCGCGCAAGATCGCACCGGCCCTGATCGCCGGCAACACCGTGGTGTTCAAGCCCTCGTCCGACGCGCCGCTGAGCGGCCTGCGGCTCACCGAGGCCCTGGTGCAGGCGGGCTTGCCCAAGGGCGTGCTGAACTTCATCACGGGCCGCGCCGCCGAGGTCGGACCCGTCATCACCGAGTCGCCGCAGATCCGTGCGGTGTCGTTCACCGGCTCCACCACCGCGGGCGAGCAGATCCACCGCGCGGTGGCCATGACCACGCGCACCCAGATGGAGCTGGGCGGCAAGAACCCGCTGATCGTGATGGAGGACGCCGACCTCGACCGCGCCGTCGATCTGGTGGTCAAGGGCGGCTTCTCGCTCAGCGGCCAGGCCTGCACCGGCACCAGCCGCGTGCTGGTGGTGCCGGCCGTGAAGGCGGAGTTCACGCGCCGGCTGGTCGAGAAGGTGCGCGGCCTCAAGATCGGCAGCGGCATGACGACGGGCATGGACCTGGGGCCGCTGGCCACCGCCGGGCAGCTCGACACCGTGCTCGGCTACATCGAGATCGGCCGGCGCGAGGCCACCCTGCTGTGCGGCGGCGAGCGCTTGCAGGGCCCGGACTACGAGCACGGCTACTACGTGAGCCCGGCCGTGTTCGCCGACGTGACGCAGCAGATGCGCATTGCGCGCGAGGAAATCTTCGGCCCCGTGATCGCGCTGATCGAGGTGCGGGACTACGCCGACGCGCTGGCCCAGGCCAACGACACCGAGTACGGCCTGTCGGCCGCCATCGCGACGCGCAACCCGCGCTACATGCACGACTTCGCCAACGACATCCAGGCCGGCACGGTCAAGATCAACCGCACCACCACCGGCAACCTCATCAACGCGCCGTTCGGCGGGCTCAAGCGTTCGAGCACCTCCACCTTCCGCGAATCCGGGCGTGCAGGCCTGGAGTTCTACACGCAGATCAAGACCGTGTACCGCGGCTGCTGATCCCCCTGTCCTTCATTCCCTGATGCCCAGACCATGAAAACCGCCCTCAAGCTCGAACTCGCCGAAGCCCGCCACATGATCGCCGCCGCCCTGGACAAGGCGCGCGAGATCGGCGTGCTGGAAACCATCTGCATCGCCGACGACGGCGGCTACCCGATCGCGATGGACCGCATGGATGGCGCGCGCATCACCGGCCCGCAGATCGCCTGGAACAAGGCCTTCACGGCGGCCGGCCACAAGCGCTCGACGCACTTGTTCACCACACCGCCCAACGGCCCCGCGCTGCCCGGCAACGAGGCCTTCGGCATCCAACTGAGCTTCGAGGGCCGGTTCGCGGCCTTCGTGGGCGGCTTCCCGATCGTGGTGGACGGCGCGGTCATTGGCGGCATCGGCCTGTCCGGCGGCAATGGCGAGCAGGACACGAAGTGCGGCCTGGCCGCGCTGGCCGCGCTGGCCGCGCTGCTCGCGCCGCTGGGGCACACGGTGCTGGCCGAGGCCGACATCAAGAAATAGGGGTTGCGCCATGAACCACCGCGTGCAGGTCGCCGACACCGGCGAGTCATTTTTCGCGCAGGCGCAGGAGCCGCTGCTGGAAGCGGCCGAGCGGGCCGGTGTCGCGCTGGCGCACGACTGCCGCGCGGGCGGCTGCGGCACCTGCCGCATCCGGCTGCTGCAGGGCCGCGTGGCCTATGAAGACTTTCCCATGGGCCTGACGGCGGAAGAGGCGGACGAGGGCTTTGCCCTGGCCTGCCAGGCCCGGGCCTGCAGCGACCTGACGATCAGCGCCGCGCGCGCCTTGCCGCTGTGCTCGCCGCCGTCGCGGTATCGCGCGGCGGTGCGCAGCGTGCGCGCGCTGGGCCCGGACGTGGTGCACCTGGGGCTGGCGATCGAGGCGGCGCAGGCGCTGGTCTACCGGCCCGGACAGTACATGAATATCCTGCTGCCCGATGGCAGCCCGCGCAGCTTCTCGATGGCGTCGGCGCCGGCGGCGCAGCAGGAGGTGGACTTCCATGTGCGCCGCATCCCCGGCGGCCGTTTCACCGAAGGCATGCTGGCGCAGATGCGCAGCGGCGACCCGCTGGAGGTGGAGGTGCCGCTCGGGGGCTTCGCCTACCACGCGGAGGACTACCGGCCCCTGCTCATGGTGGCCACCGGCACCGGCCTTGCGCCGATCAAGAGCATCCTGGAATCGCTGATGGATGACCCGGACTGCCCGCCGGTCACGCTCTACTGGGGCGCGCGCCATGCCGAAGACCTCTACCTGCACGAACAGATCCAGGAATGGGCCGGGCGCCTCTACGACTTCCAGTACGTGCCCGTGCTGTCCCGCGCCGACGAGCGCTGGACCGGCCGGCGCGGCTACGTGACCGAGGCGATCGCGCAGGACTTTCCCGATCTGTCGGAGCACGCCATCTACCTGTGCGGCTCGCCCCGCATGATCGTCGATGCCAAGCGCCGGTTCGCGTCGCAGAACGCCAGCCTGGCCCATGTGTACGCCGACAGCTTCAACTTCCAGCACGAACTGGCGCCGAGCTTGTAAGGCGTTCCTGCGCCTGGGCGGCGCAGGCGGCGGTCAGGCGCGCGGGGCGTCCGGCATGACGGGATGCTGCGCCATCGCCTCCAGCGCACGCACCAGGGCCGAGTGATCGGCCTGGGCGTGGCCCAGGGCCGCGCACGACTGCATCAGCTGGGCCGCGCCGGCCGTCTGCGGCAGTGCCACACCGAGGGCGCGCGCGCCCTGCAAGGCGAGGTTCAGGTCCTTCTGGTGCAGGGCGATGCGAAAGCCAGGCTCAAAGCTGCGCTTGACCATGCGCTCGCCATGCACTTCGAGGATGCGCGAGGCCGCGAAGCCGCCCATCAGCGCCTGGCGGATGCGCGCCGGGTCGGCACCGGCCTTGGAGGCGAACACCAGGGCCTCGCCCACCGCCGCGATGTTGAGCGCCACGATGATCTGGTTGGCCACCTTGCAGGTCTGGCCGTCGCCGTTGCCGCCGACCAGGGTGATGTTCTTGCCCATCAGCTCGAACAGCGGCCGGATGCGCTCGAACACCGCCGGCTCGCCGCCCACCATGATGGTCAGGCTGGCGGCCTTGGCGCCGACCTCGCCGCCGGACACGGGCGCGTCGAGGTAGTCGGCGCCGAGCTTGTTGATGCGCGCGGCGAAGTCCTTGGTGGCGATCGGGTCGATCGAGCTCATGTCCACCACCGTCTTGCCCTGGCTGCCCTTGAGGCCGGCGGCCACGCCCTGTTCGTCGAACAGCACGGCCTGAACGTCGGGCGTGTCGGGCACCATGATGAAGACCACGTCGGCGCGCTCGGCCACGCCCTGCGCGGTGGTGCAGAGCGTGGCGCCGCCGTCGGCCAGCGCCTGCGGCACCTTGCCGTGGGTGTGGACGAACAGCACGTGGCCCGCCTTGAGCAGATGTGCCGCCATCGGTGCGCCCATGATGCCCAGGCCGATGAAGCCGAGCTTGAGTCCTGATTTGGTCATGTTGAAGCGTCTTTCGTTCAGTGGGTGAGCCGGTCCATCCAGCCGAGGCCGTGGTGGGTGTTGCCGGCGGGTTTGTATTCGCAGCCGATCCAGCCCCGGTAGCCCAGGGCGTCGATGTGGCGCAGCAGCCAGGCGTAGTTGATCTCGCCGGTGCCGGGCTCGTGGCGCCCGGGGTTGTCCGCGAGCTGGATGTGGCCGATGCGCGGCAGGTGGTTCTGAATCGTGCTGCCGAGCTCGCCTTCCATGCGCTGGGCGTGGTAGATGTCGTACTGCAGGAACAGGTTGTCCGAGCCGACCTCGTCCAGGATCTCCAGCGCCTGCGCGGTGCGCGTGAGGAAGAAGCCGGGGATGTCGTAGCTGTTGATGGGCTCCACCAGCAGGCGGATGCTGGCGGCCCCGAGCTCGGCGGCGGCGAATCTCAGGTTGGCCACCAGCGTGGCGCGCGCCTGCTCGCCGCTCACGCCCGTTGGCACCTTGCCGGCCAGGCAGTTGAGCTGCGGGCAGTCGAGCGCGTGGGCATAGGCGATGGCCCGGCCCACGCCTTCGCGGAACTCGTCCACGCGGTGGGGGTGGCAGGCGATGCCGCGCTCGCCGGCCTCCCAGTCGCCGGCCGGCAGGTTGTGCAGCACCTGCTTGAGGCTGTTGCGGCGCAGCGCCGAGGCCAGCTCCTCCGGGCTGTGGGCATAGGGGAACAGGTATTCCACGGCCTCGAAGCCGGCGCTGCGGGCTTCGGCAAAGCGGTCCATGAACGGCACCTCGGTGAAGAGCATGCTGAGGTTGGCGGCGAAACGGGGCATGGGTGTGTCTCCTAGTCGAGCAGGGCGGCCACGAGGGCGGTGGGCGCGTCGGCGCGGCTTTCGGCCAGCGGCTCGAACTCGTTGATGTTGTCGATCTCGGTGCCCATGGCGATGTTGGTCACGCGCTCCAGGATCACCTCGATCACCACCGGCACCTGGAACTCCTTCATCCAGGCGCGGGCCTGGGTGATGGCGGGCGCCAGCTCGTCGGGCCGGTGCACGCGCAGCGCCTTGCAGCCCAGGCCCTCGACCACCTTGAGGTGGTCCACGCCGTAGCCCCTGATCGCCTGCTCCTCGTCGGGCGTGTTGATGTTGTCGAAGGCGAGCTGCACGCAGTAGTCCATCTCGAAGCCGCGCTGCGCCTGGCGGATCAGGCCGAGGTAGGCGTTGTTCACCACCATGTGGATGTAGGGCAGCTTGAACTGTGCGCCCACGGCCAGCTCCTCGATCATGAACTGGAAGTCGTAGTCGCCCGACAGCGCCACGATCTCGCGCGTTGGGTCGGCCGCGCGCACGCCCAGGGCGGCCGGCACGGTCCAGCCCAGCGGGCCGGCCTGGCCGCAGTTGATCCAGTGGCGCGGGTGGTAGACATGCAGGAACTGCGCGGCGGCGATCTGCGACAGGCCGATGGTGCTCACGTAGCAGGTGTCGCGGCCGAAGGCGTTGTTCATGCACTGGTAGACGCGCTGCGGTTTCATCGGCACCTGCTCGAAGTTGGTCTTGCGCAACAGCGTGCCCTTGCGCGCCTGGCAGTCGGCGGCCCAGGCCGCGCGGTCCTTGAGCAGGCCCGCGGCGCGGCGCTCGCGCGCGGCCTGCACGAACAGTTCGAGCGCGGCCTTCGCGTCCGACACGATGCCGTAGTCGGGCGCGAACACGCGGCCGATCTGCGTGGGCTCGATGTCCACGTGCACGAAGGTGCGGCCCTTGGTGTAGACGTCGACCGAGCCGGTGTGCCGGTTGGCCCAGCGGTTGCCGATGCCGAGCACGAAGTCGCTGGCCAGCATCGTGGCGTTGCCGTAGCGGTGGCTGGTCTGCAGGCCGCACATGCCGGCCATCAGCGGGTGGTCGTCGGGCAGGGTGCCCCAGCCCATCAGCGTGGGGATCACCGGCACGCCGGTGAGTTCGGCGAATTCCACCAGCAGGTCCGAGGCATCGGCGTTGATGATGCCGCCGCCGGCCACGATCAGCGGGCGCTCGGCGGCCTCCAGCAGGTCCAGCGCCTTGTCGATCTGGGCGCGCGTGGCCGCGGGCTTGTAGGCCGGCAGCGGTGCGTAGGTGTCGGGGTCGAACTCGATCTCGGCCATCTGCACGTCGAACGGCAGGTCGATCAGCACCGGGCCGGGGCGGCCCGAGCGCATCAGGTGGAAGGCCTGCTGGAACACGCGCGGCACCTGGGCCGGCTCGCGCACCGTGACCGACCATTTGGTGACGGGCTTGGAGATCGACTCGATGTCCACTGCCTGGAAGTCCTCCTTGTACAGGCGCGCGCGCGGCGCCTGGCCGGTGATGCAGAGGATGGGGATGGAATCGGCCCAGGCCGAATAGAGGCCGGTGATCATGTCGGTGCCGGCCGGCCCCGAGGTGCCGATGCACACGCCGATGTTGCCGGCGGCGGCGCGGGTGTAGCCCTCGGCCATGTGCGAGGCGCCCTCCACGTGGCGCGCCAGGATGTGGCCGATGCTGCCCTGCTTGCGCAGCGCGGCGTACAGCGGGTTGATGGCGGCGCCGGGCACGCCGAAGGCCTGCGTGATGCCTTCCTTTTCCATCACCCAGACGGCGGCCTGGATTGCGGTCATTCTCGTCATGTTGCGACTCCTTGCAGATGAGTCACGACTGTAGGAATCAAAGCCGTCTTGAAGAAGAGCCCTGCGCTCCATAACATCTATTCGGTACAGGAATGACTGGAGACCGGCCATGGACCGATTGCAGGCGATGGAGATGTTCGTGCGCGTGGTGGAGACCGGCAGCTTTTCCAAGGCGGCGCGCGAGTTCAACACCACCCAGCCCACGGTGACCAAGCATGTGGCCGCAGCCGAGGCGCGCCTGAAGGTGCGGCTGCTCAACCGCAACACGCGCGGCGTGAGCCTGACCGAGCCGGGCGCGCTGTACTACGAGAAGTGCAAGTCCATCGTGCGCGAAGTGGAGGAGGCCGACAGCGTGGTGCGGCGGCGCCAGTCGCAGGCCCAGGGCCTGCTGCGCATCGGCACCTCGGTGGCGTTCGGCCGCCGCGTGGTGGTGCCGCTGGCGCTGGAGTTCATGGCCCGGCACCCGCAGGTGCAGGTGGACCTGAGCTTCGAGGACCGCTATGTGGACCTCGTGGCGCAGGGCATCGACGTGGCCGTGCGCATGGGCAAGCTGGCCGACTCCACGCTGGGCGCGCGCTTTCTCGGCATGAACCCTTGGGTGCTGGTGGCCGCGCCCGGCTATCTGCGCGAGGCGGGCACGCCGCGGCGGCCGGCCGAGTTGAGCGGCCACAACGCCCTGATCTACAGCAGCGTTCAGGGCGACGACATCTGGCGCCTGTTCACGCACAAGGGCGAACCGGTCACCGTGCCGGTGACGGGCCGGCTGCGCTCGAACAACCTGTCGGCCGTGCTGGCCGCGGCCCGCGAGGGCCTGGGCATTGCGGCCCTGCCGCGCTATGTGGCGCAGGCCTCGCTGGACTCGGGCCAGGTGCTGGAGGTGCTGAAGGACCACAACCTGCCCGAGCAGGAGATCCACGCCGTGTTTCCCTCGCCCAAGCTCGTGCCGGGCAAGGTGCAGGCCTTCATCGCGTTCCTGCAGGGGCGCTTTGGCGAACGCTGGTGGGAAACGCTCGCCAAGGCCTAAATCGGGCCCCAAGACGGGTTTTATGAATCAAATCGGGCCGATGTCCTCGTCGGGTGGTGATAGTTTGCTATCAAATATGTAGCAACCTGATCGCCAGGTGCTTCACTCGACGAACCGCCCCTGCCGGTTGATGATGGTCAGGCCGACGTAGGACGAGCCCTCCCGGTCGCCCGGCCCGTACTTGACCGACATCAGGCCGCCGTAGTTCTTCTCGTCCATCGATTCGAGCGCCGCCACCAGGCTTTCGCGGCTGGGGCTGCGCCCCGCCTTGCGCAGGCCCTCGACCAGCACCTTGGCGTTGATGAAGACCTCGAGCCCGAGGTAGGAGTAGTCGCTCTTGCCGCTGCCGGCGCTGTAGGCCTGCTGGTATTCCTTGACCACCGGCAGGGCGTCGCGCCAGGGGCTGGGCACCAGCGTGGTGAAGATCACCCCGTTGGTGTGTTCACCGAGGTCGGCAGCCACCTTGCGGTTGGCTTGCGCCGCCAGGTTGTAGAACTGGGTCGCGATGCCGCCCTGGCGCGCCAGCGTGATGAGCTTCACGCTGGGCACCGGCGAGCCCACCAGGATGATGCCGTTGGCGTCGGATTTCTTCAGCGCCGCGACCACCGCGGCCGCGTTGCCGCCGTCCGGCGCGAGCGCGATCTCGGCGGCGGGCGGCAGTGCGGCCTTGGCCAGCACGCCCTGGGCCGAGGCCAGGCCGCTCTTGCCGAAAGGGTCGTCCTGGTAGACCACGGCGATGCGGGTCTGGCCGACCGTGCTCATCTGCCGCACCATGCGGGCGATCTCGTCGTCGGTGGTGGGGCGCACGTTGAAGGCGTAGCGGCCCGGCGCCGCGCGCATCGGGCCGCCGCCGGCGATGCCGGCCACCAGGGGCAGCCGGTGTTCCGTGATCACCGGCACCATGGCGCTGCAGCTCGCGGTGCCCCAGCAGTTGAACACGGCCAGCACCTTGTCGTCGGCAAGCTGGCGCGCGTTGTCGGCGGCGGTCTTCGGGTTGAAGCCGTCATCAAGCGCGCGCAGCGCAATGCGCCGCCCGTGGATGCCGCCGGCCTTGTTGACGGCGTCGAAATACGCCTTCATCACGGCCAGCCCTTCCTGCCCGGCGGCGGCGTTCGGGCCCGACAGCGGCAGGCTGGCGCCGATCACGAGGTCGTCGCTGTCCTGGGCCGCCGCGCCGGCGGCCAGTGCCAGCAGGGCCAGGGACGCGATGCCGTGCCGCATGATCAGTGCGCCTCGGCCTGGCGGGCGGCCTCGATGGTGGCCGCGGCGTCTTCGCGGGCGCCGTTGAAGAACAAGTTCAGCAGCACGGCGCAGATCGAGGCCAGCAGGATGCCCGATTCGATCACCGGGTGGATCGCGTGCGGCATCCACTGCTTGAAGTTGGGCGCGATCAGCGGAATCATGCCGACGCCGATCGAGATGGCGACGATCAGCGGGTTGTAGCGGTTGGTCTTGAAATCCACCGCGGCCAGGATGCGGATGCCGGTGGCGGCCACCATGCCGAACATCACGAGGCCCGCGCCGCCCAGCACCACCGTGGGCAGCGATTCGACCAGCGCCGCCATCTTGGGCAGCAGGCCCAGCACGATCAGGATGGCGCCGCCGGCCACGCAGACGAAGCGGCTGCGCACGCCGGTGACGGCCACCAGCCCGACGTTCTGCGAGAAGCTGGTGTAGGGGAAGGTGTTGAAGATGCCGCCGATCAGCGTGCCCAGGCCGTCGGTGCGCAGGCCGCGCGCGAGGTCGGCCTGCTCCACCTTGCGGCCCGTCATCTCGCCGAGCGCGAGGAACATGCCGGTGGACTCGATCATGACCACGATCATGATCAGCGTCATGGTGAGGATCAGCACCGGGTCGAACACCGGCAGGCCGAACTGGAACGGCAGCACGATGTCCACCCAGGCGGCCTTGCCGACCTTCTCGAACGTCATCAGCCCCATGGCCGCCGCCGCGACGGCGCCGACCACGATGCCCAGCAGCACCGAGATGTTGGCCATGAAGCCCTTGGCGTACTTGGCGATCAGCAGGATGGACGCCAGCACCAGCGCCGCGATGCCCAGGCCGGTGAGGTCCGCGTACTTGGGGTTGGGCACGGTGGGCATCAGGGCCAGGCCCTTGGGCAGGGGCGGCAGGGCCGAGCCGGGCGAGGTCACGTCGGCCAGCCACTTCAGGTAGGCCGGGTCGACGATGTTGGGCGCGGTCGGTCCCACCGGGTTGCCGAAGATCCAGTTGATGCCGATGCGCATCAGGCTGATGCCGATCACCGCGATGATGGTGCCCGTGACCACCGGCGGGAAGAAGCGCAGCATGCGGCTCACGGCCGGGGCGATCAGCAGCGAGATGATGCCCGCGCCGATGATCGAGCCGAAGATCAGCTGGGCGCCCGCCGTGCCGGGATTGGCGTTGGCCATGGTCACCATCGGCGCGACGGAGGCGAAGGTCACCCCCATCATGACCGGCAGCTTGATGCCGAACCATTGCGTGGCGCCCAGCGCCTGGATCAGCGTCACCAGGCCGCAGCAGAACAGATCGGCCGAGATCAGCATGGCCACCTGGTCGGGGCTCAGCTTGAGCGCCCGGCCCACGATCAGCGGCACCGCCACGGCGCCGGCGTACATCACCAGCACATGCTGCAGGCCGAGCGCCGTGAGCTTGCCGGCGGGCAGCCGCTCGTCAACGGGATGGACGGAAGAGGTCATCGAAGTCTCCTGTGTTGTGCACTTGAATGTGCACTAAACTGTATACACTTCAGATGGTTTCGCGTATAGCGGGAAACCCGGTGACGCCGGGCTTCCCTGCGCAAGTCAGTTTTGCCCTGGCTGGGGGTAATGGCGAAACAACCCCCAGGCTGCGCGCCTTGCGCTTCGCCTCCCCCCTTCCGCTGCGCGAAGGGGGCGCACCCAGCGGCCGGGCCCAGCCCGATCCGCGGGTGCACTGGCAGGGCTTGCTCCGCAGTCTTCTGAATGGCAGCGGGGTTGGGGGCCGGCCCCGCGCTCAGGAATCGTCAGGCCAGCAGGTCGCGCAGGGTGCGGGCCACCACCTTGGTGGCGCGGCGCAGGTCGTCCAGGTCGAGCCGCTCGTCGGCGCGCTTGGCGTGCGATTCCAGCACCGTGCGCGGGCCGGCACCGTAGATCACGCCGGGAATGCCGGCCTCGCCATAGAGCCGCACGTCGGTGTACAGCGGCGTGCCCATGGCCGGGATCGGCTGGCCGAACAGCTCGCCGCCATGCTTCTGGAGGGCCTCGACCAGCGGCCGGTTGCCGGCCAGCGGCTTCATCGAGTTGGCCAGCAGCAGCCGCTTGATGTCCACCGTGATGCCGGGGCGCTGCGCCGCCGCGTCGGCGATCACCTTGCGGATCGTGGCCTCGACCTCCACCGGGTTTTCCTCGGGGATCATGCGGCGGTCGAGCTTGAACATCACCTTGCCGGGCACCACGTTGGTGTTGGTGCCGCCTTCGATGCGGCCGACGTTCAGGTAGGGGTGCTTGATGCCTGCGACGCCGGAGGTGACCTGCTGGTACAGCGTGTTCTGCGCGTAGAGCGCGTTCAGGATCTGCACCGCGCCCTGCAGCGCATCCACGCCGGTGTCGGGGATGGCGGCATGCGCCATCTTGCCGTGCACCGTCACTTCCATCTGCAGGCAGCCGTTGTGGGCCGTCACCACTTCGTAGGAGAAACCGGCCGCGATCATCAGGTCAGGCCGGGTCAGGCCGTTCCTGAGCAGCCAGCCCGGGCCCATCTCGCCGCCGAATTCCTCGTCGTAGGTGAAGTGCAGCTCCACCGCGCCCTTCAAGGGGGCGCCCAGCGATTCGAGCGCGCGCACGGCGAAGGTGAAGCTCGCGAAATCGGATTTACTGACAGCCGCGGCGCGGCCGTAGAGCTTGCCGTCCTCGATCTCGCCGCCATAGGGGTCGTGCGTCCAGCCTTCGCCCGGAGGCACGACGTCGCCATGCGCGTTCAGCGCGATGGTGCGGCCCTCGCCATAGCGGCGGCGCACGATCAGGTTGGTGATCGATTCGAGGCCGTAGGCCCGGACCTCTTCGGCGGGCACCGGGAATTTTTCGGCCTCGAAGCCGAAGCCCTGGAGCAGCTCGGCCGTGCGCTCGGCGTGCGGCGCGTTGTTGCCGGGCGGCGTGTCGGTCGGCACGCGGATCAGCTCCTGCAGGAAGCGCACCTCCTCGTCGAAGTGGGCGTCGATCCAGGCGTCAAGTTGTTGGTAGTCGGTCATGGGGTGTCGGAGGCAAGTTGATTCAGGAGCCGCTGGAAGGCTTCGACGGCGAGCTGCATGTCGTCGCTGGTGGTGCTTTCCAGCGGGTTGTGGCTGATGCCGGCGTTCTGGCCGCGCACGAACAGCATGGCCTGCGGCATCACCTCGTGCAGCTTCATGGCGTCGTGGCCGGCGCCGCTGGGCATGCGGTACAGCGGCACGCCCAGCGCATCGACCGCGTGCTCCCAGCGCTGCTGCCAGGCCGGTGCGCTCGGCGCGGCGGCGGCGCGCATGGTTTCTTCCACGGTGTGGCGCACGCCGCGGCGCTCGCAGATGATTGCGAGCTCGGCCAGCACGTCGGCCACCATGGCGTCGCGCTGCGCATCGGTGGGCGCGCGCAGGTCGAGCGTGAACTGGCAGCGCCCCGGCACCACGTTGGTGGAGCCGCCCGGCACCTGCAGGATGCCGATGGTGCCGACCGAATCGCCATCGCGCGCGGCGCGCTGCTCGAGGTACAGAGCCAGTTCAGCCACGGCCGTGGCCGCGTCGCGCCGCTGGTTCATGGGCGTGGTGCCCGCGTGACTGGCCATGCCGATCACCTCGCAGAGGTAGCGCACGCCGCCGTTGATCGAGGTCACGATGCCCAGCGGCAGGTCGAGCCCATTGAGCACCGGGCCCTGCTCGATGTGCACCTCGACGAAGCCGAGGTAGGCGCCGGGGTCGCGCCGCAGCGCGCCGATGGCTTCCAGCGTGGCGGGCAGGCCCGCGTGCTGCATGGCTTCGCGCATCGTGATGCCGTCGGCGTCCTTCTGCTCCAGCCACTCGGGGTGGAAGTCGTTCATCAGCGCGCCCGAGCCGAGGAAGGTGGCCTTGTAGCGCTGGCCTTCCTCTTCGGCAAAGCCGACCACCTCGAAATGGAAGGGCAGGCGCCGGCCCTGGCGTGCGAGCTCGCGCACACAGGCCAGCGGCGTGAAGATGCCCAGGCGGCCGTCGTACTTGCCGCCGTTGCGCACGGTGTCGTAGTGGCTGCCCGTGAGCAGGGTCCTGGCGCCCGGCTGGCTGGCATGGTAGCGGCCGACCACGTTGCCCACGGCGTCGATGGCCACCTCGTCGAAGCCGGCCTCGCGCATGTCTTGCGCGATGCGCTGGGCGGCCGCGCGGTGGGCGTCGGTCAGGTAGGTGACGGTGAGCTGGCCTTTCTCGGCAAAGCCCGGGTCGCTGAACTCGGCCAGCCGCTCGTGCAGGTCCCACACGAGGTTGCCGAGCGCGGGCTCGGCGCCGAACTTGTCGTTGAGCCGGATCTCGACGATGCGGTGGATGTTGCGCAGGCATTCGCGCAGCTCGTAGTCGGGGTGGTGGTGCAGCCGGCGCTCGAAGGTGTCGATGATCTCGCGCTTGTTCAACCCCGTGCCGCGCGGGCCGCGCACCGCCAGGATGAACGGGAAGCCGAACTTGGCGTTGTAGTCGGCATTGAGTTGCTGGATTTGCGCGAACTCCGCGGGCGTGCACTGCGTGAGCCCGGCCTTGCTCTGCTCGTGGGTGGATTCGGCCGTGAGCGTGTTGCTGACCATGGCCTTGCCGGCCAGTTCCGGGTGGGCGCGGATCAGCGCGAGCTGGGCCTCGCGCCCGGCCTGGTCGAGCACCTGCACCATGGTGTGCTTCAAGTGGGCCAGCGAGCGGAACGGCCGCTGCGCGATGGCGGCCTCGGCGATCCAGGGCGAATGCTCGTACAGGCCGTCCAGCATGCGGGCGGCATCGGCGGGCGTTGCCGCGTTGAGTTGGTCGAGGGTCAGGGCCATGTCAATCCTTGAAGGGGTGTACCTGCTTCCAGTGCCGCGCGAGGTCGAGGCGGCGGCAGATCCAGACGCGCTCGTGCTGCTGGATGTGGTCGAGGAAGCGCTGCAGCGCCGTGATGCGCCCGGGCCGGCCGAGCAGGCGGCAGTGCATGCCGATGCTCAGCATCTTGGGGGCTTCGTCGCCTTCGGCATAGAGCGCGTCGAAGCTGTCCTTCATGTACTGGAAGAACGGGTCGGCATGCGAGTAGCCCTGCGGCAGCGAAAAGCGCATGTCGTTGCAGTCCAGCGTGTAGGGCACGATGAGCTGCGGCACCACGCTGCCGTCGGTCTTCTTCACCTTCATCCAGAACGGCAGGTCGTCGCCGTAGTAGTCGCTGTCGTATTCGAAGCCGCCGTAGTCGGCCACCAGGCGGCGCGTGTTGGGGCTGTCGCGGCCGGTGTACCAGCCCAGCGGGCGCTCGCCGGTGAGCTGCTCGATCGCTTCCATGCCGAGGCGCATGTGCTCGCGCTCGACGGCTTCATCCAGGTTCTGGTAATGGATCCAGCGCCAGCCGTGGCAGGCGATCTCGTGGCCGAGCTCCTTGAAGGCGGCGGTCAGTTCCGGATGGCGCTGCAGCGCCATGCCGACGCCGAACACGGTGAGCGGCAGGCCGCGCTTCTCGAACTCGCGCAGGATGCGCCAGACGCCAGCGCGCGAGCCGTACTCGTAGATGCCCTCCATGCTGATGTGGCGGGCCGGGTAGGCGGCGGGGTTGAACATCTCGGAGAGGAACTGTTCGCTGCCGGCATCGCCGTGCAGCACGCAGTTCTCGCCGCCTTCCTCGTAGTTGAGCACGAACTGCACCGCGATGCGCGCCTGGCCGGGCCACTGTGCGTGTGGCGGGTTGCGGCCGTAGCCGATGAGGTCGCGCGGGTAGGGGAGGGTGCTGTCGTAGGCTGTCATATCAGTGAACTCCAGTGCAGCGAGTGGCTGCCGCGCCCAGGCCAGGAACACCGCGGGACCGGCTTCGCCGGGCCGCTGGTGTTGCACCCTGCAAGGGGGGAGGCGCAGCGAAGCGGAGCCTGGGGGTGTGCCTCATTGCAGTGCCATGGAAATGTCGTTGGTGGGAACCTTGCGGTCGAACGTGAGGTTTTCCTCGACGTGCAGCAGGTGCTCGTTCATCAGGCGCACGGCGCGTTCCTCGTCCTTGGCCGCGAGCGCCTTCACGATGTCGGCGTGCTCGTCGTTGGAATGCTCGGCCGCGCTGGTGGTCTGGTACATCAGGGTGATCAGCGCGCAGCGCGAGATCAGCTCGCCCAGCAGCTGCGCCAGCACCTCGTTGCCCATGAGCTCGGCCATGCGCACGTGGAAGTCGCCGAGCAGCTCGGTGCGGCCGGCCACGTCCTCGTTGTCGACGGCGGCTTTTTCCTGCGCCACATGCTCCCGCAGGGCCTTGATCTTGGCGGGCGTGACGCCGCGCACGAAGGCGCGCGTCATCTCGGCCTCGAGCATGCGGCGCACGGCGAACACCTGCCGGGCCTCGTCCACCGACGGCGCGGCGACGAAGGCGCCGCGCGCCGGCTCCAGGCGGATCAGGCGGTTCTGCGCGAGCTGGAACAGGGCCTGGCGCACCAGCGTGCGCGACACGCCGAAGTGGTCCGCCAGTTTCTGCTCGGCCAGCTTGGTGCCGGGATGCAGCCGGTGCTCCACAATGGCCTTGGTCAGCGCTTCGACGATGGTGCTGGTGGTGGACGATTCCATGATGTCATGATAGCCGGAATTGCAAAAAGTGTATACACTTTTGTCGACCGCCCGTTGAGTCCGGCGGATTCACCTCTTTTTTACTTTTCCCGAAAGGCGCGCGATGGGCTTGAGCACACATGTACTGGATACCATGCACGGCTGCCCCGCGGCGGGCATGGCCGTGGCGCTGTACACCACGCACGGCGACGACGCCACCCTGGTGCGGCGCTTCGTGCTGAACCACGACGGCCGCAGCGACGGCCCGCTGTACGACAACGCCAGCCTGCAGAAGGGCACCTACCGGCTGGTGTTCGACGTGGCGGGCTACTTCAAGGCGCGCGGCGTGGTGCTGCCCGAGCCCAACTTCCTCAACCGCGTGAGCCTGGACTTCGGCATCGCCCACACCGACCAGCACTACCACGTGCCGCTGCTGGTCAGTCCCTGGAGCTATTCCACCTACCGCGGCTCCTGAGGCCGCATCGCGCCATGTCCATGCGCCACACCGAGACCCTGCTGCGCCTGCTGGCGGCGCAGCCGGCCGTGCTCGTGACGGTGGAGTCGGTGCAGGGCTCGGGCCCGCGCGAGGCCGGCGCCTGGATGGCGGTGTTCGCGCAGGAGGTGGTCAACACCATCGGCGGCGGCAACCTCGAGTTCCAGGCGATCGACGAGGCGCGCGCGCTGCTGGGCTCGGCGGCGGCCGATGCGGCCCTGGCAGCCAATACGGCCGTGTCCCGGCGCTACCCGCTGGGGCCGGGCCTGGGCCAGTGCTGCGGCGGCGTGGTGCACCTGCGCTTCGAGCCGGTCGATGCCTCGCAACTGCCGGCGCTGCGCGAGCGGCTGTCGCGCGGCTTTCCGCCGGTGGCCCTGTTCGGCGGCGGCCATGTGGGCAAGGCGCTGGTGCAGGTGCTCGGGGCCTTGCCCTTCAGCGTGACCTGGATCGACAGCCGCGACGAGATCTTTCCGGCCGAGCTGCCGTTCAACGCGGTCTGCGAGCACTCGGACCCGGTGCAGGCCGCCGTGCCGGGCCTGGCACCCGGCACGCGCGTGCTGATCATGAGCTTCAGCCACGCGGAAGACCTGGACGTGGTCGCCGCCTGCCTCAGGCGCCTGCGCGTGCAGGACGACCTGCCCTACATCGGCCTGATCGGCAGCAAGACCAAGTGGGCCACCTTCCGCCACCGGCTGGAGCAGCGCGGCTTCGGGGCCGCCGAGCTGGCCCGGGTCACGAGCCCGATCGGCGTGCCGGGCATCTCCGGCAAGGAGCCCGAGGTGATTGCCGTGGCCGTGGCGGCACAGTTGTTGCAACTGCGATCCTAGGGTTTGTCCGGAGTCGTTTTCTGCACTGGGAGCTGTCGGGAGGTTCAAAAAGTGTATACACTTTTGGTGAACAGGTCGCAGCGGAGCTGGGCGCCCATCGGCGTCCTTGTTCGCGGCCGAAATTCTGCTCAGAGCGCCCGCAGTGGTGAGCAGGTTGGAAAACGACGCTGCCGCGCCACGGCATCGTGAAAGTTGAGAACACATGGAAAGCTATCTTCTCGACTGGGCCAACCTGCTGCTGCGCTGGGTCCATGTCATCACCGCCATCGCCTGGGTCGGCTCGTCCTTCTACTTCGTTTTTCTCGACAGCAGCCTCACGCCGCCGGTCGACGACGACCTGAAGAAGCAGGGCGTCAGCGGCGAGCTGTGGGCGGTGCACGGCGGCGGCTTCTACCACCCGGTCAAGTTCAACGTCTCGCCGCCGCAGTTGCCCAGGCATCTGCACTGGTTCTACTGGGAGAGCTACAGCACCTGGCTGTCGGGCTTCTCGCTGTTCACCGTGTCCTACCTCTGGAGCGCCAGCACCTACCTGATCGACAAGTCGCGCATGGACTGGTCGCCCGGCGCCGCCATCAGCGTGGCCGTGGCGTTCCTGGTGGTGTTCTGGATGCTGTACGACAGCATCTGCCAGCTCTTCGGCAAGCGCAAGAACGGCGACGCCATCGTCGGCGCGCTGGTGCTGGTGCTGGTCTGCGTGGCGTCCTGGCTGGCCTGCCACTGGTTCGCCGGCCGCGCCGCTTTCCTGCTGGTGGGCGCGATGATCGCCACCTCGATGAGCGCCAACGTGTTCTTCTGGATCATTCCCGGCCAGAAGAAGGTGATCGCCGCCATCAAGGCCGGCCAGCCGGTGGACCCGATCCACGGCCAGCGCGGCAAGCAGCGCAGCGTGCACAACACCTACTTCACGCTGCCGGTGCTGTTCGCGATGCTGAGCAACCACTACAGCTTCACCTACACCCATCCGCAGAACTGGCTGGTGCTGATCCTGATGATGTTCGCGGGCGCCGCGATCCGCCAGTTCTTCGTGATGCGCCATGGCTGGAAGCTCGGCCGCAACCGCCATCCGCTGCCCTATGCCCTGGTGGGCGTGGCGGTGATCGCGGGCGCCATCTTCTGGATGGCGCCGGCGCCGCAGGCCGCTATGAATTCTGTAGCAGGTAATGACCAGGGGGCGCGGACATCGGCCGCCAAAAACACCAAAATCGGGTTCCAGGAGGTGCAGCCGGTGCTGGCCCAGCGCTGCTACATGTGCCACGGCGCCCAGGTGCAAATGAAGAACGTGCGCCTCGATTCGCCCGAGCAGGTGAAGCAGCACGCGCAGGCCATCTACCAGCAGGTGGTGGTGACGAAGATCATGCCGATGAACAACGCCACCGGCATCACCGACGCCGAGCGTGCGCTGATCGGGCAGTGGTTCCAGGGCGGCGCCCGGACCGAATGAACCGGCCGTAGGTGGTTCCCACAGTGCGGTAGCGGCCAATGTCCCCTATGGTGTGCGATTCGGGTTCGAGTCAAAACGAGGAGACATACATGTTGCAAGTCCGACCCTGGGTCTGGAGAGCCGTTGGGGGCATGGCGCTGCTGGCGTCGCAGTGGGCGGGAGCCGCCCAGATCGTGGTGGCCCAGGTGGCGCCGCTGACGGGGCTGGACGCCAACCAGGGGCGGGCCTATTCCGCGGGCATGCAGCTCTATTTCAACCAGGTCAACAAGGCCGGCGGCGTGAACGGCCACACCTTCACGCTGGTGCGCAAGGACGACGGCGGGCACACCGAGGACACCCTCAACGGCACCCGGCAACTGCTGGCCGACAGCCGCCCGATGGTGCTGGCCGGCTACTTCGGCAGCCGCAGCGTCGCCGAGCTGGTGAGCTCGGGCCTGCTGGAAAAGGAAAAGATCGCCCTGGTGGGCTACCGCACGGCCGAGATCCGGCCCGAGGTGCCCGGGGTCTACAGCGTGCGCGCGAACCTGCGCGACGAGATCAACAAGATCGCCGAGCACCTCGTGACGGTGGGCATCAACCGGCTGGGCCTGTTGTACGAGGAGGGGCCCGGCGCCGCGGCGCTGGTCGCGGCGGCCGAGGACACCATGAAGCGCACCGGCGCGCGGATCACGGCCAAGGCCTCCTATCCCGCGGGCACCGCCAGCGTCAAGAAGGCGGTTGACGTCTTCATGGCGGCGCAGCCGCAGGCCATCATCATGGTGGCGTCGGGCGCCGCTGCCGCGGGCTTCATCGAGCAGTACCGCAGCGCGGGCGGCGCGGCCCAGCTGTTTGCTCATTCGGGGGCCGACATCGAGCAGCTGTCCAAGCGCCTGTCGGAGGAGCAGATGCAGGGCGTCGCCATCGCCCAGGTCACGCCCAGCCCCTACAAGATCGCGGGCCGGCTGGCCAAGGAATTCAACGACACGGTGACCAAGGCCGGCAACCTGGAGGTGCCCGTGAGCTACGCGATGATGGAAGGCTACATCGCGGCGAAGGTCATCGTCGAGGCCGTGCGGCGCATGGGCGCCAAGCCCAGCCGCGAGGGCATGCCGGCCGCGCTCGACAGCATGGACAACGTCGACCTCGGCGGCTACCTCATCGGCTACCGCCCCGGCATGCGCTCGGGCTCGCGCTTCGTCGAGCTGTCCATCATCAGCGGCACCGGGCGCATCCGCCAGTAAGCGCGGTTGTTGCGGCGCCTCCGTCGCGCAGCATCAGGGCAGTTTTGACCGCAGCGTGGAGTTACCGGCGGGTTACGAAGGCACAATCCGCGGTGGAGACACGCAATGACCGCCCCCAACCCCGCCGCACAGCCCCGCCAGTTCCTCGAATACCTCTACCAAGTCGCCGTGAAGCGGGCCCTGCCGCTGCACAACACGGCGGCCTGCCTGCCGCCGCCGCCCAAGGGCCGCACCCTCGTGCTGGGCGCCGGCAAGGCCGGCGGCTCGATGGCGCATGCGGTGGAGGCGCTCTGGCCGGCCGATGCGCCGCTGGAGGGCCTGGTGGTCACCCGCTACCACCACACGCCGCCGCGCCCCGAGGGGCTCAAGCAGCGCATCGAGATCGTCGAGGCCGCGCACCCCGTGCCCGATGCCGCCGGGCGGGCCGCCGCCGAGCGCATCCTGGCCCTGACGCAGGGGCTGACGAAGGACGACCTCGTGCTGTGCCTGATCTCGGGCGGTGGCTCGGCCCTGCTGACGCTGCCGGCCGAAGGCCTGACGCTCGAAGAGAAGCAGCGCATCAACAAGGCGCTTCTGGAGAGCGGTGCCAACATCGCCGAGATGAACTGCGTGCGCAAGCACCTGTCGCGCATCAAGGGCGGGCGGCTGGCGGCGGCCTGCGCGCCGGCGCAGGTGGTGACGCTCACCATCAGCGACGTGCCGGGCGACGACCCCTCCATCATCGCCAGCGGGCCGACGGTGCCCGACGCCACGTCCTGCGCCGAGGCCGTGGCCGTGCTGCAGCGCTACGGCATCGCCGTGCCGGGCGCGATCATGAGCCTGCTGGAGCAGGGCGCGCTGGAGACACCCAAGCCCGGCGACGCGGCCTTCGCAGGCCATGCGGTCCACCTGATCGCCACGCCCCAGCAGTCGCTGGAGGCCGCCGCCGAGGCCGCGCGCGCGGCAGGCCTCGACGCCCACATCCTGAGCGATGAAATGGAGGGTGAGTCGCGCGAGGTCGGCAAGGTGCATGCGGCGCTGGCGCGGGCCGTGGCGCAGCGGGGCCAGCCGTTCGGCAGGCCCTGCGTGATCCTGAGCGGGGGCGAGACCACCGTCACGGTGCGGCCGCTGCCGCCCGGCGCGGCCCGGGGGCGGGGCGGGCGGGCCGGCGAATTCTGCATGGGCCTGGCGCTTGCGCTGCAGGGCCAGCCCGGCGTCTGGGCGCTGGCGGCGGACACCGACGGCATCGACGGCGTGGAAGACAACGCCGGCGCCTTCGTCGCGCCCGACACGCTGCAGCGCGCACGGGCCGCCGGCATGAAGATCGACGCCTACCTGGACCGCAACGACGCCTACGGCTACTTCCAGCCGCTGGGCGACCTGGTGGTCACCGGGCCGACCCACACCAACGTCAACGACTTCCGGGCGCTGCTGATCCTGTAGCCCAGCGACTGACGCGGCGCGGCCCTTTTGCCTGTTTTCAGATCAAAAACAGGCGGATGTCCGCATCCCGCGGTCATCTTCTGCTATCAAAATGGAAGCGGCCGGCCCGTACCGGGCTGGCGCGCCGTCACAGATCGAGCACCAGGCGCTCGCCCTGGCTGCGCGAGCAGCAGATCATCATGGTGTCGTTCGCTGCCTGTTCGGCGGGCGAGAGGATGCTGTCCTGGTGGTCCACCGTGCCGGCCAGCACGCGCGTCTCGCAGGCGCCGCAGATGCCTTGCTCGCAGGACGAGGCCACATCGATGCCGGCTTCCTTGAGCGTGTCCAGGATGCTCTTGCCGCCCGGCACCACGACCACGCGCGCGGAGCGCGCCAGCTCGACCACGAACTCGCCCTCGGCCGACAGCGCGGTGCGGGCCTGGAAGCGCTCCACATGCACCTGCGCGCGCGGCTGCTGGCGGGTGGCGGCCTCGAAGGCGTCGAGCAT
Source organism: Variovorax terrae (assembly GCF_022809125.1). NCBI lineage: Bacteria > Pseudomonadati > Pseudomonadota > Betaproteobacteria > Burkholderiales > Comamonadaceae > Variovorax > Variovorax terrae. The sequence continues at coordinate 3,068,371 of NZ_JALGBI010000001.1, read as the reverse complement.
CGGGCCGGGGCCGCAGCAGTAGAAATGGGTGCCGGGCGCCTGCCGCTCGGCGATGGCCTGCAGGTTGAGCCGCTCGCCCGGATGCTCGTCGTCGAAGAAGAAGTGCGCCTGCGGCAGGGCCTGCAGCTCGCGCAGGAAGGCCGCATCGGGCCGCGAGCGGCAGGCGTAGTGCAGCTCCCAGGAGCGGCCCTGCGCCTGCAGCGCCTGCACCATGGACCAGACCGGCGTGATGCCGATGCCGCCGGCCACCAGCACGCTGTGGCCGGTGGCCTCGGGCGCCAGCGGGAAGTTGTTGCGCGGCTCGCTGATCAGCAGCGTCTGGCCGACGCGCGCCGACTCGTGCAGGTAGCGCGAGCCGCCGCGGCTGGCCGCATCGCGCTTGACGGCGATCAGCAGGCACTGCGGGTCGTCGAGCCGGTGGCTGACCAGCGAGTACTGGCGCGCCAGCCCGCCGGGCAGCACCACGTCGATGTGGGCGCCGGCGTCGGCCGCCGGCATCGGCTGGCCGTCCAGCCGGCGGAACTCGATCAGCAGCGTGTCGCGCGCGGCGTAGCGGATCGATTCCAGGCGAGCGGGGAATGGCCCGGGGGCGGGGGAAGGGGTAGTCATGGTCATGCGGTGTCAGGCCCTAGCCCTTGCGGAAATAGTTGCCGGCGGGCACGCGGACCAGGTCCTGCGCGGCGTCGAAGATCAGGCCGGCCGGGTCCTGGCCGTCCTGCACGGCCTTGATCTGGCGCGCCAGGGTGCGCCGCAGCATGGCCACGCCCTTGTCGCTGGTGGCCAGGTGCTCCTCCGAGTGCTGCGTCACCGGGCCCTGGCCGACCTGGGCCTCCCAGTCGCCCGGGTACATCTGGCGCTCCTCGGGCGTCATCTTGGACCAGGGCCGCAGGTTGGGGCTGCGCGGCAGCCGGTCCACGCTCTCGGGCACCTTCATGATGATGCACAGGCGGTGGTTGGTGTCGTCCACCGGCACCACCCAGCCGACGCCGCCCGACGGGCCCTCGGTCAGCTGCACGTTGGGCACGATGCGCACATAGGGGAACATGGCCACGGTGATGCGGTCCATCTCGCGCCCGTCGTCGAGCTTGCGGTAGGCCGTGTACTGCATGCCGCTGCCGGTGTACTCCCAGTTCACGCTGGGCATCACGCCCATCTCGGGCACGAACTGCACGCCGCTGAAGCTGGTGTGCAGGATCGGGATGTGGAACGGGTCCATGATGTTCTCCCACTCCTGCAGCCAGTTGCAGGGCACCAGCTCCACGTCGTCGTCGCCGCCCGCGTAGAGGCTGGAGTGCGTCACCAGCAGCTTGTAGCCGGGCTCGACCTGCTCCAGGATGTCCCAGCGCGGCAGCACGGGCATCCTGTCGGGCGGGCCCATGTAGGCCCACACCATGCCGTAGCGCTCCTGCAGCGGATACCAGGGCTGGCGCACCTTGTCCTTGTGCTGGCCGCCGCCGGGCTCGCAGGGCTGGTCCAGGCAGTGGCCCTGCACGCCGAACAGCCAGCCGTGGTAGCAGCAGCGGATGCCTTCGGCCTCGACCTTGCCGTAGAACAGCGAGGTGCCGCGGTGCGCGCAGCGCGGATAGAGCAGGCCGGGGCGGCCCTTGCCGTCGCGGAAGATGATGAGGTCCTCGCCCAGGATGCGGATGTTCTGGGGCGTCGCGGTGACGCGCTCGGACAGCGTCACCGGATGCCAGTAGCGCCGCATGAACTCGCCGCAGGGCGTGCCCGGGCCCACTTCCGTGAGCAGGGCGTCATGCGTCGGCGGCTTGCGGCCATAGGCCATGCCAGAAAGATCGATGGGTACCCAGTCTGTCACCGTGTTCTCCTTCTCCAGTCGGTCATCACATCAGGGGGCCTGGCCAGGCAGGCCCGCGCCTTGGGCGGCGTCGGGCGATGTTAAATCAAAATTGACCGTTTGGTCAAACCTGTTGATTCAATTTTATCGGGCACCAGGCTGGCCGGGTGCGCGCGGGCTGGCGGCGCGCATCGGCCCTGGCGGGGAGGCATGGCGAAGCGGGGTGGGAAAGGGAATGAGGATGAGAGCGCTGAAAGCGCCTGGTGCCGGAGGCCGGAATCGAACCGGCACGCCTTGCGGCGGGGGATTTTGAGTCCCCTGCGTCTACCAATTTCACCACTCCGGCACGGAAGGGAAGAGAGCCTGAAATTATGGCACAGTGCATGTCATGAACTATCCCACCATCGAAGACGCCATTGGCAAGACGCCGCAGGTGGCGCTGCAGCGCATCGGCGCGGCGGAGAACGCGAAGCGCGGCAACGTGATCCTGGGCAAGCTGGAAGGCAACAACCCGGCCGGCTCGGTGAAGGACCGGCCCGCGCTCTCGATGATCCGGCGGGCGGAGGAGCGCGGCGAGATCAAGCCCGGCGACACGCTGATCGAGGCCACCTCGGGCAACACCGGCATCGCGCTGGCCATGGCCGCGGCCATCAAGGGCTACCGCATGGTGCTGATCATGCCGGAGGACCTGTCGGTCGAGCGCGCCCAGACCATGAAGGCCTTCGGCGCCGAGCTGATGCTCACGCCCAAGAGCGGCGGCATGGAGTACGCGCGCGACCTGGCCGAGAACATGCAGCGCGAGGGCAAGGGCCGGGTGCTCGACCAGTTCGCCAACCCGGACAACCCGCGCATCCACTACGAGACCACCGGGCCCGAGATCTGGGCCGACACGAAAGGCCGGATCACGCATTTCGTGAGCGCCATGGGCACCACCGGCACCATCACCGGCGTCTCGCGCTTCCTCAAGGAAAAGAACCCGGCGGTCAGGATCATCGGCGCCCAGCCCAGCGAAGGCTCGCGCATCCCCGGCATCCGCAAGTGGCCGCAGGAATACCTGCCCAAGATCTACGACCCGCAGTACGTGGACGAGATGGTCTACGTGAGCCAGGACGAGGCCGAGGAGATGTGCCGGCGCCTGGCGCGCGAGGAAGGCATCTTCGCCGGCATCTCGGCCGCCGGCGCCTGCTGGGTGGCGCAGGAGATCGCCAAGACGGTGGAGAACGCGACCATCGTGTTCGTGGTCTGCGACCGCGGCGACCGCTACCTGTCGACCGGCGTGTTTCCCGCGTGATTTTTGAAGAAATCCGGCCGATGTCCGCACGCAGCGGTCTTTCTAAGCTATCAAATCCGTAGCAAACGATGCATGAATTCAGGTTCTGCCCGAACTGCGCCACGCCGCTGCAGTTCATCGCGCAGATGGAGGACGGCGGCGAGAAGCAGCGCCTGCGCTGCGCGGCGTGCGGCTGGACCCACTGGAACAACCCGACGCCGGTGCTGGCGGCGGTGGTCGAGTACCGCGGCAAGGTCCTGTTGGCGCGCAACGCGGCCTGGCCTGGCCGGGCGTTCGGGCTGATCACCGGCTTCATGGAGGCCGGCGAGACGCCGCAGGGCGGCATCGCGCGCGAGATCAAGGAAGAGACCAACCTGGACGCCAGCGAGCTCAAGCTGATCGGCGTCTACGATTTCCAGCGCATGAACCAGGTCATCATCGCCTACCACGCGGTGGCCGACGGCGAGGTGAGCCTGTCGCCGGAGCTGGTGGAGTACCAGCTCTACGCGCCCGAGGCCGTCAAGTGCTGGCCCGCGGGCACCGGCTACGCGCTGGCCGACTGGCTCAGGACGCGCGGCCACGAGCCGCAGTTCATGGAGTGGGCCAAGCGCTAGCCAACCCGAAAATCGGGGAAAACAGCGGAAGGTCCGCATCCGCGGGTCGTTTTCTGCTATTTATTTCATAGCGACCAGCTTTTGTGCCCGCGCGGCGCGGCCGACGCCGGCTCAGTTGGTCACCGTGATCTTCTCGTCCACGATCACCTTGGTCCAGCGCGCGATGTCGGCGGCGAGAAAAGCCTGCGCTTCGGCGGCGGAGCTGGTCCAGCCCTCGGCCGCCTGCAGGCGCAGGCCCTCCAGGATGTCGGGGCGGCGCAGCGTGGCGTGGACCATCTCGTTGAGCCGGGCCACGATGGCCGGCGGCAGGTTCTTCGGCCCGGCCAGCGCATACCAGGCGCTCACGTCGAAATCGGGCACCACGGTCTCGGCCACCGTCGGAATGGCGGGGTAGAGCGAGAACCGGTTGCGCGACGTGACTGCCAGCGGCTTGACCTTGCCGCTCTCGATGTGCGAGGACATGCCCGCCATCGAGGTGTAGATGATCGGCACCTCGCCGCCCATCACCGCCATCGCCGGGGCGCTGCCGCCCTTGTACGGCACATGCGTGAGGCGGAAGCCGCCGCGCGCCTGCATCAGCACCGCGGCCAGGTGCATGCCGCTGCCGGCGCCGCCGGAGCCGTAGTCGATCTTGCCGGGCTCGGCCTTGGCCTTCTTCACCATCTCCTGCACCGTGGCAAAGCCCGCGCTCGGCCCCGCGATGATGGCGAACGGGCTGCGCGCCACCATCGAGACCATGGTGAAGTCGTTGACCGGATCGAACGGCAGGCTCTTGTACAGCCCGGGTGCGGCCGAGTGGCCCGAGGCCATCAGGAACAGCGTGTAGCCGTCGGGCTCGCTCTTGGCCACGAAGTTGGCGCCGATGGTGCCGCCCGCGCCGGGCTTGCCCTCGACGATGGCCTGCTGGCCGAACTTCTCGGGAAACTGCGCAGCGATCAGCCGCGCCAGGTTGTCCACCGGGCCGCCCGAGGTGAAGCCATGGACGATGCGCACGGGCTTGTTCGGCCAGCCCGTGCCGGCGGCCGGCGCCTGCGCGGCCACCGGCAGCGTGGCGGACGAGAGCGCCGCGACGGAGGCGAGGGTGAATTGACGGCGTTTCATATGAAGAACTCCTCGGGTTGGGGCCCGCGCTGGACCGGGCGGGAGACGAACTGGCCTTCCTCGAACATGCGCATGCGCGAGGCGAGCAGTTCCTGCTGGAGTGCGGCCAGGCGCTGCTCGTTGAAGGTGAGCTTGCCGTTGCGCTTGACGAATTCGCCGGCCACCAGCACGTTCTCGATATCGGAGGTCTCGGCGTACATCACCACGATGTGGGCGGCATTGCCGCCGGGCAGCGCCGGGAAGATGTTCATGCCGCGGCAGTCGAACATCACCAGGTCGGCCTGCTTGCCCGGCGTGATCGAGCCGGTCTTCTTGTCCAGCCCGAAGGCCTTGGCCCCGCCCATCGTCGCCCAGTACAGCGCGTCGCGCGTCAGCGTCGAGTGCTGGGTCTTGGCCGGCCACTGGCCCGCATGCCACAGGCTGCGGTTGTCCAGCTCGCGCTGGTGCAGGAAGGCATGGCGCGTAACGGCCAGCATCGAGCTGTTGAAGTAGGGATCGCAGTCGGTGCCCAGCGATGGCATCGCGCCGTGGCGGATCAGCCGCCCCAGCATCGCCGGCTGCTCGTAGTTGAGCATCTCCGTCAGGTTCGTCGCCGTGATCGTGCAGCCCGCGTCCAGCACGATCTTGAGCTCCTGCTCGTCGAAGCAGTTGCCGTGGCCGATGTTGTGGTCCGGGCCCAGCAGGCCTTCCTTTGCCAGGCGCGGGTAGCCGTCCTCCACCACGCGCTTGCCCTTGCGGCCGTAGGTGTGGGCCGAGTTGATCAGGCCGTACTCGCGCGCCAGTCGGATGTCGTGCGCGGCCACCTCGTACTCGCCCCAGTCCGGCCCGAGGATCGCCATCGCCAGCGTGACCAGGCGGTCGTCGGAGGCCAGGCGGCCGGTGCGCAGGCGGTGGATCTCCTCGCGCGGAAACGGCTTCTTGTGGTACGGCACCTCGCCCGGGCGCTCGGGCGGCTTGACGGTGCCGCGCGCGAACACGGCGCGGATGCCGGATTCCTCCAGGGCGTCGATCGCCACGTCGGTCATCTCGGCGTCGCGCAGGATGTGGCACCAGTCGACGATGGTGGTGGTGCCGTTGCGCATCTGGTTGAGCGAGCCCAGCAGGTTGCCCAGGTACACGTCGCGCACGCCGTAGCGGGTGGCGAGGTTCTGGTGCATGTTGGCGTGGTAGTCGCGGCTGCCGACCCAGTCGCTGCCGATGCCGCGCAGCTGGTATTCCCAGGTGTGGATGTGCGCATTGACGAGGCCGGGCGTGACGATGCGGCCGCGGCCATCGATCACCTCGGCGTCCGCCACGGACAGCTTGGGCGCGACGGCTGCGATCCTGCCGTCCTCGATGAGGATGTCGGCGTCGTCGAAATCCCCGACGTCGGGGTCCATCGAGAGGATGTGGGCGTGCTGGATGAGGGTGCGTGTCATGGGTTTCCTTGAAGAGAGCGGAGGTCTGGACGGGCCGGGCTCAGGCCGGCGCGCAGGCGAAGCCGGCCAACGATCGCCGGGCGGCACCGGCTCGGGGCGGGTGGCGGGGCGCGTCATGCCATTTCAGTGCAAACGTTTGCATTTCGGTGCGAAAAGAAGGGGCGGTGATCTTTTTCATTCCTTGCGAAATCCGTGCCAGTACAGGGGTGGGGCATGATCCACACCGATGGCCACCGTGCCGGGCAGAGGCCGGTGAGACCCTGGTGGCACGGCGTGCGCACCGTGGTTCCGGGCACCGGTATCCGGGCCGGCAAGCCCGTCTGGTGTTGTTCTGGCGCATGGGTCTGGGTCGTCGAACGGGAAGTGCAAACGTTTGCACATTTTCTGCAGCGAGGCCGGGAGCGTCCATGAGGGTTTCTGCCTAAGGGGCGGGATCCGGCGCTGCGCTTCGGTGCCGGGGCGGCGTCTAGAATGGCCCGCTCCATGGCTTCCTCCTCCCGCACCGGCCCCGCCGCCGTTTCCGCCCCGGTGACCATCCGCGATGTGGCGCAGGCTGCCGGCGTGCATGTGTCGACCGTGTCGCGCGCGCTCGACCCGAGGCGGCGCAGCCTGATCAGCGCCGAAGTGCTGGCGCAGGTGGAAGCGGCCGCGCGCAAGCTCGGCTACCGGCCCAACCGCGCGGCCTCGGCCCTGCGCACCGGACGCACCCACACCATCGGCGTGCTGCTGCCGGACATCACGAACGCGGTGTTCCCGCCGATCCTCGAAGGCATCGAGGCCAGCGCGGCGTCGCGCCACTATTTCATGCTCATGGCCCATGCGGCCGACAACGGCACGGCGCGCGCCATCGTCGAGCGCATGCTGGCGCAGCGGGTGGACGGCCTCGTCATGGCCACGGCCACGCGCGACGATCCGCTGATCGACTTCGTCACGGCCGCCGGCATCCCGGCGGTGCTGGTCAACCGCGCCGACGATTCCGGCCGGCTCGGCGCCGTCGTCAGCGACGACCGGCTCGCGATGAAGCTGGCCGTCGACCACCTCGCGCAGCTCGGGCATGTGCGCATCGCGCACCTCGCAGGCCCGCAGAACCTGCCGACGGGCGTGGGCCGCCGCCAGGGCTTCGAGCAGGCGCTGCGCGACCGGGGGATCAAGCCGTCCCCCATCATCGAATGCACGGCCTACAGCCGCGACGCCGGGCGCCTGGCGATGCAGCAGCTGCTGGCCCGGCCGAAGCGTCCGCAGGCGGTGGTCTGCTGCAACGACCTGGTGGCGCTCGGCGCCTACGATGCGATGCTCGCCGCGGGGCTGCAGGTGCCCCACGATTTGTCGATCACCGGCCACAACGACATGCCGCTGGTCGACCTGGTGTCGCCGCCGCTGACCACGGTGCGCCTGCCGCACCGCGAGCTGGGCTGGCGCGCCGCCGAAATGCTGTTCGAGTCGATCGCGGGCGAGGCCGGCTCGGCCTCGACGGTGGTGCTGCGCCCCGAGCTGGTGGTGCGTGCCTCGACCGCCGCGCCCCGGGTTTTGGCCGGCCATTGATCGCGTTGCCGGAGCGGGATTGGCGGAGTGCTTAAAATTCGGGCAATCCGAAGGAATTCCTGATGAACATCGACAAAGAACTCGACACCCGCGGCCTGAACTGCCCCCTGCCGATCCTCAAGGCCAAGAAGGCGCTGACCGAGATGCTCAGCGGCCAGCTGCTCAAGGTGGTGGCCACCGATTCCGGCTCGCTGCGCGACTTCCAGGCCTTTGCCAAGCAGACCGGCAACGAGCTGGTCGAGCAGCAGACGGTGGGCGGCGATTTCGTGCACGTGCTGCGCCGCCGCTAGCCGGCGCGGCGGCGGCCGCCGCCAGACGCTGAAAACAGCGAGGAGCGCTACAGCGCCAGCGACTTGAGGTAGCTGCGAAAGCGCTCGCCCACTTCGGGGTGCTGCAGCGCCAGTTCCACCGTGGCTTCGAGGAAACCCTGCTTGCTGCCGCAGTCGTAGCGCTTGCCTTCGTACTGCCAGGCGTGCACGCCCTCGGTTTCCATCAGGCGCGCAATCGCGTCGGTGAGCTGGATCTCGCCGCCCGCGCCGCGCGGCTGGTGGCGGATGTGGTCGAACACGGCGGGCGTGAGGATGTAGCGCCCGGCCACGCCCATGCGCGACGGGGCGGCCTCGGGCTGCGGCTTCTCCACCATCTGGCGCACCCGGATCAGGCGCTCGCCCACCGCTTCGCCGGCCACGATGCCGTAGCGCCGCACCTGGGCCAGCGGCACTTCCTGCACGGCGAGCAAAGATGTCTGCAGGCGCTCAAAAACGTCTGCCATTTGTGTCAGTACCGAGGCACCGCCGGGCGGGCCGGTCATCAGATCGTCGGCCAGCAGCACGGCGAACGGCTCGTGGCCCACCAGTTTCTCGGCGCAGAGCACGGCATGGCCCAGGCCCAGCGAGCGCGGCTGGCGCACATAGGAGCAGTCCATGTCGTCGGGCTGCATCGAGCGCACGAGGCTCAGCAGCTCGTGCTTCTGGCTGGCTTCCAGCTCGCTTTCCAGCTCGTAGGCCACGTCGAAATGGTCTTCGATGGCACGCTTGTTGCGTCCTGTCACGAAAATCATGTGGCGGATGCCGGCGGCATAGGCTTCTTCCACCGCGTACTGGATCAGCGGCTTGTCCACCACCGGCATCATTTCCTTGGGCTGGGCCTTGGTGGCGGGCAGAAACCGCGTTCCAAGCCCCGCGACGGGGAAAACGGCCTTGTTGATTCTTGTGACTTTCTGCATCGACATATTCGGGAATTCCCGCTAAAGTGTTTCAAATTGAACACAAATAAGTGACGAAAGCATCACTTTACCCATCTGATCACACAGAGGACAAAGGACGATATCCGGGTGGACATCTTACTTCTTGAGGCGCTGGTACCCGAAGCGATGGCCTGGCTGGAGTCGCGCCATTCCGTGGAGTACCGCCCCGAGCTGGCCGACGATGCCAGTGCCCTGCGCAAGGCCGTCTACAAGGCCGAGGCGGTCGTGCTGCCGCGCAAGGTGGTGCTGACGCGGGAGTTCCTCGATTTCGCGCCGCGGCTGCGCGCCGTGGCGCGCCTGCACGGCGGCACCGACAACACCGACCTCGAAGCCTGCCGCGAGCGCAGCGTCAAGGTGGTCCAGGCCCTGACGGCCAATGTGCGCTCCAATGCCGAGTACCTGCTGGCCGGCCTGCTGCTGCTGTTCCGGCGCGGCATCGGCTCGTCGCTGATCGGCAACCGCCATGCCGACATCCGGCTCGGCCGCGAGCTCAACGGCAGCACCATCGGCATCCTGGGGCTGGCGCCCACCGCCCATACGCTGGCGCTGATGCTGCACTCGCTGGGCGCCAAGCTGGTCGGCTACGACCCGGCCGTGCACCACACCGCGCCGATCTGGGAGCGCCTGCGCATCCAGCCCGTCAGCCTGCCGGAGCTGATGGCCCAGGCCGACGGCGTCTCGGTGCAGGTCATGTATGCCTCGCGCTACCGCGGCTTCGTCAACGACAAGGTGCTGGCGCACTGCAAGCGGGGCCAGGTCTGGGTCGGCACCAGCCGGTCTTCGCTGTTCGATCCGCAGGCGCTGGCCGGCGCGCTCGGCGATGGCCGCATCGACGCCTGCATGATCGACGGCGCCGAGGCCGGCTTCGCCTCGCGCGGTTCGCCGCTGCATGAAGTGGGCAACCTGTTCGTCACGCCGCGGCTGGGCTCGCACACGCGCGAATCGCGCCTGCGCGCGAGCTGGTATGTGGCCCACCGCCTGCATGACGCGCTGAGCGCGCCGCCCAACCTGGATTCGGTGATCAGCGCGCCGATGGGGTTGGCGGAGCCGCCGGCGGCCCGGGAAGAGCCGCAATTCATCATTCGTTGATGAAATTCGGCGAAGGTCCAGGCGGGGCGGTCCTGGGCTGCTCCTGAAAAGATAGCAACCCGCGGCGCCGGGCGCTCAGCCTCTCAACCCAGCCGGGTCAGCTGGTCCCGCACCTTGGCCAGCGTGGCGCCGAAATCCGCCATGCGCTTGCGCTCCTGATCGATCACCGCCGGCGGCGCCTTGGCCACGAAGGCCTCGTTGCCGAGCTTGGCGGTGGCCTTGGCGATCTCGCCTTCGAGCCGCGCGGCCTCCTTGCCCAGGCGGGCCTTCTCGGCCGCGACGTCGATCTCCATGTGCAGGCACAGGTGCGCCTCGCCGACCAGGGCCACCGGGGCGGCCTGCGCGGCCGCGGCCCAGTCGGCCTCGCTGTCGAACACCTTGACCTCGCTGAGCTTGGCCAGGGCCTGCAGCACCGGCGCGGCCTCGCGCAGGAAGGCGGCGTCGCCCAGCGCATAGAGCGGCAGCCGCGCCGCGGGCGACACGCCCATCTCGCCGCGCAGGTTGCGGCAGGCATCGACCAGCGACTTGAGCTTGGCGACATGCGCGATGGCGGCCTCGTCGATCTTCTGCGGCTGGGCCTCCGGATAGCGCGCGATGCTGACCGAGTCGCCAGCGATGCCCGCGACCGGCGCCACCTTCTGCCATAGCGCTTCGGTGATGAACGGGATGATGGGGTGCGCCAGCCGCAGGATGGCCTCCAGCGTGCGGATCAAGGTGCGGCGCGTGGCGCGTTGCTGCGCCGCGCTGCCGGTCTGGATCTGCACCTTGGCGATCTCCAGGTACCAGTCGCAGAACTCGTTCCAGACGAAGTCGTAGACCGTGTTGGCCACGTTGTCCAGACGGTAGTCCTCGAAGCCTTGGGCCACCTCGGCCTCGACCTTCTGCAGCACCGAGCTGATCCAGCGGTCGGCCGGGCTGAACTGCATGTAGCCCTCGAATTCGCCGCCAGGCTGGCACTGCTCCTTCGTGTGCTCCTTCAGCCCGCAGTCCTGGCCCTCGCAGTTCATCAGCACGAAGCGCGTGGCGTTCCAGAGCTTGTTGCAGAAGTTGCGGTAGCCCTCGCAGCGCTTGCTGTCGAAGTTGATGCTGCGGCCCAGCGAGGCCAGCGCCGCGAAGGTGAAGCGCAGCGCATCGGCGCCGTAGGCGGGAATGCCCTCGGGAAACTCCTTCTGCGTGTTCTTGCGCACGGTGGGCGCGGTCTCGGGCTTGCGCAGGCCGGTGGTGCGCTTCTCCAGCAGCGGCTCCAGCGAGATGCCGTCGATCAGGTCCACCGGGTCGAGCACGTTGCCTTCGCTCTTGCTCATCTTCTTGCCGTGCGAGTCGCGCACCAGGCCGTGGATGTAGACATGCCTGAACGGCACGCGGCCGGTGAAGTGCGTGGTCATCATGATCATCCGGGCGACCCAGAAGAAGATGATGTCGTAGCCCGTGACCAGCACGGTGCTGGGCAGGTAGAGGTTGTAGTCGTCGGTCTCGCCCGTTCCCTGGTGTGGCCAGCCCATGGTGGAGAAAGGCACCAGCGCGGAGGAATACCAGGTGTCGAGCACGTCCTCGTCGCGGCGCAGCGTCTTGCCCGGCGCCTGGGCCTGGGCTTCGGTCTCGCTGCGGGCCACGATCACCCGGCCGTCTTCGTCGTACCAGGCCGGGATCTGGTGGCCCCACCAGAGCTGGCGGCTGATGCACCAGTCCTGGATGTTGTTCATCCACTGGTTGTAGGTGTTGACCCAGTTCTCGGGCACGAACGTCACCTGGCCGGACTGGACGGCGTCGATCGCCTTCTGCGCGATGCTCCGGCCCGTGGGGTCGTCCTTGCCGACCTGGCTCATGGCCACGAACCACTGGTCGGTCAGCATGGGCTCGATCACCTGGCCGGTGCGCGCGCAGCGCGGCACCATGAGCTTGTGCTTCTTGACCTCGACCAGGAAGCCCTGCGCTTCGAGGTCGGCCACCACCTGCTTGCGCGCCACGAAGCGGTTGAGGCCGCGGTATTTCGCGGGCGCGTTGTCGTTGACGGCGGCGTCCAGCGTCAGCACGCCGATGATCGGCAGCTTGTGGCGCTGGCCCACGGCGTAGTCGTTCACGTCGTGCGCGGGCGTGACCTTGACCACGCCGGTGCCGAAGGCCTTGTCCACGTAGTCGTCGGCGATCACGGGAATGTCGCGGTCGCACAGCGGCAGCTTGACCGACTTGCCGACCAGGTGCCGGTAGCGCTCGTCCTCGGGGTGCACCATCACGGCCACGTCGCCGAGCATGGTTTCGGGCCGCGTGGTGGCCACGGTCAGCGATTCGCCGCTGCCGTCGGCCAGCGGGTAGCGGATGTGCCAGAGGAAGCCGTCTTCCTCTTCGCTTTCGACCTCGAGGTCGCTCACGGCGGTCTTGAGCTCGGGATCCCAGTTCACCAGGCGCTTGCCGCGGTAGATCAGGCCCTGCTCGTACAGGCGCACGAAGGTTTCGGTGACGACCTTCGAGAGCTTGTCGTCCATGGTGAAGTACTCGTGGCCCCAGTCCACGCTGTCGCCCATGCGGCGCATCTGCGTGGTGATGGTGTTGCCCGACTTCTCCTTCCACTCCCAGATCTTGGCGACGAAGTTCTTGCGGCCCAGGTCGTGGCGGCTGGTTTTCTGCTCCTGCAACTGGCGTTCCACCACGATCTGGGTGGCGATGCCCGCATGGTCGGTGCCCGGCACCCACAGGGTGTTGAAGCCCTTCATGCGGTGGTAGCGCGTGAGGCTGTCCATGATGGTCTGGTTGAACGCGTGGCCCATGTGCAGCGTGCCCGTGACGTTGGGCGGCGGTAGCTGGATCGAGAAGGCCGGCTCGCCGGCCTTGGGCGCCTGCGTGCCGCGCCAGCCCGCGGCGGCATAGCCGCGCCGCTCCCACTCGGGGCCCCAGTGGGCCTCGATGGCGGCCGGCTCGAAGGATTTGGACAGGCTGTTGAGGCCGGGTTGCTGCAGGGTGTCGCTCATGGCGTGGACTTCAAAATGACGAACGGCACCCGCAGGTGCCGTTGGATGACCGGGTGGGAAACCGCAATTTTACTTGGGGATGTCCTTTGCCGCCTCGATGCAGGCCTGCAGCACCTTGGCGTCGCCCACCTGGTTGGCCAGCAGCAGGACGAGGCGCGCGTTGAAGAGTTCGGACTGCGGCTGGCTCAGGCCCTGGTGGGCGTCCAGCAGCTGCTCGTAGAACAGGTCCGCGTCCTGGAAGTTGAGGATGGTTTTCATGCGGCCTCCTGATCGGCGCCCAGGGATTTCTCGATGGCGCGCACCAGCGCGGCGTCGATGGCCTCGCCGGTGGCGGCCACATAGCTGTCGGGGCGCAGCAGCGCCCAGGCATGGCCGGCCAGGTGGCAGGCGCCCCGCAGGTGGCCTTCAGGGTCGCGCACATGCTCGCGCACGGCGGCCGGGTCGCCGGCGCCCAGCACCTGCACGCAGCGCACGGGCGCCGCCTGGGCGAGCGCGCGCAGGCGTTGCCGGTCGGCCGCCTCGAGGCGGCCGAACACCAGCAGCAGCAGGTGGCCGCCGGCCCATTGCAGCAGGTCGTTGACGACGCCGCGGCTGCCGTCGGCCCACTGGAAGCCCACGTTCTGCACCGACAGGCCGCCGGTGCTGTCGCAGGCGCTGGAGCGGGTGTAGGGGTTGGCCACCGCCATGCGGCCGGTGTTGACGAACTGGCGCGCGAACGGGTGCTGCTTGGCCAGGCCGATGGCGGCGTCGCGGAACAGCCGCTCCACGCCGTCGGCCGGGCGCAGGAAGCGCGCCGTGCGGTTGGTCACCAGCACGTTCTGGCGCGCGGCCTCGTGGCGTTCCTCGTGGTAGCTGTGCAGCAGCGCGGGCGCGGCCTGGCCGCGCAGCACGGTGGCCAGCTTCCAGGCCAGGTTGTCGGCGTCGGCGATGCCGGTGTTGCCGCCGCGCGCGCCGAACGGGCTGACCACCTTGGCCGAGTCGCCCATGAAGAACACGCGGCCGTGGCGCATCTGGTCGATGCACTCGCTGCGGTAGGCGTAGGGGCCGACCCAGACGATCTCCACGCCGCAGTCCGCGCCGAACTGGCGCGCCAGGCGCTCGCGCACCACGTCCTCGCGGCTCACGTAGTCGGGGTCGGCGTTGGGCGCCATCTGGTAGTCGATGCGCCAGACGTCGTCGCCCATCAGGTGCTGCCAGACGGCGCGGTTTTCGTTGAACGGCGCCTCGACCCAGGTGTGGCGCTCGGTGGGCGGGCGCTTGGTGAAGCGCACGTCGGCGATGCACCAGCGGTCGTCGCCCTTCTTGGCGGTGACCGAGGCGTTGCACCAGCGCCGGAACGGGCTGTGCGAGCCGGTGGCGTCCACCACGTGGTCGGCTTCGATGCGGTAGCTGCCGGCCGGGGTTTCCACCGTGAGCGTGGCGCCGCCGGCGTTCTGCTCGAAGGCGGTGACGCGGCTTTTCCAGCGCAGGTCCACATGGCCGAGCTCATAGATGCGCTCGACCAGGAAGCCCTCGATGTAGAACTGCTGGATGTTGATGAACGGCGGCTGGCTCGAGAGGTTGTAGGCGCTTTGCTGGCGCAGGTCGAACGAATAGACCTCGTCCTCGCCCGCGAAGGTGCGGCCCACGCTCCACTGGATGCCCTTGGCCGCGATGCGTTCGTAGACGCCCAGGCGGTGGAAGATCTCCAGCGACTTCTGCGTGTAGCAGATGCCGCGCGAGGAGGCGCCCTTGACGCCCACGGTGTTGTCCTCGTCCAGCAGCACCGCCGCCACGCCCAGCCTGGCCAGCGAGCAGGCCAGCGTGAGGCCGGTGATGCCGCCGCCCACGATCACGACCGGGTGCCGCACCACCTGGCCCGAGGCCAGCTCGGGGGGCTCGACGAACGGGTATTCGGGCAGGGTGTAGCCGGCGCCCTGGGTGAATTCGTAGCCGTTGGTAAAGGCGGTGTCGGCGTAGTTTGCAGGCATGTCAGCCTCCAGCATGCGATTTCCTTGGTTTCATGGGTCTTTTGGGCCGGATGTCCAGGCGCCCTCGTGATTGTCTGCTATCAAAAATGTAGCGATTGAGGCCGCCGCGCTCATTCCAGCGTGATGCCGCGCTCCTTGATGAGCTTGTGCCAGACGCGCGTTTCGGCGGCGGTGTAGGCCACCATCATGCCCGCGTCGCTGGGCACCGGGTCCCAGGCGGCGTCGTACAGCTTCTTGCGCACGCCCGGGTTGTTGAGCGCGGCCTGCATCTCGGCATTGAGCTTGAGCTGGACGTCCCTGGGCGTGCTGGCCGGCACCACCAGGCCCTGCCAGGCGTAAGCCTCCACGTCCTTGTAGCCGAGCTCGGCCATGGTCGGCACCTCGGGCAGCTGCGGGATGCGCTTGGCCGAGAGCATGACCAGCGGCACCAGCTTGCCGGCCTTCACGGCGCTCATGCCGCTCGAGGTATCCACCATCATCAGCGGGATCTGGCCGCCCATCACGTCCTGCAGCGCGGGCGCCGCGCCGCGGTAGGGCACGTGCACCACGAACAGGCCGGTGCGGCTCTTGAGCAGCTCCATGGCCAGGTGGTGCGGGCTGCCGTTGCCGGGCGAGCCGTAGCTGTACTTGCCGGGGTTCTTTTTGAGCGTGTCGAGCAGTTCCTTCGCGTCCTTGATGCCGGCGGTGGGCGCGGCCACGATCATCAGCGGCGCGCGCGCCATCAGGCCGATGGAGGCGAAGTCCTTGGCGGGGTCGTAGGGCAGCTTCTTGTAGAGCGCGGGGTTGTAGACCAGCACGCCGTTGTCGGCGGTGAACACGGTGTAGCCGTCGCCCGGCGACTTGGCCGTGATGTCGGCGCCGATGATGGCGCCGGCGCCCGGCCGGTTGTCGATGACGACCTGCTGGCCGAGCTGCGCCGACATTTGCGCGGCGATGGTGCGCGCCAGAAAATCGGTGCCGCCGCCGGCGGGGTAGCCCACCACCCATTTGATGGGCTTGTTCGGGAAGTTCTGGGCCTGGGCGCCGGCCGAGAGCGTGGCGGCGGCGAAGGCCAGAGCCGGCAGCAGCGCGCGGCGGACGGAAGAAATCAGACGAAGCACATTTGTCTCCTCAAAGGGATGTGGCGATGAAAACGGCCCGCGGCGCTCGCTCTGCGGCGGCTGCTCGGGGCCAACGGGCTTACCTGGGGGTGAATTCGGGCCGGTCGTTCTGCTGCGGCTTGAGCGGCTCGGCGGCCCGGCCGGCGGCGCGGTCCTGGCGCCATTGCTCCTTGCGCGCCGTCCATTCCTGGAGGCGGGCGTGCGCGGTCTTGCTTTCCTGCAGCATCTGGAACTCGTCGGCCAGCTGCGCGGTGAGTTCCAGGCGCACGCCGTTGGGGTCGAAGAAGTAGATGCTCTTGAAGATGTGGTGGTCGGTCACGCCCAGCACCTCCACGCCCTCGGCCTGCAGGCGCGCCTTCATGTCCTCCAGGGCCTGCACCGAGTCCACGCGGAACGAGATGTGGTTGACCCAGGCCGGCGTGTTGGGCGAGGGCAGGGCGGCCTCGTCGTTGCCGAGGTCGAAGAAGGCGATGAACGAGCCATCCTGCAGACGGAAGAAAAAGTGCGTGTAGGGGCAGTACTCGCCGGTGCTGGGCACCACGTCGCTCTGGATGATGTGGTACAGCGGCAGGCCCAGGATGTCTTCGTAGAAGTGCCGGGTTTCCTCGGCATCCCGGGCGCGGTAGGCGTAGTGGTGCAACTGGTGGATGGGTGCCGGCGCCGGCAGGTGGGCGACGTCTTTCAGTACAGCGGCCATGACAGTCTCCTCGAAGAGGGTGAAGATTCAACTATGCGTAATGCATTTACTATAACGTAATTGCCATCTGATGCCAATCGGGAGGCGGCCTGTCTTATTGAGAATTATTATCAATACTATCGATGCCATAGCCAAATGCAATGTCATGGATTGACGCAGCTTATTAGACGGGCCGCTCTAACACGGCTAACCTGAGACGGTCTTAGACACATGGCTCACATGGCTGTTCGAGGCGACCCAGTCAGTTTGTTCAACCCACGAAGGAGATTTCCATGGCAGCACTCAAAGGCTCCAAGACGGAACAAAACCTCAAAGAGGCTTTTTCCGGTGAATCCCAGGCCAACCGCCGTTACCTGTACTTCGCAAACAAGGCCGACGTTGAAGGCCAGAACGACGTGGCGGCGCTGTTCCGTTCCACCGCCGAAGGCGAAACCGGCCATGCCCACGGCCATCTCGAATGGCTGGAGCAGTGCGGCGATCCCGCCACCGGCCTGCCGATCGGCGCCACGCGCGACAACCTGAAGGCCGCCGTGGCCGGCGAAACCCACGAGTACACCGACATGTACCCGGGCATGGCCAAGACCGCGCGCGACGAAGGCTTCGACGAAGTGGCCGACTGGTTCGAGACGCTGGCCAAGGCCGAGCGCTCGCATGCCAACCGCTACACCCGGGCGCTGAACGAACTCGTCGATTAAGCCCACCCCCGAAGCGCCTGTCGCGCTTCCCCCTCAAGGGGGCGCCACCAGCGGCCCGGCAAAGCCGGTTCCGCGGTGGCCCCCGCAAAGGAAGAACTTCCATGGCAGCACGCGAAGGCAATCTCGAAGCCCCCACACGCCACCCCATCGACTGGAAGAGCCCGGATTTCTACGACGAAGCGGCCACGCTGCATGAGATGGAGCGCATCTTCGAGATCTGCCACGGCTGCCGCCGCTGCGTGAGTCTGTGCGGCTCGTTCCCCACGCTATTCGACCTGGTCGACGAGGGCCAGAGCGGCGAGGTCGATGCCGTCGACAAGAAGGACTACTGGAAGGTGGTCGACCAGTGCTACCTGTGCGACCTGTGCTACATGACCAAGTGCCCCTACGTGCCGCCGCACGAGTGGAACGTCGATTTCCCGCACACCATGCTGCGCGCCAAGGCGATCAAGTTCAAGAAGGGCGAGGTCACGGCCGGCGAGAAGTTCCTGGCCTCGACCGACGTGCACGGCCAGTTCGCCGGCATTCCCATCGTGGTGCAGGTGGCCAACGCCGTGAACCACACCAAGCCGGCCCGTGCCGCCATGGAGAGCGTGCTGGGCGTGGACCGCAATGCCTGGCTGCCGGCGCTGGCTACGCGCAAGTTCCGCTCCGGCGCGCCCGAATCGAAGCCATACGCCGTGAAGGACGGCGCCAAGACCCCCGGCAAGGTGGCCGTCTATGCCACCTGCTACGTCAACTACAACGAGCCCGGCATCGGCCACGATCTGCTCAAGGTGCTGGACCACAACGAAGTGCCCTACGTGCTGGTGAGCAAGGAGAAATGCTGTGGCATGCCCAAGCTCGAACTCGGCGACCTCGATTCGGTGAACGCCAGCAAGGAAGCCAACATCCCGGTGCTGGCCCGCTATGCGAAGGAAGGCTATGCCATCCTCACGGCCGTGCCCAGCTGCACGCTGATGTTCAAGCAGGAGCTGCCGCTGATGTACCCCGCAGACGCCGACGTGCAGGCCGTCCAAGACGCGATGTGGGACCCGTTCGAGTACCTGATGGCGCGCAAGCGCGACGGCCTGCTCAAGACAGAATTCCCGCGGTCCCTGGGCAGGATCAGCTACCAGATCCCCTGCCACGGCCGGGTGCAGAACATCGGCAAGAAGACCGAGGAGATGCTCAAGATGGTGCCCGGCACCTGGGTCCAGACCAACGAGCGCTGCTCGGGCCATGCCGGCACCTTCGGCGTCAAGAAGGCCTACCACCAGCAGGCCCTGAAGATCGGCAAACCGCTGTTCAAGCGCATGGCCGAGCACCCCGGCTCGGGCCAGGGCGACGGCGGCCTGCCCGACTACATCAGCTCCGACTGCCCGCTGGGCGGCCACCACATCGCGCAGGGCTTCGAGGTCAACCAGCTCGGCGCGCCCAGGCTCGAGCATCCGCTGAGCCTGGTGCGCATGGCCTACGGACTCGAATGAGGAGACTTCCCCGATGACCATCACCCGCGACAGCCTCATGACGCTCGAGGCCTACAGCAAGTACCGCAAGGAGAACAAGCCGCAGATCATCGCGCACCGCAAGCTGCGCAGCGTGCACCTGGGCGAGCACATCACGCTGCAGTTCGAGAGCGAGACCAGCATCCGCTACCAGATCCAGGAGATGCTGCGCATCGAGAAGATCTTCGAGGAAGAGGGCATCGAGCAGGAGATCGAGGCCTACGCGCCCCTGGTGCCCGACGGCGGCAACTGGAAGGCGACCATGATGATCGAGTACCCCGACGTCAACGAACGCAAGCGCGAGCTGGCGCGCCTGATCGGCGTGGAGGACCGCCTGTTCGTCGAAGTCGAAGGCCATGACCGCGTCTACGCCATCGCCGACGAAGACCTGGACCGCGAGAACGACGAGAAAACCTCGGCCGTGCACTTCGTGCGCTTCGAGTTCACGCCTGCGATGCGCGCGGCAATCCAGGCCGGCGCCTCGGTGCGCCTGGGCTGCGACCACACCCACTACCCGGCGCACATGGACATCCCGGCCGACACGCTGGCCTCGCTGGCGGGGGATCTGGCGCCGGCCTGAGGTCGCGTCCGCAGCCGGCTACCGGTCGGCCCGCTCGGCCTGGACCGCCGACAGCGCCAGTCTTTCCACCAGCCCGGGGAACAGCCGCGCGAGGCGCCAGGCCACCCGTGCGCGCCCTGGAACGACGATGATGGCCTGGTTGCGCTCGATGGCGTCGAGCGCCTCCTCGGCGAAGGCCGCCACCGGATGGGGCGGGCCGGCGAGGCGCGTCAGGAAGCGGCGCATGTCGGGCACCCAGATGGGCGCAGGCAGGTCTGGCGCCCCCTTGCTGTCGAGCAGCGGCGTCTCGATGGCGGCCGGGCACAGCGCGCTGACGCGCACGCCACGCGTCGCCGCCTCGATGCGCAGGCTGGTGGACAGCCCGACCACGGCATGCTTGGTCATGGCATAGGGCGTCAGCAGCGGCCCGGGGACGAGGCCGGCCAGCGAGGCCGTATTGACGATGTGTCCGAAGCCCTGCTTCAACATCTGCGGGTAGGCCGCCAGCACGCCGTGGATCACGCCGCGCAGGTTGACGTCCAGGATCCGTTCCCACGCGACCTGCTGGATGTCGTCCGTCTCGCCGCCGACGGCCATGCCGGCATTGTTGAGCAGGTAGTCGAGGCGACCCTGCCGGTCCACCGTGGCTTCGACGATCGCGCGCACAGCGTCCGCGCTCCGCACGTCGAGCACTTCGCCGCGAACCGATGCTCCGCCCTCGGCCGCGACCTGCTGCACGGCGGCGTCGTTGACGTCGGTGGCCACCACCTGTACGCCGCGCCGGGCCAGCGCCAGTGTGAGCGCGCGCCCGATCCCCGAGCCGGCCCCGGTGACAATGGCCGTGGTGCCCTGCCAAGCCGATGTTGCCATTGCGTTTCTCCATGGTTGATGCCGCAGCGAACCCGTCGATGAGGCGATCCCGGCCGCGCTGCGTGCCGGGAGTGGGCTGTTATAGCGGGTTTGTAAGAAAATGTATGTAGGTGCCGGTGCGTGTGGCGGGCCGGCCACGCCGGGGCAGGCGTGCGCTGGGTCGCCGGCGCTGCGGCGCGGCCGGTGCATCCCGGATAATCGGAGCCTTCCGGGCGGTGGCCGCCCGTTTCTCCCGGTTTCCGGATTGCTTCATCCCTTCTCATGCTGTTTC
The DNA here is from genome assembly GCF_022809125.1 of Variovorax terrae. NCBI lineage: Bacteria > Pseudomonadati > Pseudomonadota > Betaproteobacteria > Burkholderiales > Comamonadaceae > Variovorax > Variovorax terrae. The sequence continues at coordinate 3,047,678 of NZ_JALGBI010000001.1, read as the reverse complement.
TGCTGTCCCCCGCGAAATCCCTGGACTACGACACCCCTGTTCCTGCCGGCCTGCCGCACACCCAGCCGCTGTTCGTGAAGCAGTCCACCGAACTCATCGAGGTGCTGCGGCACCAGTCGCCGCAGCAGATCGCCGAACTCATGAGCCTGAGCGATGCGCTGTCGGCGCTCAACGTGGCGCGCTACCAGGCCTGGACGCCGAAGTTCACCGCGAAGAATTCGAAGCAGGCGGTGCTCGCCTTCAACGGCGACGTCTATGAAGGGCTGGACGCGAAGACGCTGAAGCCGAACGACCTGGCGTGGGCGCAGGACCATGTCTGCATCCTGAGCGGCCTCTACGGCGTGCTGCGCCCGCTGGACCGGCTGCAGCCCTACCGCCTGGAAATGGGCACGCGCCTGGCCGTCGGCGGCGCGAAGAACCTCTACCAGTTCTGGGGCACGCGCATCGCCGACTACCTCAACCAGCGGCTGCAGGCCGACCGCACGCCGGTGGTGGTGAACCTGGCCTCGCAGGAGTATTTCAAGTCGGTCGACCGCAAGGCGCTCAAGGCCCGCGTCGTCGAATGCGTGTTCGAGGACTGGAAGGGCGGCCAGTACAAGGTCATCAGCTTCCTGGCCAAGCGCGCGCGCGGGCTGATGGCGCGCTACGCCGCCACCCGCCGCATCATCACGCCGAAGAAGCTCGAGGGCTTCGACCTCGAGGGCTATGCCTTCGACGCGGCCGTCTCGCAGCCCGAGCGCCTGGTGTTTCGGCGCAGAATCTCATGAAGCCCGCTGCGCGCCGGCGGGCTGCCGTCTTGGAGGAGCAGAGTCCGTGAGTCAACAGCAGATCACGCCCCAGTTGCGCCAGTGGATCGTCGAGCAGGCGCAGGCCGGCCACGGCGCCGAGGCCGTGCTCCAGTCCATGCTCGCATCGGGCTGGGCGCGCGATGTGGCGGTCGAGGCGCTGGAAACCACGCTCCAGGACCATCTCGAAGAGCAGGCCGTGCGCCAGGGCCTGCCGCCCGCGGTGCAGGTGCCGGAGCCCGCGCTCGACGAGTCGCCGCTGTACCTCGATGCCGGCGACCGGCGCGTGCACGTGCTGCAGGCCATGTACAACCCGCGCGTCGTGGTGTTCGGCAGCCTGCTGTCGGACGAGGAATGCGAGGCCCTGATCGAGGCCGCGCGGCCGCGCCTGGCGCGCTCGCTGACGGTGGCCACCAAGACCGGCGGCGAGGAGCTCAACGCCGACCGCACCAGCAACGGCATGTTCTTCACGCGCGGCGAGAACGAGGTGGTGCGGCGCCTGGAGGCGCGCATCGCCCGGCTCGTGAACTGGCCCGAGGAGAACGGCGAGGGCCTGCAGATCCTGCACTACCGCCCGGGCGCCGAGTACAAGCCGCACTACGACTACTTCGATCCGGCCGAGCCCGGCACGCCCACCATCCTCAAGCGCGGCGGCCAGCGCGTGGCCACGCTGGTGATGTACCTGAGCGAGCCCGAGAAGGGCGGCGGCACCACCTTCCCCGACGTGCACCTCGAAGTCGCGCCCAAGCGCGGCAACGCGGTGTTCTTCAGCTACGAGCGTCCCCACCCCTCGACCCGCACGCTGCACGGCGGCGCCCCGGTGATCGCCGGCGAGAAGTGGATCGCCACCAAATGGCTGCGCCAGCAGCGTTTCGAGTAAAAAAGGGCCGAAGGTCCTTGTCAGACGGACACGCAATGCTATGAAAATAAGAGCAAACGGAATCGGCATCGAGGTCGAGGACACGGGCGGCGCCGATCGCCCGGTGGTGCTGCTGATCATGGGGCTGGGCATGCAGCTCATCGCCTGGCCGCCGGCCTTCGTGCAGGCGCTGGTGGCGGCGGGCTACCGCGTGATCAGGCACGACAACCGCGACATCGGCCTGTCCCAGCACTTCGACCACCTGGGCGTGCCCAACGTGCTGTGGCAGTCGCTCAAGCTCAAGCTCGGCTTCACGCCGCGCGCCCCGTATTCGCTGCAGGACATGGCGAACGACGCCGTGGGCCTGCTCGACGCGATGGGCATCGAGAAGGCCCACGTGGTCGGCGTGTCCATGGGCGGCATGATCGCGCAGCGCGTGGCGCTGACGGCCACCGGGCGCGTGCTGAGCCTGACCAGCATCATGAGCTCCAGCGGCGCGCGCGGCCTGCCCGAGGCCCGGCCCGAAGTCGTCCGCGCCCTGATCAGCCGCCCGGCCGGCAAGGGTCCGCAGGCCGTGGCCGACCACTACGTCAAGCTGTTCCGCATCATCGCCAACCCCGCGTTCCCGCTCGAGGAAGCGCAGATGCGCGAGCGCATCATGCAGGGCATCGAGCGCAACCACCATCCGGCCGGCACACTGCGCCAGCTGGTGGCAGTGGCGGCCGACACCGGCCAGCGCGCCGCGCAGCTCGGACGCATCACGGCGCCCACGCTGGTGCTGCATGGCCGGGCTGATCCGCTGGTGCCGTTCGCCTGCGGCGAGGACACGGCGCGGCGCATCCCCGGCGCCAGGCTGGTGGGCATCGATGGCATGGGCCACGACCTGCCGCCAGGCGTGGTGGAGCGGCTGCTCGAACCCCTGATTCCCCATCTGGGGGCCGCATGAACCAGCCCGAACAGTCCCAGCTCGGCAAGCCGGCGCCGTACACCGACCAGTACGACGCCTCGCTGCTGTTTCCCATCGCCCGCGCCACCAAGCGCGAGGAAATCGGCGCCGGCGGCCGCGTGCCGTTCTTCGGCGCCGACCTATGGACGGCGTTCGAGCTGAGCTGGCTCAACCCGCGCGGCAAGCCGCAGGTGGCGCTGGCGCACATCACCGTGCCTTGCGAGACACCCAACATCGTGGAGAGCAAGTCGTTCAAGCTCTACCTCAACAGCTTCAGCAACACCCGATTCGGCTCGGCCGACGAGGTGCGCGAGCGCATCCGCGCCGACGTGGGCGAGGCGGTCTGGCGCGGCGCGCCCGCCAGCGCCTCGGTCGGGGTGAGGCTGCTGCTGTCCGAGCTGTTCGACCGCGAGCCGGTGCACGAGCTCGACGGCCTGAGCCTGGACCGGCTCGACATCGAGTGCACGCGCTACACGCCGGCGCCCGAGCTGCTGACGGCGGCCTTCGACGAGCAGCCGGTCAGCGAAGTGCTGGTCAGCAACCTGCTCAAGAGCAACTGCCTGGTGACCGGCCAGCCCGATTGGGGCAGCGTGCAGATCGCCTACAGCGGCCCGCAGATCGACCAGGCCGGCCTGCTGCAGTACCTGGTGAGCTTTCGCAACCACAACGAGTTCCACGAACAGTGCGTCGAGCGCATCTTCATGGACCTGTGGACGCGCTGCAAGCCGGTCAAGCTCACGGTCTATGCGCGCTACACGCGCCGCGGCGGGCTCGACATCAACCCCTACCGCACCAGCCACCCGCAGGCCCTGCCGCCCAACGTGCGCACGGCCCGGCAGTGAAGGCGCGGGGCCGGCCGGCCCCGGCAGGCGGTAACGCTTTGTTTCGCCGCGTCGTGGAAAGATCACACGACTGCGCAGGGTGACCGGCTTTGGCGGTTTGCGGCACGGGGGCGGCTTGCCGGCCCGCGCGCAAGGGCGTAGCCTGCATCTGTCCTGGAACCGGTCCGGGCTCCCATGGAGAACTTGACATGCACTACATCTGGATGGCCCTCGTGGGCCTGGTGGTTGGCTTCATCGCGCGCGCCCTGCACCCCGGCAAGGACAACCTGGGCCTGATCATGACCGCGGTGCTCGGCATCGCGGGCTCCTTCGCGGCCAACTACGTGGGGCAGGCGATCGGCTGGTACAAGGCCGGCGAAAGCGCCGGCTTCATCGCCAGCGTGATCGGCGCCCTGGTGCTGCTGGTCATCTACGGCTTCGTCGCCAAGAAAACGGCCTGAGGCCGGCAGACCTCAGGAGCCGCCGGCGCCAAGGCTGGCTTCGCGCAGCGCCTCCAGCAGGCTGCGCGCCGCGGTGCCCAGGCCCTCGGGCCTGAAGATCGCGCCGAGCGCCTCCAGCTCCAGGCCCAGCTTGGGGTCGAGCCTGAGCATCACCAGGCCGCGCTCCTGCAGCCCGGGGCCGACCACCGAGAGCGGCATCGGCGCCACCACGCCGCCGGCCTGCAGCAGCGTAGGCAGCACCACCGGTGAGGTGGTCTGCACCGCGTAGACCTGGGGCTGCATGCGTGCCTTCTCGAACAGCGTGTCGAACAGGCGGCGGATCGGGAACTCCACCGGCGGCAGGATCCAGCGCTCTTCGGCCAGGTCGCGCAGGCGCACGCGGGCCAGCGCGGCGGCCGGATGGCGGCACGAGGCCACCAGCACCGCGCGATCGCGCCGCAGCGCCTCGAACCGCAGGCCCTCGGGCACCGGCGTGGACTGGCGCACCAGGATCAGGTGCAGCGCACCGCCGGTCAGGCCGGCGAGCAGGCGCTCGCTGCTGTCCTCGACCACCTCCAGTTGCAGGTCGGGGTGCTGCCGGTGGAAGGCGCCGATCACCGGCTCCAGCAGCCCGGTCAGCGCGGCCGGCGTGCCGCCGATGCGCAGCAGGCCGCTGGCGCCGGCCGCCAGCGCGGCCATGGTGCCGGTGGCCGTGCGCAGCGACTCCAGCACCGAGCGCCCGTGGTCGGCCAGCACGCGGCCGGCGGCGGTGGGCCGCATGCCGCGCGAATGCCGCTCGAACAGCTGCAGGGCCAGCAGCTCCTCCATCTCGCGCAGCATCTGCGTGGCCGCCGGCTGGCTGATGCCGACGGCCTCGGCCGCCTTGTGCAGCGTGGCCGTGGTGCCGAGCGCGACCACCAGGCGCAGGTGCCGCAGGCGCAGGCGCGCCAGCATGCGCTCGTTCATGACGGTGGGCGACAGTTCGGGATGGCTCTTTTTCATCGATTCGATCTGCTTATCGGAATGGCCTAAATTTTATTGGAATCGAATGACTGATGCCCGTAAGCTCGGCCTTCGCATTCCCTTCATCTTTCCCAATCACCACCCGAGGACGCCTTCATGAGCCGACGCTCTTTGTCGCTGAACAAACTCGTCTTGGCGATGGCCGTGTCGGCGCTGCCGATGCTGGGCCACGCACAGGACCTCTACGCCACCATCAACGCCAAGTCCAAGGCCATCGAGGCCAGGATGATCGACTGGCGCCGCGACATCCACCAGCATCCCGAGCTCGGCAACCAGGAAGTGCGCACCAGCGCGCTGGTGGCCAAGCACCTGCGCGCCCTGGGCTACGAGGTGCGCGAGAAGGTGGCCACCACCGGCCTGGTGGCAGTGCTCAAGGGCGGCAAGCCCGGCCCCGTGGTGGCGCTGCGCGCCGACATGGACGCGCTGCCCGTGGCCGAGGAGGTGGACGTGCCGTTCGCCTCCAAGGCCCGCGCCACCTGGGACGGCCGCGAGGTGCCGGTGATGCATGCCTGCGGCCATGACGGCCACACCGCGATCCTGATGGCCACGGCCGAGGTGCTGGCCTCGATGAAGGACCAGCTCCCCGGCACCGTCAAGCTGGTGTTCCAGCCGGCCGAGGAAAAACTGCCCAAGGGCGAGATCGGCGGCGCCAAGCGCATGCTCGAAGAGGGCGCGTTCGACGGCCCGAAGCCCGACGCGGTGTTCGGCCTGCACCTGGCGGCCGGCATGCCGGTGGGCATGATCGGCTACAAGCCCGGCGCCATCACGGCCGGCTCGGACGCCTTCCGCATGGAGGTCAAGGGCAGCCAGACCCACGGCGGCATGCCCTGGGCCGGCATCGACCCGATCGTGCTGGGCTCGCAGATCGTGCTGGGCCTGCAGACCATCCCGAGCCGCCAGATCGACGTGACCAAGGGCCCGAGCGTGCTCACCGTGGGCACCTTCAATGCCGGTCAGCGCTACAACATCGTGCCCGACAAGGCCGAGATGAGCGGCACGCTGCGCACCAGCAGCGAGGAGACGCGCCAGTTCATCATGAAGCGCGCGGCGCAGACGGCCGAGGACATCGCCCACAGCGGCGGCGGCAGCGCCCATGTGCACTGGGAGCCCAACGGCTACCCCGCCACCGTGAACGACGAGGCGCTGCTCGGCAGGATGCTGCCCAGCCTGTCGCGCGTGAGCGGCGCCAAGCCGCAGCTCGTGCCCATGGGCACGGGCGGGGAGGACTTCTCGTTCTTCGCGCAGCAGGCGCCCGGCCTGTTCGTGATGATCGGCGCCACCACGCCGGGGCAGGACATGAAGAAGGCCGCGCCCAACCACTCGCCGCGCTTCAACCCTGACGAGGCCAGCCTGCTGATCGGCCTGCGCACGATGCTCACGCTGACGCTGGACTACATGAACGGCGCCGCTGCCGCCGCGCCCGCCGCGCAGAAGTCGTAATCCGAGGAACGGCTCAGGGCGCTTCGCGGAAGCTGCCCAGGGCTGCCAGCGCCGGGAAACCGGCGCTGCGCTTTTCCTTCATCGCCGTCACCGCTTCGCGCACATGCGCGTTGCTCCAGATCGCGCCCTGCAGCCAGCCCATCTGGCGCAGCGAGTCGTCCACCGAGTGGTCGCGCGCATAGTTCACGGCTTGCTTGGTGCCCCAGATCGCCACCGGCGGCTTGGCGGCGATCTCGGCCGCGCACTGCAGCGCGGCGGCCCGCATCGCTTCGGCGGTGTCGAACACCTCGTTGACCAGCCCGTACGTCTGGGCCTTATGCGCCGGCAGGCGGCGGCCGGTGTAGGCCAGTTCCTTGACCACGGCCAGCGGCACCAGCTTGGGCAGGCGCTGCAGCGTGCCCACGTCGGCCACCATGCCGATGTTGATTTCCTGAATGCAAAAGAAGGCGTCGGCCGTGGCGTAGCGGATGCAGCAGGCCGTGGCCATGTCCACCGCGCCGCCGATGCAGCCGCCCTGGATCGCCGCGATCACGGGGATGCGCAGCGTCTCGAGCTTGGTGAAGGTGGCCTGCATGTCGGTCAGCAGGTCGAAGATGGCGGCGCGGCCCTCGGGGCTCTGGTCGTCCATCTGGATCGCGCCGCTGAAGGTCTCCAGCGCCATGCCGGCGCTGAAATGCTTGCCGGTGGAAGAGATCACCAGCGCGCGCGCCGCGCCGTCGCGGTGCAGCTGCGTGAGCACCTCGTCGAGTTCGCGCCAGAACAAAGGGTGCATGGTGTTCATGGCCTCGGGGCGGTTCAGCACGAGGTGGGCGACGTGGTGGTCGAGGGTGAGGGCGAAGCATTGCATGGCGAGTCTCCTGTGCCCGCCACTGTAAGGCTGGGGCCGGGCGGGGGCCTGGCAACTGCGTGACAAGGCCTGGCGTGGCAGCGCCTAGCGCGACGCCAGCCAGTCGCAGCGCAGCTTGTGGGCTTGGTGGGCCTTGCGCCGCCAGCGCGTGTAGAAGCGGGGCGCGAGGATGGCCGCGCCGCACAGCGGCAGGGCCCAGAACTGCTCGAAGGCATAGGCGGGCATCCAGCCGACCCAGCCCATCACCCAGACCGTGAGCACCGCGTCCCAGAGCTGGTATTCCAACGGGTGCTCCGACTTGTGGGCCACATGCCATTGCTTGATGCGCTGCAGTTCGGAGAGCGTCATGACAGCCTCCCGGAGGTGGATGCTTTAATGTAAGTTACATGTAAGCTTAAGTCAAATCCCCTGCGCGGGCGTCGGTTTCGGCAGCGCGGCAAACCGGCGCGAGCGCTCGGGGGCGCGTGCATACGCAGGCGCGGGCCGGCTGGATTCAGCGCAAACCGCTGCTGCAAAAAAAAGCTGCCGGCTGAATCCGCGGGCCGGGCGCGAGGCGTAAAGGGTAGGTCCGCAGCCACAGGGGTTGCGGCCAACCCACGATGCAACCCAGCCGGGTTGTGCTGACACCTCAAGGAGATTCTCATGCAGATCATCCAAGCTTCACGCCGTTCCTTCCTGGGCACCACGGGCTCGCTGTCCGCGGTGGCCGTGGCCCTGCTGGCGGGCCGGGAAACCCTGGCCCAGGGCATGGGCGGCGATCCGTCCAAGGACGTCTCCATCCTGAACGTGGCGCTCGGCCTCGAGCACGAGGCCATCAACGCCTACCAGCTCGGCGCCGGCAGCGGCCTGCTGCAAAAGCCGGTGCTCGACGTGGCCGTGCTGTTCCAGAGCCACCACAAGGCGCACCGCGATGCGCTGATCGCCACCATCCAGAAGATGGGCGGCACGCCGGTGGCCGAGAAGAAGCTCGACGACTACGCCCGGGCGCTGAAGGCCGACACGCTGAAGAACCAGAGCGACGTGCTGGACCTCGCGGCCCGCCTCGAACTCGGCGCCACCAATGCCTACCTCGGCGTGATCCCGGCCTTCGGCAACCGCGACCTCGCGAAGGTGGCCGGGCGCCTGGCGGCCGACGAGACCATGCACTTCACGGTGCTGACCAGCGCGCTGGGCCGCCCGGTGCCGGCCAACGCCCTGTCGTTCGGTGCGTGATGGGCGCCGGGGGATGGCCGGCGCGCCAGGCACTGGCCGCGGCCCTGCTGGCGGCCTGCGCCGCGGGCGCCCCGGCCCAGTCGGTCGAGCGCGGCCGGCAGCTCTATGAGACGCGGTGCGGCGCCTGCCACAGCGTGGACGCCAACCGCGTGGGCCCGATGCACCAGGGGGTGCTCGGGCGCCGGGCCGGCAGCGTGCCCGGCTTCGACTACTCGCCTGCCCTCGCGCACGCCGGCTTCCGCTGGGACCGGGCGCGGCTGCTGGCCTGGCTGACCGACCCCGAGGCGCTGGTGCCCGGCCAGAAGATGGGCTACCGGCTGGAGCAGGCGCAGGACCGCGAGGACGTGGTGGCCTACCTCGCCACGCTGAAGTGAGGCTGCGCCGGCTGTCAGAACAGCTGGTCCGTCAATGCTATGGAATCCATAGCGGAAGATGACCGCCGGGCGCGGACCTCCTGCTCTTTTTTCTCCAGATCGGCGGCCTCGGCCACGGTCGCCAGCGTGCCCACGCGCACGCCCAGCAGGCGCAGGCGCTGGTCCAGCGGCACGCGCTTGAGGCACAGGCCCGCCGTGTGGCGGATGGCCTTGGCATCGGCGGTGAAGTGCGCGAGCGTCTGGTCGCGCGTCACGCTCTTGAAGTTGTCGTAGCGCAGCTTGATGCCGATGGTCCTGCCCACGTAGCCCTTGCGCTGCAGGTCTTCCGCGAGCTTCTCGCACAGCCAGGTGAAGATGCGCCCGAGCTCGGCCTTGTCGCGCACCGCGTGCAGGTCGCGGTCGAAGGTGGTCTCGCGGCTCATCGACACCGGCTCGCTCTCGGTCACCACGGGGCGGCTGTCGCGGCCCCAGGCGGCGTCGTTCATCCAGGCGCCGTAGGCCTTGCCGAAGTGCTCGACCAGCCACTCGCGCGGCTTGGCGGCCAGCTCGCCGATGGTGCGGATGTCCAGGTGGGTGAGCCTGGCCTCCGCCTTGGGGCCGATGCCGTTGATCTTGCGGCAGGGCAGCGGCCAGATCTTCGCCTGCAGGTCGTCCTCGTAGACGATGGAGATGCCGTTGGGCTTGTTGAACTCGCTGGCCATCTTGGCGATCAGCTTGTTCGGCGCCACGCCGATCGAGCAGGTCAGGCCGGTCTTCTCGAAGATGCTCCTCTGGATCAGCCGCGCCAGCACGCGCCCGCCGTCGCGCTGGCCGCCGGGCACGTGGGTGAAGTCGATGTAGACCTCGTCCACGCCGCGGTCCTCCATGACCGGCGCGATCTCGGTGATGAGGCTCTTGAACAGGCGCGAGTAGCGCCGCACCTCGTCGAAATCCACCGGCAGCAGGATCGCCTGCGGGCACAGCTTGGCGGCCTTCATGAGCCCCATGGCCGAGCCCACGCCGAACTGCCGCGCTGGGTAAGTGGCGGTGGTGATGACGCCGCGGCCCACGTAGTCCTTGAGCCGCGGGAACTGCTCCACCGGCAGCCCGGCGCCCTGGTCCAGCACCTCGTCGGCCTTCCGCCGGCCGCCGCCGATCACCACCGGCAGGCCCTTGAGCTGCGGGTAGCGCAGCAGCTCCACGGAGGCGTAGAACGCATCCATGTCGAGATGGGCGATGCGCCGGGGCAAGGCGGGCGTCGCGGGGGCGGCTGGGGCAGGCTCGGTCGTCACGCTGGGGATTGTGCCGCCGCCGCGCCGGCCCTGCCGGGCGTGGGGAAGTGGTGGGCTGGTTACTCCTGATTTGATAGCAAGCAATGACCACTGGACCAGGACCTCGGCCCGATTTTGCTCAAAAACGAGCGCGTGCGGCGGCTGCCGGGGCTCCGGCCGTGCCTCAGGGGTCGTGGTGCAGGTAGGCCGCCTGGCGCGGCAGCCGCAGGGCCACCAGGAAGGCCACCACCATCATGACCGTCACATACCAGTAGAAGGCCGATTCGTGGCCGACCGACTTGAGCCCCAGTGCCACGTACTCGGCCGAGCCGCCGAAGATCGCATTGGCCACCGCGTAGGCCAGGCCCACGCCCAGCGCGCGCACCTCGGGCGGGAACATCTCGGCCTTCACGATGCCGCTGATCGAGGTGTAGAAGCTCACGATCGCCAGCGCCGCGATGATCAGCACGAAGGCCATCACGGGGCTGGCCACGTGCTGCAGGGCGGTCAGGATCGGCACCGTCGCGAAGGCGCCGAACGCGCCGAACAGCAGCATGTTGTTACGCCGCCCGATGCGGTCGGACAGCATGCCGAACAGCGGCTGCATGCACATGTAGACGAACAGCGCGCAGGTCATCACGTAGCTGCTGGTCTTGATCGGCAGGCCCACGGTGTTCACCAGGTACTTCTGCATGTAGGTGGTGAAGGTGTAGAAGATCAGCGAGCCGCCGGCCGTGTAGCCCAGCACCGTGAAGAAGGCGGCCTTGTGGTCGCGAAACAGCGCAGCGACGGTGCCGGCCTCGCGGCTGCCGCGGCTCTCGGCGCTGGAAGTCTCGTGCAGCTGGCGGCGCAGCTGCATCGCCACCACCGCCGTGATGGCGCCGATCACGAACGGGATGCGCCAGCCCCAGGCCTTGAGCTCGGCCTCGGAGAGCAGCTGCTCGAGCACCACGATCACCAGCACCGCCAGCAGCTGGCCGCCGATCAGCGTCACGTACTGGAACGACGAGAAGAAGCCGCGCTGGCCCTTGAGCGCCACCTCGCTCATGTAGGTGGCCGTGGTGCCGTATTCGCCGCCGACCGACAGGCCCTGGAACAGCCGCGCCACCAGCAGCAGGAACGGCGCCCAGGCGCCGATGCTGTGGTAGGTGGGCAGGCAGGCGATCATCAGCGAGCCCGCGCACATCATGGTGACCGAGATCACCATCGAGGTCTTGCGGCCCCGCCGGTCGGCGATGCGCCCGAACAGCCAGCCGCCGATCGGCCGCATCAGGAAGCCCGCGGCGAACACGCCCGCGGTGTTGAGCAGCTGCACCGTCGGGTCCGACTTGGGAAAGAACGAGGCCGCGAAATAGATCGACGAGAAGGCGTAGACGTAGAAATCGAACCACTCGACCAGGTTGCCCGAGGAGGCCCCCACGATGGCGAAGATGCGCTTGCGGCGCTCCTGCGGGGTGTAGTGCGTTGTGGTCATACAGAGGCCTTTGGACGAACGGAAACCGAAAGCCGGCGGCGGACCCGGGCGCGGCGGTGCCGCGGCCGTGACCCGGCCAGGAGGCTGCCTGTGCGGGCATTGTCTCGCAGGGCGCGCGCCGGCGCCACCGGCCTTATGTGCAGGATTTGGTGGATTTCCAGTCCATGCAGCGGCGCCGCGGCTTCAGCGGCGTGCCGCGGGCGTGGCGGCGCGCAGGCGCTGCTCGATCGAGGCGGCGTGCGTCTTCAGGATGCTCAGCAGCTGCGGAATGCGCTGGCGTGTGATGCGGTCGCGGATGGCGGCAAGGCTCAGCGCCGCCACCGCCTTGCCATCGGGCGCGAGGATCGGCACCGCCAGCCCGCGCACCCCGCCCAGGACCAGGCCGTCGCTGTAGGCGTGGCCCTGCCGCCGCGCCTCTTCCACGGCCGCCACGATGGCTTTCATCGTCACCGCTCCCCCGGCGGGAAGCGCCTGGCGCGTGGCTTTGTAGACCCCCGCGCGGTCTTCCTCGTCCAGCATGGCGAGCAGCATGATGCCGCCGGCCCCCACGCCGAGCGGCCGCCGCGTGCCCACGTCCACGGTGAACGCCTTGACCGGGTAGGGGCCCGACTGCCGGTCGATGCAGACGGCGTCGAAGCCCGAGCGCACGGTGAGAAAGCTGGTGTCGCCGCTGCGCTGCGCCACTTCGATCATGTGGTCGGCGCAGACCTCGCGCAGGTCATAGGGCGGCGGCGCCACGGCGCCCGCCAGCAGGGCAATCTCGGGCCCCAGCCGGTAGCGGCGCGACGCCGGGTCCTGCGCGGCCATCTGGTGCTGGCACAGCGTTTCCAGGATGCGGTGCACGGTGGGCTTGGTCAGACCGGTCTGCCGCTGCAGATCGACCAGCCGGCAGCCCTGCGGGGCCGCCGCCAGAAGGTGCAGCAGCCCGATGGCGCGGTCGAGGGTCTGGGTGCTCATGGTTTTTCTCAAATGGTCCGTAATGCGGAACATTTTCATGAAGTTTGATGGGAGGTCAAGGGGTTTCTATGATTGCCTGGAAAAGATGTTCCGTATGTCGGACCTCTGGCTGCAACTTCCTCAACAACCGCTTCCATCATGTTCAAGGTTTTCGATCTGCTGAACGGCGCACGCATGACGCGTGAATACGCCCAAGCTTCCCTGGCTCACGGCGTCGAGGCCGTGCACATCACGCTCAACAACTACCGGGGCATCAACCCGGTGCCCGACCTGCGGCATTCGCTCAACGAGCTGGCCGCGTACCGCAAGCACCTGCGCACGCTGTCCGACGTGGTGCACCTGGTGGAAACCTATGACGACTTCGCGCGCGCCGCCGCCGCCCACAAGCTCGGGGTCGTGCTGGGCTACCAGAACGTGCCGGGCGTGGAGCGTGACCTGGGGCTGATGGCCCTGTTCCACGACCTGGGCGTGCGGGTGGTCCAGATCGCGCACAACATCCGCAACCTCTACGGGGACGGCTGCGCCGAGCCCGCGGACGCCGGGCTGTCCTCACTGGGGCGTGACATGGTGGCCGCGCTCAACGAGCTGAACATCGTGATCGACCTGTCGCATGTCGGCGACCGCAGCGGCCTGGACGTGCTGGCATGTTCCCGCCAGCCCGTGGCCGTCACGCACGCCAATGCCTACGCCCTGTGCCCGAATGCGCGCAACAAGAGCGATGCGCTGATCGACGGCCTGAAGGCCAACGGCGGCGTGCTCGGCATCACCTACCTGCCGCCGCTCGTGCTCATGCCGGGGCAGACGCCGGCCGCGGCCGATGTGGTGGCGCACATCGCCTACGCGGTGCGGCGTGTCGGCGTGGAGCATGTGGGCATCGGCTCCGACTTCATCACCGGCCAGCCGCCGGAGCGCTACCAGGAATTCATGCGCAAACCCGAGGTCTACGGCACCTGGCCGTGGCGATACCCCGTCGATTCGCTCGACGCGCAGCAGGCGTTGCTGGCCTCGCTGTCGGGCATCGGCCTGTCGCCCGCGCAGATCCAGGGCGTGGCGCGCGACAACTTCATGCGCCTGTTCCGCACGGTGATGGGCTGATGGACGCGCAAAGACAGCTCTACTTGGTGTTCGCGGAGGACGTGAGCGACAGCGAAGCGCTGCGCGCGCCGCTGCGCGAGGCGCACATCGAACGGCGCGCGCAGCTGCATGCGCAGGGGCGCGTGCGGGTCTCGGGGCCGCTGGTGGACTCCGACGCGCCCGATCCCTACTGCGGCAGCCTGCTGGTTGCGGAGTTTCCGTCGCTGGAAGCCGCGCGCGCGTGGGCCGAGGCCGATCCCTACGTGGCGGCCGGCGTCTATGCGCGCATGGTGGTGCGCCGCATCAACACGCACTTTCTGGCGGGGGCATGACATGAGGCAGACAGGCAAGAGTTTTTTCAGGCGGCTGGCGGCGGGCCTCGTGCTCGCCGCGGGATGTGCCGGCGCGGCCCACGCGGCCTACCCGGAGCGGCCGATCAGGATCATCGTGGGCTTCGCTGCCGGCGGCCCCGCTGACGCGAGCGCGCGGCTTGCGGCGCGCATCCTCACCGAGTCGCTGGGGCAGTCGGTGGTGGTCGAGAACCGCGTGGGCGCTGGCGGCGGCATTGCCACTTTGGCCGTCAAGCAGGCGCCGGGCGACGGCTACACGCTGCTGCTAGCGGCCTTTGCCGACGTGCTCAACCCCATCATGAATCCCGAGGCCAGGTACAACCTCGCCAACGACTTCAAGGCGGTCACGCGCATCACGGGCGTGGGCAACGTGCTCATGGTGCACCCCAGCCTGCCGGTCAAGGATTTGCAGGAGCTGCTGGCGCTGGCGCGCAAGAACCCGGGGACGCTGAACTATGGCTCGGCGGGCGTGGGCTCGGCCGGGCATCTGGCCGGCGAGCTGATGGCGGGCCTGGCCAAGGTCAAGCTCACGCATGTGCCCTACAAAGGCACGGCGCAGGCGCAGGTGGACCTGCTGCAGGGCGCCATCCCTTTCATGTTCGACAGCCAGATCAGCGCGCTGCCCAACCAGCGCAGCGGCAAGCTCAACGCGCTGGCCGTCACCACCTCGGTGCGCTCGCCCGGCGCGCCCGGCATTCCGACCATGGCCGAGGCCGGCCTGCCCGGCTACGACCTCACCTCGTGGTTCGGGGTGGTTGCGCCCGCCGGCACGCCTGCCGCCGTGGTGGAGACGCTGGCCGCCGCCTTGCGCGAGGGCCTGAAACGCAAGGAGGCGCGCGACAGCCTCGCGATGCTGGGCGGCGCGCCCGACGACATGAGCCCTGCCGAGTTCCAGAACTACATCCGCAGCGAGAACGCGCGCTGGCGGACGCTGTTCGGCGATGGCACCGTGCGCGTTGAGCGCTGATATTTTTTTGGATGAACGACATGAGCAAGAAACCCCTGGGAAAAATCCCCGCCTCCGCCCTCCAGATGCTGGAGATCCCGCGTTATGAGCAGGCCGTGATCGACGGCTTCCTCGCGCTCGACGACCTGACCGGCACGGTGTCCGATGCGATGGACGAACTGGGGCTGGACGGCGTGGTGCCCGCCTCGGTGCTGATGCCCACCCTGCCGATGGCGCGCATGGCCGGGCCGGCGCTGACGCTGCGCAACGTCGAGCAGCGCGACAACGCCTACAAGGGCGCGCGCGAGCGCGTTTCCAAGATGGCCGAGATCGAGGCCCACAACCTCGCACAGAAGGGCGATGTGCTGGTGATCGAAGGCGTGGCCGGCATCTCCAACATGGGCGGGCTGTCCGCCGCCATCGCGCAGCGCGAAGGCGAGGCGGGCGCCATCGTGGACGGCGGCATCCGCGACGTGGCGCAGTCCCGCTCGCAGGGCTTCCCGGTCTGGTCGCGCGGCGTCAGCTCCATCACCGGCAAATGGCGGCTGGAGACGGTGGCCGTCAATGGGGTGGTCAGCATCTGCGGCAAGCAGGTGAAGCCGGGCGACCTCGTGGTGGCCGACGAGGGCGCGGTGTGCTTCATCCCGCGCGAGCAGGTCGAGGCCGTGCTGCGGCGGGCCCGCGAGATCGGCGAGGGCGAAGCCCGACGCTATGCCGACATCAAGGCGGGCATGCCCGTGCCCGAGCTCGCGCAGCGCACGCATGTCTACAAATTCAACCCGCAGCCATGATCGTCGAGCAGCGCCTTTACACCTTCCACCCCGGCAAGCTGCAGGAGTTCCTGCGCATCTACGAGGCCGAGGCCATGGCGGTGCAGCTGGAGTACCTGCCGCACATGCTGGGCTACTACGTCACCGAGGTCGGCCTGCTCAACCAGGTGACGGCGCTGTGGGGCTACGCCTCGATGCAGGACCGCATGGACCGCCGCGAGGCGCTGTTCGCCGATGCGCGCTGGATCGCCTACCTCGACAAGGTGCGCCCGCTGATGTCGGCGCAGGAGTGCCGCCTGCTCCGGCCCGCGGCCTTCTTCAAGCAGCGGCTCGCGGCGCAACTGGCATTGGCTTCAAAGGAAAACCCATGATCTCCCGTCTCACGTTCCTTCGCCGGCAACTGCCGGCCCTCTGCGCCGGCCTGGCGCTCGCGCTCGGCGCGGCCACGGCCCATGCGCAGGACGCGGCGAGCTTTCCGAACAAGCCGCTCAGGCTCGTGGTGCCGTTTGCCGCGGGCGGCGGCATCGATTTGCTGGCGCGCATCACGGCCCTGAAGATGGGCGAGATCCTGGGCCAGACCGTGGTGGTCGACAACCAGGGCGGCGGTGGCGGTGTCGTGGCCTCGCGCGCCGTGGCCCGCGCGCCGGCCGACGGCTACACCCTGGTGTTCCATTCGGTCTCGTCCGCGGTGGTGAACGCGCAGGTCTACAGCAACCTCGGTTACGACCCGGTCGCAGGCTTCGCGCCGGTCTCGCTGGTGGCGCAGTTTCCGCTGGTGATGATCGTCAACCCGGCCGTGCCGGCGCGGGACATGAAGGAGTTCATCGGCCTGCTCAAGGCCCATCCCGGCAAGTTCAGCTATGGCTCGTCCGGCGTGGGCTCGGGCATCCACCTGGCGGGCGAGCTGTTCCGCACGCTGGCGGGGGTGGACATCCAGCACATTCCCTACAAGGGCACGTCGGCTGCGCTGACCGACCTGCTGGGCGGCCGCATCGAGATGCTGATCGACGGCGTGCCGCCGCAGGTCGGCAACATCGCGCAGGGCCGCGTGCGCCCGCTAGCTGTCACCACGCGCACGCGCTCGGCCGTGCTGCCCAACGTGCCGACCATGGCCGAGGCGGGTGTGCCCGGCTACGACATTCCCTTCTGGGTCGCCATCTACGCGCCGGCGGGAACGCCCCGGCCCGTGGTCGAGAAGCTGTCGGCCGCCGTGAGCAAGGCCGTGAAGGACCCGGCCACCCTTGCCAGGTTCAAGGAAGCCGGCACCGAGGGCATCGGCTCCACGCCGGAGCAGCTGGATGCGTTCTGGAAGGAGCAGCTCGCGACCTACGGCAAGATCGCCCGGCAGGCCAACATCAAGCTCGACTCGCAGTGAGGCGCGGGGCCGCCCGCGCTACAGCTGGGCGCAGACCCCCAGCACGCCGGCGGTGACCAGCAGCAGCCCGGCCCGTTCGGCGCGGCTCAGCTTCTCGTGGAAGATGCGGCGCGACACTAGGTAGCTGAACAGCACCTCCACCAGCCCCAGGGTGCGCACGTCGGTGGCGGGCCGCAGCGAGAAGGCGGTGAACCAGCCGATCGATGCCAGCGCTCCCATCATGCCCGCGAGGGTGGACAGCCGCCAGCTCCTGGCGATGGCCCCCAGCGCCTGCGGCTGGCGCCAGGCCAGGTAGCCGCCCAGCAGCGCCGACTGGATGGCCTGCGCCCACAGCACGCCCCAGGCCCCGGTGAACAGGGGCGAGCCGCTGTCCAGCGCCAGCGCCGCGCCGCGGTAGCCCACGGCCGACAGCGCGAAGCCCGCGCCCGAGGCCAGCCCGTAGCCGGCGGCACGGCTGACCCAGCCCGCGCTGCCGGCGCCGGCCGGCGCCGCCTTGGGCAGCGACAGCAGCAGCACGCCGAGCGTGGCCACCCCCATCGCCAGAGCCGACAGCCAGCCCGGCAGCTCGTGCAGGAACAGCGTGGCGAACAGCGCCACCTGCAGCACCTCGGTCTTGGAGTAGGTGACGGCAACGACGAAGTTGCGCTCCTTCATGGCCGCCAGCAGAAAGGCGGTGGCCGCGAGCTGCGCCACGGCGCCCAGCAGCACCCAGGCGAAGTAGGGCGCGCTGAACGCGGGCAGCACCGGTGCGCCCGCCGCGAGATACAGCGCCGCGACCCACAGCGCGGCGAACGGCAGGCCGTAGAGAAAGCGCACCAGCGTGGCCGCCAGGGTGCCGACCTCGGCGGTGAGCGAGCGCTGCGCGGCATTGCGCACGGTCTGCGCGAACGCAGCCCAGATGACGATGGGAATCCAGGCCCAGGCGGCCAGAGCGGGAAGTTGCACGTGTGAACCCGATGGAACCGCGGGCCGCTGCCCGCCGAGCCGCTCAGGGTACCGCAGGCGGGGCCGTGCGACCCCTCTCGATGCGGCAGGCGGGCCTTGCGCAGCGGCGATGGGCCCGCTGGCCGCCGGCGCTCAAGACTTTGTCCACATCAAGCCCTCGGCCCGGAAGGCCTGGGCTCAGCCCGCCGGGGCCTTCGCCAGGTGTCCCTGGAGGAAATCCAGAAAGGCGTGCACCTTTCTGGAATGCCGGCGATTCGGCAGGTAGGCCGCGTGCACGCTGATGCGCTGGTCCTGCGGATTGATGTCGTATTCCTCAAGCAGCCGGCGCAGGCGTCCGGCCTGCACGTCTTCCTGGACCAGCCATTCCGCCAGCAGGGCGATGCCGAGTCCATCGAGGACGGCCTCGCGCAGGAGGTCCGAGTTGTTGGCCGCCAGGCGGCCATGGACTTCCACATGCTGCACCATTCCGTCGCGAAGAAATGACCAGCGCTGCGGCCCGGCCTGGTAGGCAAAGCGCAGGCACTCGTGCGCGGCCAGCTCCGCGGGTGTGGCCGGGGTTCCATGCCGCTCCAGATACTCGTGGCCGGCCACCACATAGCGGCGGTGCTCGGCCAGGTGGCGCACGATGAGCTGGGGCTGGCTGGCCGGCGCGCCGATGCGCACCGCCACGTCGATGCGCTCCGCGGCCAGGTCGACGTAGGCATCGGACAGCACGAGGTCCAGTGACACGCGCGGGTGCTGGCGCAGGAAGCTCGCGATGTGCGGCCCCAGGCACAGGCGGGCGAAGGTGACCGGCATGGAAACCCGCAGGGGGCCGACCGCTTCAGCGCCCGCGTCCGACACGCTGCCGTCGGCTTCGTCGAGGTCCGACATCACCCGGGCGACCTGTTCGAGGTAGGCCGCCCCCGCGTCGGTCAGCGTCACCCGGCGCGTCGAACGGGTCAGCAGCGCCGCGCCGAGCGAAGCCTCCAGGCTGTCGATCAGCCGGGTCACCGACGAGGTGGCCACGCCCAGCCGGCGCGCGGTCTTTGAAAAACCTCCCGATTCCGCCACATCCATGAAGGCGTGCAGGGCCTGGAGCTTGTCCATGTCTCACCTTTGCGTTTATTGCAATTCTAGATTGCATATGAATCGGATTCACATTGAATGACGCAAAGACTAATCTCACCACATCGCCAACGCAAGGACTCCCGCCATGAAACCCATCGAGATTCAACTCACCTACGACTTCATCTGCCCCTGGTGCTGGATTGGCCACAGGCACCTCCAGGCCGCCCTCGCACAAGCGCCGTCGGACACGGCCATGGCCATCCGCTACCTGCCTTACGAACTGAACCCCGACATGCCGAAGGACGGAGCCGATCGCAAGGCCTATCGCAGCGCCAAATTCGGCAGCTGGGCGCGCTCCCAGGCGATGGATGCGCAGGTGGCCCTGGCCGGCCGGCGCACGGGCGCCGAGTTTCACTACGACCGCGTGGCCGTCACCCCGAACACGCGCCTGGCTCATCGGCTGATGTTCTTCGCTGCCGGCAAGGGCGATGCCGCCAGCACCGAAGCGCTGTTCGAATCGGTGTTCCACGCCTATTTTTCCGAGGGCCAGGACATTGGCCAGGCCGAGCTTCTGGCCGCACTGGCGAGCCGGGCGGGGTTTGAGGCGCAGGAGGTCCGCCGTTTCCTGGCCACTTCGGCCGGGGAACGCGAGGTCGTCGCGGCAGAACGGCAGGCCCAACTCGGTGGCGTGCGCTCGGTGCCCACCCTGCGCATCGGAAACACGCTCATCAGCGGCGCGCAGCCGGCGGCGGCGCTCGCCGACGCGCTTCGGCAAGCCGCAGCGCAGAACGCCGCCGCGCCCGGCGCCTGAAGCGGCAACACCCTGGAGCACACCGCCATGCACGCCACCCGCACGCATCACACGCAACCCAGAGCCCTCATCATCGGCGGCTCCCTCGGCGGCCTGTTCGCCGCCACGACCCTGCAGGCCATCGGATGGCAGGTCGACATCTTCGAGCGCTCCCCGCACGAACTGGACAGCCGCGGCGGCGGCATCGTGCTGCAAAGCGACGTGCTGCAGGCCTTCCGATTTGCCGGCGTCGAGGCTGCGGGCGGCCTGGGGGTGCGGTCGGGCGACCGCATCTACCTCAACCGGGACGGCGAGGTCGTGCAGCGCACCTGGATGCCGCAAACGCAGACCTCGTGGAACATGCTGTACGGCGCGATGCAGCGCAAGCTGGCGGCCTCGGCCTACCACCGCGGCGAGCAGTTCGTGCGCTTCGAGCAGGATGGCCGGCGCATCCACGCCCACTTCGCCAGCGGGCGCACCGAAACCGGCGACCTGCTCATCGGCGCGGACGGCGCACGCTCCGCCGTTCGCCGGCAAGTCCTGCCCGGCCTCGCGCCCCGCTATGCGGGCTACGTCGCATGGCGGGGCCTGGTCGAGGAGGCCGGGTTGGCCGGGGATGCGGCGGATGTTCTGCGAGGGAATTTCGCCTTCCAGCAGGGCTCGGACCACCTGCTGCTCGAATACCTCGTTCCTGGCGAGGACGAATCGACGCAGCCGGGCCATCGCCGCTGGAACTGGGTCTGGTACCGCAAGGTGCGCCACGGCGACGACTTGTCCCGGCTGCTGACCGACCGCCATGGCGTTCGCCATGCCTTTTCGCTGCCGCCCGGCCTGGCCAAGGACGAAGACGTGGCCTGGCTGCAGCAGCAGTCGCGCGAACGGCTCGCGTCGGCGTTCCAGCAACTCGTCGCGGCCACCCAGGCGCCGTTTGTCCAGGCGATCCTGGATCTGCAGGTCCATCGGATGGTGTTCGGCCGGGCGCTCCTGCTCGGCGACGCGGCGTTCGTGCCCCGCCCGCATACCGCCGGCAGCACCGCGAAAGCCGCCGCCAATGCGCTGGCCCTCGCCACGGCCCTTCGCGGCACTGAGACAGGCGCCGACATCGACGCCGCGCTTGCAGGCTGGGAGGCACAACAGCTTCGCGACGGCATCGCCATGACCGAGTGGGGCATGCGCATGGGCAACCAGATCATGCACACCGCCCCTTCGGACACATCTTCCATCCCAGGTTTCCAGGAGTGACTCCCATGTCTTGCATTCAAGCCCCCGCCGCGAGCCAACAGCCTTCGCCCGCACCGTCGTCGCCCACCGGGCTGCCGCTTCCGTTGACTCTCATGCTGGCCAGCGGCGCCGGGCTGGCGGTCGCGGCCCTCTACTACAGCCAGCCGATGCTGGGCGTGCTGGGCACCGACATGGGGGCCTCCATGCCATCGGTCGGGCTGCTGCCCACGCTCACCCAGCTCGGCTATGCCCTGGGCATCTTCTTTCTGGCGCCGCTGGGCGACCGGCATGACCGGCGCCGCATCATCCTGGCCAAGGCGGCTGTCCTGTGCGCCGCACTGCTGCTGGCAGCGCTGGCGCCTTCACTGGCGGCGCTGCTGGCCGCCAGCCTGGCCATCGGCCTGGCAGCCACGATGGCGCAGGACATCGTGCCCGCGGCCGCAACGCTGGCGCCTGAAACGCACCGGGGCAAGGTCGTGGGCACGGTGATGACCGGGCTGCTGCTGGGCATCCTGCTGTCGCGCGTGGTGAGCGGCTTCGTGGCCGAGCAATGGGGCTGGCGGACGATGTTCGCGGCGGCTGCCGCCAGCATCGCGTTCGTGGGGCTGGCTGCGTGGCGCCAGTTGCCGCGCTTTGCGGCCACCACGCACCTGCCGTACTTCGCGCTGCTGCGTTCACTGGGCGCGCTGTGGAAACAGCATGCCGCGTTGCGGCGCGCCACCTGGGCGCAGGGCCTGCTGTCCATCGGCTTCAGCGCGTTCTGGTCCACCCTGGCCGTCATGCTGCACAGTGAGCCATTCCATCTGGGCGCGGCCGCCGCAGGTGCCTTCGGCCTGGCCGGTGCTGCGGGCGCGCTGGCGGCGCCGGTGGCGGGGCGCATCGCGGACCGGCACGGTCCTCGGCTCGTCACCCGCCTGGGCGCGGGCCTGGTGGTCGTCTCTTTCGCTGCGATGGGGCTGGCGGCGTTCATCCCCCCGGGCGCGCAGTTGTGGCTGCTGGTTGCGAGCGCCATCGGCTTCGACCTGGGTTTCCAGGCCGCGCTGATCGCCCATCAGACCCTCATCTACGGCATCGACGCGGGAGCGCGCAGCCGGCTCAATGCGGTGCTGTTCACGGGCATGTTCCTGGGCATGGCCGTGGGGTCGGCACTGGCCGCCGTGCTGTTCGCGCAGTTCGGCTGGATGGCGGTGACCGCGCTGGCCACGGCCACCGCGCTGGCTGCTTTCATCCTGCGGATGGTGCGGTGAGGGCATCAGAACGGCAGGATGCCCGGCAGCAGCGGCCGGTCGAGCTGCTGAATCCACCATTTGAGCGCCTCGCCCATGCGCTCGGTGCTCCAGGCCAGCCAGAACGTCTCGGGCGGGCGCGGCTCCTCGACCTGCAGTTCCACGAGCACGCCTTGCTCCAGATCGGCTCGGACACAGGCGCGAGGCAGGAACCCATGCCCCAGCCCCGCCATCTGGGCCGCGATCTTGGCTTGCATGCTGGGCACCGTGATGCGTCGCTGGCCCAGCAGCAGTCCCACCGTGCGGTCAGCGGAGGAGCGCGCGCCATCGCCCACCACGATGGCGGTGTGCTCCAGCAGGTCGTCGCGCGTGAGCGGGCGCTTCAGCCGCACCAGCGGATGCGTGGCCGTCACGCAGAAGGCAAAGTCCAGGCTGCCCACCGCCACGGCCTTGTAGCCGCCGCCGGCCGGGCCTTCGCCGGCCGCCACGATGAGATCGGCGCGACCTTCGCGCAGCATCTCCCAGGTGCCGGTGAGCGTTTCAGTGCCAATGCGCAGGCGGGTGCCGCAGTTCAGGTCCTCGAAGGCGCGAATGTCGGGGTTGAACGCGCTTGTGGGAATCAGCGAATCGTGCGCCAGCCGCAGCTCGGCCTCGAAGCCCGTGGCGATCTGCCGCATGCGCGATTCGAGTTGCCGCGCCGCGGCCAGCAGCCAGTGCCCCTCCTTGAGCATTTCCTGCCCGGCGGGTGTGAGCGTGACCCGTGGGCCATTGCGCACGAACAAGGCCAGGCCGAGCTGCTCTTCGAGCTTGGAGACGGCGTAGGAGATGGTGGACGGCACCTTGTGCAGCCGTTCCGAGGCCGCGGCGAACGAGCCATGGCGGGCGATGGTGTCGACGATTTCGATGGCTTCGAGGGAGAGTTTGAGCATGGGCCGGACTCCACGAGGTTGATCGTCGAAATTATCGATGATGAATCGCCAAAACCTTCAGCTTGGCAAGACCTGATTCGCCCGAAACTTCCCACACCGCAGCAGGAACTCATGGGAAACCCAATGCATTCCACGTTGTTCTGCGGTGGGTGAATTTCATCGAATGTCAAAAGGAGAAATCATGCTCGACATCCGCAAAGCCGACCACCGGGGCCGCGCCAACCACGGCTGGCTGCAATCGCGCCACACGTTCTCGTTCGGCAGTTACCACGATCCCCGCCAGCAGGGCTTCTCGGACCTGCTGGTCATCAACGACGACCGCGTTGCGCCGGCCCAGGGTTTTGGCACGCACGGCCACCGCGACATGGAAATCTTCTCCTACGTGCTCGAAGGCGCGCTGGCGCACCAGGACTCGATGGGCACGGGTTCGGTGATCCGCCCGGGTGACGTGCAGATGATGAGTGCGGGCACCGGCGTGCAGCACAGCGAGTTCAACCACTCGGCCCAGGAGCCGGTGCATTTCCTGCAAATCTGGATCATGACCAACGAGCGCGGCGCGAAGCCCCGCTACCAGGAAGCGCATTTCGGCGACGCCGAGAAGCGCGGCCGCCTGCGTCTGATCATTGCCCCTCAGAGTGCGGACGGCGCCCTGGCCGTGCGCCAGGACGCACGCGTGTACGCAGGCCTGTTCGACGGCAACGAGTCCACGGCGCTCGACGTCGGCGCAGACCGCCATGCGTATGTGCACGTGGCGCGCGGCAGCCTCGATGTGAACGGCGAACGCCTTGCCGAAGGCGATGGCGCCCGCATCCGCAACGCGGGCATGCTGCGCTTCGACCACGGCGACAACGCCGAAGTGCTCGTGTTCGACCTGCGGCCCAACGAACTGCCCGCCTGGTGAGGCGGGTCGCATCCGTTCATCGGTTCCTCTTTCCTCGCCTTCTCTTTCTCTGAACCCACCCCAGGAGATCTCATCATGGCCCCGACCCCCAAGCCCGTCGCCGTTGCCAAGCCCGGCGCCACGCTGCTCACGCCGCAAGACCACACGCTGGTCCTGATCGACTTCCAGTCGCAGATGGCGTTTGCCACGCACTCCATCGACGCGGTCACGCTGCGCAACAACGCGGGGCTGGTGGCCAGCGCCGCCGCCGGTTTTGGCGTGTCCACCATCCTCACCACCGTGGCCGCCAAGAGCTTCAGCGGCCCCGTGTTCGACGAAGTGACGGCGCCGTTTCCCGGCCAGGCGCTGCTGGACCGCACCTCCATGAACACCTGGGAGGACGAGGCCGTGATCCGCCGCGTCAACGAGATCGGCAAGTCCCGCATCGTGCTCGCGGGACTGTGGACCAGCGTCTGCATCGTGGGCCCGGCGCTGTCGGCGCTGGACCAGGGCTTCGAGGTCTACGTGATCACCGACGCCAGCGGCGACGTGTCCGCCGAGGCCCACGAACGCGCGGTCGAGCGCATGGTGCAGGCTGGCGCACGGCCCATGACCGCGTTGCAGTACCTGCTGGAACTGCAGCGCGACTGGGCCCGCACCGAGACGTACGATATGGCCACCGGCATTGCCAGGAAGCTGGGTGGTGCCTACGGCATCGGCATCCACTACGCCAAGACCATGTTCAACGCCCACGAAGGCTGAACAAGGCGCGGCCCCTGCCAGAGACCCGAGGAGACAAGCATGTCGCAAACCATCACCCCCGACCTGATCCTTTTCAACGGCCGCTTCACCACGCTGGACCGCGCCAACCCCACGGCCAGCGCCGTGGCCATGGCCGAAGGCCGGTTCACGCAGGTGGGCCGTGACCGCGAGGTGCTCGCGCTCGCCGGCCCGGCCACGCGCCGCATCGACCTGCGCGGAAAGAGCGCGCTGCCAGGGCTCATCGACAACCACCTGCACATCATCCGCGGCGGCCTGAACTTCAACATGGAGTTGCGCTGGGACGGCGTGAAAAGCCTCGTCGACGCGATGGCGATGCTGCGCGCACAAGTGGCCGTCACCCCTGCGCCGCAGTGGGTGCGCGTGGTGGGCGGCTTCACCGAGCACCAGTTCGCCGAGAAGCGCCTGCCCACCATCGAGGAGCTCAACGCGGTGGCCCCCGACACGCCGGTGTTCATCCTGCACCTGTACGACCGCGCGCTGCTCAACGGGGCGGCCCTGCGTGCCGTGGGCTACACCAAGGACACGCCCGCGCCCCCGGGCGGCGAGATCGTGCGCGACAGCGCTGGTAACCCCACGGGCCTGCTGCTGGCCAAGCCCAACGCGTCGATCCTGTACGCCACGCTGGCCAAGGGTCCGAAGCTGCCCTTCGACTACCAGGTCAACTCCACGCGCCACTTCATGCGCGAGCTCAACCGCCTGGGCGTCACCGGCGCCATCGACGCGGGCGGGGGCTTCCAGAACTACCCCGACGACTACGCTGTGATCCAGGAACTGGCCGACGCGGACCAGCTCACCATCCGCCTGGCCTACAACCTGTTCACGCAAAAGCCCAAGCAGGAGAAAGAGGACTTCCTGAACTGGACGGCCACGTCGCAGTACAAGCAGGGCACGGACTACTTCCGCCACAACGGCGCGGGCGAGATGCTGGTGTTCTCGGCGGCCGACTTCGAGGATTTCCGCCAGCCCCGCCCCGAGATGGGGCCCGGCATGGAGGGCGATCTCGAGGCAGTGGTTCGCATCCTCGCGCAGAACCGCTGGCCCTGGCGTATGCATGCCACCTACGACGAGACCATCAGCCGCGCGCTCGATGTGTTCGAGAAGGTGAACCGCGACACTCCGCTTGCAGGCCTGAACTGGTTCTTCGACCATGCCGAGACGATCTCGGAGCGCTCCATCGAGCGCGTCGCGGCCCTGGGCGGTGGCGTGGCGGTGCAGCACCGCATGGCCTACCAGGGCGAGTACTTCGTGGAGCGCTACGGCGCCCGCGCGGCCGAGGCCACGCCTCCCGTCAAGCGCATGCTGGAGATGGGGGTGAAAACCTCGGCCGGCACCGACGCCACGCGCGTGGCCAGCTACAACCCCTGGGTGTCGCTGTCCTGGCTGATCACCGGCAAGACGGTGGGCGGCCTGCAGATCACGCCGCAGCGCAACCTGCTGGACCGCGAGCAGGCGCTGCGCATGTGGACCGAGAACGTCACCTGGTTCTCGAACGAGGAGGGCCGGAAGGGCCGCATCGCGGTGGGGCAGTTGGCCGACCTGGTGGTGCCCGACCGCGACTTCTTCGCTTGCCCCGAATCCGACATCGCCGACACCACGGCGCTGCTCACCGTGGTGGGCGGCAAGGTGGTCTGGGGCGCCGGCGACTTTGCTGCGCTGGATGAGGCGCCACCGCCGCCGGCCATGCCCGACTGGTCGCCCGTGCGCCGCTATGGCGGCTACGGCGCCTGGGGCGCCCAGGACGCGGGCCCGCTGCGATCGGCAGCGCGCCAGGCCGCGGCCGCCTGCGCCTGCAGCAACCTGTGCAACGTGCACGGCCACGCGCACACCGGCGCCTGGAGTGCGCAGCTGCCCACCTCCGACGCCAAAGGCTTCTGGGGTGCATTGGGCTGTGCCTGCTGGGCGGTGTGACATGCAGGCGGTTCTCACGGCGCCCTGGATGCACACGCTGCTGCTGCTGTGCCTGTGTGCCCCCTACCTGCAAGGGGCGGTGCTCAAGCTGCTGGACTTTCGCGGCGCGGTGGCCGAAGTGAGCGGCCTCGGCCTGGCGCCCGCCGCGCCATTGGCCGCCGCCACGGCCGCGCTGCAAGTGGTGGCGCCCGCGCTGATCCTGAGCGGCTGGCATCGCTGGCTGGGTGCGCTGTTGCTGGCCGCCTTCACGCTGCTCGCGGCCGTGCTGGCCCATCGCTTCTGGCAAACTTCAGGCGCCAAGCGGCGGCGCCTGGGCATCGCATTCTGTGAACATGGCGCGCTGGCAGGGGGACTGCTGCTGGTCGTCTGGCAAGACCTGGGAGGACGCCATGCCTGAGACCAAGAACGCTTCAACCGCCAGCAGCTTCGCGCCGCTGCGCCAGCCGGTGTTTGCCGTGCTGTGGGCCGCCACCGTGCTGGGCAACATCGGCAGCTTCATGCGCGACGTCGCCAGCTCGTGGCTGGTGACCGACCTGTCGGCCAGCGCGACCGCGGTGGCGCTGATCCAGACAGCCGCCACGCTGCCGATCTTCCTGCTGGCCATTCCGGCGGGCGTGCTGTCGGACATCCTGGACCGCCGGCGCTTCCTGATCTTCGTGCAACTGGTGCTGGCGGCGGTGAGCGGCACGCTGCTGCTGCTCTCGCACACCGACACGCTGACGGTGGAGTACCTGATCGCGCTGACTTTCGTCGGCGGCATCGGCGCCGCGCTGATGGGGCCGACCTGGCAGTCCATCGTGCCCGAGCTGGTGCCGCGCGAAGACCTCAAGGGCGCGGTGGCGCTGAATTCGCTGGGCATCAACATTGCACGCGCCATTGGCCCGGCGGCGGGCGGGCTGATCCTGGCCAGCTTCGGCGCGGCGGTGACTTACGGGGTGGACGTGCTGAGCTATGCCTTCGTGATCGCCGCCTTGCTGTGGTGGAAACGGCCGGCAGTGGCCGACAGCACGCTGTCGGAGAACTTCCTGGGGGCTTTTCGCGCCGGGCTGCGCTACACGCGGGCCAGCACGGAACTGCACCGCGTCCTGCTGCGGGCAGCGGTGTTCTTCCTGTTCGCCAGCGCCGTGTGGGCCTTGCTGCCGCTGGTGGCGCGCCAGATGCTCGGCGGCAGCGCCGGCTTCTACGGTGTGCTGCTCGGGGCCGTGGGCGCGGGAGCCATCGCCGGTGCACTGGTGATGCCGCAGCTGCGCCGGCGGCTGGATGCCGATGGCCTGGTGCTGCTGGCCTCGCTCATCAGCGCCGCCGTCATGGGCGCACTGGTGTTCGCGCCGCCTCCCTGGCTGGCGGTGGCCCTGCTGTTGCTGCTGGGGCTGGGCTGGATCACGGCGCTGACCACCTTCAACAGCGTGGCCCAGGCCATCCTGCCGAACTGGGTGCGCGGGCGCGGCTTGGCGGTGTACCTCACCGTGTTCAATGGCGCCATGGCCGCCGGCAGCTTCGGCTGGGGCCTGGTCGCGCATGAGATCGGCGTGCCCGGCGCGCTGCTGGTGAGCGCCGCCGGCCTGGCGGCCGTGGCCCTGCTGTTCCATCGCGTCCGCCTGCCCGCCGGCGAAGCGGATCTGCAGGCGTCACGCCACTGGCCCGAGCCCCTGGTTGCCGAGCCGGTCGTGCATGACCGCGGCCCGGTCATGGTGCAGATCGAGTACCGCATCCGCCAGGAAGACCGGCCTGCGTTCCTGGGGGCGATCAGGCGCCTGTCGCAGGAGCGCCTGCGCGACGGAGCCTATGCCTGGGGCGTTGTGGAGCACAGCGCCGACGCCGAACACGTGATGGAGTGGTTTCTCGTCGAGTCGTGGGCCGAGCATCTGCGCCA
This sequence comes from Variovorax terrae, assembly GCF_022809125.1. Classification (NCBI taxonomy): domain Bacteria; kingdom Pseudomonadati; phylum Pseudomonadota; class Betaproteobacteria; order Burkholderiales; family Comamonadaceae; genus Variovorax; species Variovorax terrae. The sequence continues at coordinate 3,019,130 of NZ_JALGBI010000001.1, read as the reverse complement.
GCACCACCGCGTGTCGCAGGCCGATGCGGATTTGCAGAGCGAAGTGCTGCGGTTCCACAGAGGGCCCGGCCAACCGCAAGTGCATCATTTCCTGGCGCTGTAGCCCCACCGCTCGCCATGGCAGGACGGGCCGGGCTGGCCCGGCCCCGCAGGCGCTCAGTACGTGCCCGGCAGCAGGATGCCGGCGTCCACCCGGCTGATGTCGGTGTGGCCGCAGAAGGCCATGGTGAGGTCCAGCTCCTTGTGGATGATCTGCAGCGCCTTGGTGACGCCGGCCTCGCCCATCGCGCCCAGGCCGTACAGCATGCTGCGGCCGATGTAGGTGCCCTTGGCGCCCAGCGCCACGGCCTTGAGCACGTCCTGGCCGCTGCGGATGCCGCCGTCCATGTGCACTTCCATCTTGCTTCCCACCGCGTCCACGATCGCCGGCAGCGCCGAGATCGAAGACGGCGCGCCATCGAGCTGGCGCCCGCCGTGGTTGGAGACGATCAGCGCATCGGCGCCGCTGCTGGCGGCGAGCTGCGCGTCCTCCACGTCCTGGATGCCCTTGAGGATGAGCTTGCCGCCCCAGCGCTTCTTGATCCACTCCACGTCGCCCCAGTTCAGGCGCGGATCGAACTGCTTGTTGGTCCACTCCGAGAGCGAGCCCATGTTCTCGATGCCCTTGACGTGGCCGAAGATGTTGCCGAAGTTGCGGCGCTTCGTCCCCAGCATGCCCAGGCACCAGCGCGGCTTGGTGGCCATGTTGAGGAGGTTGGGTACCGTGAGCTTCGGCGGCGCCGACAGGCCGTTCTTCAGGTCCTTGTGGCGCTGGCCGATGATCTGCAGGTCCAGCGTGAGCACCAGCGCGCCGCAGTTCGCGGCCTTGGCGCGGTCGATCAGGCGCTCGATGAAGTCGCGGTCGCGCATCACGTAGAGCTGGAACCAGAACGGCGCCTTGGTGTGGGCGGCGATGTCCTCGATCGAGCAGATGCTCATGGTCGAGAGCGTGAACGGAATGCCGAACTTCTCGGCCGCCTGAGCCGCCAGGATCTCGCCGTCGGCGTGCTGCATGCCGGTCATGCCGGTGGGCGCGATGGCCACCGGCATGGCCACGTCCACGCCCAGCATCCGGGTGCGGGTGCTGCGGTTCTCCATGTTGACAGCCACGCGCTGGCGCAGCTTGATCTTCTGGAAGTCGGCCTCGTTGGCGCGGTAGGTGCCTTCGGTCCACGAGCCGGAGTCGGCGTAGTCGTAGAACATGCGGGGCACGCGCTTTTGCGCGAGCACGCGCAGGTCTTCGATATTGGTGATGACGGTCACGAAAGAGTCTCCTAGGAGCCGTGAATCGTAGCGAGTTTGGGCCGGGGGCGGTTTGAAGAAATTTGCGCGGGCGCGCAAATTTGCTCATGCCGCGGGCGGCCGGGGCGCGGGCTCCGCAAAAAAAGAGCACCCCGCCTGGCGGGGTGCCCCAAGGCTTCTTGGATGAAGCTTGCTGGCGCACACCCGGAGGTGCAGCGCAGGCCAAGGATGGCGCACCAAGCTGTCAGTCGGCTTTCCGGCCGGTCGGGGTTTTCCCTGCGGGGCGCACGCCGGCGCCGCGCACCTCGATGCGCACCTCGTCCAGCACCCGGCCGCCGGCATCCGTCAACTGCACCACATGCCGGCCCGGCCAGGGCAGCCACTGGGCCTGTGGCCCCCGGGCCAGCGGCTTGCCGTCCATCAGCCAGCGCAGGTCCGCGCCTTCGGCGCTGAAGCTCAGGCGCTGGCGGTGGGGCGGGATGTCGGGGTCCAGCGCGACGATGGTGCCCGGCGCGGGGGCGAGGATGCGGCCGGGCGGCCCCATTTCGCCGGTTTGAGTATGTTTTTGGCCGGAGGTCCAGGTCCTGCGGTCATTGTTTGCTATTGAATTGATAGCGAACGAGGTTTGCTCCGTGCCCTGCAAAAACCACTCGCGGCGCATCGCCTCGAGCTGCGGGCCGAACTGCGCCTGCGCCTGCACCAGGCCGCTGGGCGGCGTGGGCGTGCGGCTGGGCGCGCGGCGGTGCAGGAAGTTCATGACCGCGGCCCAGGCCGGCGCCGCGCCGCTGGTGCCGCTCACGTCCCACATCGGCGCGCCGCCGGCGTTGCCGACCCACACGCCCACGGTGTAGCGCTGCGAGAAGCCGACGGCCCAGTTGTCGCGCATGTCCTTGCTGGTGCCGGTCTTCACCGCCGTCCAGAAGCGCGTGGCCAGCACGCTGTCGGTGCCGAAGGTGCGGGCGCGGGCGTTGGGGTCGCTCAGGATGTCGGCCACGATGAAGGCGGCGCGCGCATCCAGCGCGGCCGTGAAGGTGGGGGGCCGCTGCACCGGCGTGAGCGAGGTGGGGCTGAAGCGCCCGCCGTTGGCCAGTGTGCGGTAGGCGTTGGCCAGGCCCAGCAGCGGCACCTCGGCGCTGCCCAGCGCCAGGCTGTAGCCGTAGTAGCCGCCGGTTTCGCGCAGCGGCAGGCCGACGGCGCGCAGCTGGTGGTGGAAGGCGTCGGGCGAAACCATCACCAGCGTACGCACGGCCGGCACGTTGAGCGAGGCGGCCAGCGCGGTGCGCACCGAGATCCAGCCCTTGAACTGGCGGTCGTAGTTCTGCGGGATGTAGAGGCCGCTGGCGGTGGGGATCTGCGCCGAAGAATCCTCCAGCAGCGAGGCCGCGGTGAGGCGCCGCTCGGCGATGGCCTGGGCGTAGAGAAAGGGCTTGAGCGTGGAGCCGGCCTGGCGCGGCGCGGTGACGCCGTCCACCTCGGCCGCGGCGCTCAAGCTCCCCGAGGAGCCGACCCAGGCCAGCACCTCGCCGCTGGAGTTGTCCAGCACCACGAGGGCGCCGTCCTCCACATGGCGGCCGTGCAGCTCGCGCAGCTGGCGCTGCAGGGTTTCCGTGGCAAACCGCTGCAGCGGGGCGGAAAGGGTGGAGTTCACGGTGTCGGCGCGGCCGGTGCGGCTGGCCAGCAGCCGGCGCGCCGCGTGTGGCGCGATGCCCTCGCTGGCGTCGAAGGCCTTGCGCTGCAGCGCCGCAGTGGCAAACAGGTCCAGGCCCTCGCAGTCCGCGCGCGCGGCGCCGGCCGGCTGCAGGGCCCGGAGCACGCCGCAGGCGCGCTGCGCCACGAGCTGCGGCCGCGCATTGGGCGCGCGCACCAGGGCCGCGGCCACGGCGGCCTCGCGGTCATCCAGGCCGTGCGGCGCCTTGCCGAACAGCGTGCGCGAGAGCGCGTCGATGCCCACGATCTCGCCGCGAAACGGCACCACGTTGAGGTAGGCCTCCAGGATCTGGTCCTTGCGCCAGCGCCGGTCCAGCACCTGCGCGGCCACCGCCTGGCCGAGCTTCTGCGTCACGCTGCGGCCGCCGGGGCCCTGGCGCCAGTCGCCGTCGAGCAGGCCGGCGAGCTGCATGGTGAGCGTGGAGGCGCCGCGCGTCTTCTGGTTCCACAGGTTGCCCCAGGCGGCAGAGGACACCGCGCGCCAGTCCACGCCGCTGTGCTCCCAGAAGCGCCGGTCCTCGCTCAGTACCAGGGCCGTGCGCAGGGCCGGCGACACGTCGGCCAGCGCCACCCATTGGCCGCGGCGCACCGTGGCATCGGTGCGGATGCGCTGCAGCACCTCGCCTTCGCGCGAGAGGATCAAGGTGTCGGAGGGGCGAAATTCCTGCCGGACTTCGGCAAAGCTGGGCAAGGCATGGGCCGGCAGGTGCGTGGCTGCCAGCAGCACGCCAGCCAGTCCGGCGCGGCAGGCGGCCACGGCGTGGGGGCGGAGCAGGGCGCGTGCGCTCACGCCACGACCTTTTGCAGCAGGAGGCCCAGCTCGGTGGCGCGCGACGCCATGAAGCCGCGGAAGGCCGCGATGGCCGGTGACGCGGATCGATGGCGAAGGGTGACCACGCCGATCTCGCGCGAGGAGCGCGGCAGGAAATCCAGCAGGCGGCAACGCGACAGATCCAGCCCGTACAGCGAAATGCGCGGCTGCACGCTGACCCCGAGGCCGAGCCCGACCAGGGACACCAGGGCATGGGTGCCGGTCAGCTCCTGGGTCGGCTGGACCTGGATGCCGTCCGCTTCGAAAATGCGCTCCAGGGCTTCGCGCAGGTCGACGCCGCGCGGGTTGAGCAGCAGGGGGAATGCCGCGAGGTCGCGTGCCCGCACGCGCGAACGCGCACTCAGCGGGTGGCCCGCCGCCGGCACGACGGCCAGGAAATCGTCCTGGAAGAGCGGCTCGAACGCCATGTCCAGCAGCCGCATGTTGCGGGACATCAGGCTGATGTCCACCTCGCCGTCGCGCACCAGCTCCAGCGCGCGCCGGGAGTCCACGTCCTGCATCCGGATGTCGATGCCCGGGTGCAGCGCATTGAACCCCCGGATCACCTGGGGCAGCAGCGTCGAGGCGAGCGAAGGCAGCACGGCGACCCTCACCACGCCGCGCTGCAGCGCGGCTTCGCCCTTGAGCTCGGAGGCCACCTGGGCGACCTCGTTCACCAGCGGCTTGATCACGGCGTACAGGCGCTCGCCCTCGCGCGTGAGCGTGACGGAGCGGGTGGTTCGGTGCAGCACGGCAACCCCCAGTGCATCTTCGAGCTGCTTCACCTGCACGCTCAGAGCCGACTGCGACAGGTGCACCAGGCCGGCGGCCGTGCGAAAGCTGCGCACCTCGGCCACGGCCATGAAGGTGAGCAGGTGGTTGAGGTTCAGCGGATGCAGCGCTTGAAACCAGGGGAGTTGCTTCATTGATCGTGAGGGGTTATCAATGGATTGAAATATAGCGTTTGTGCGCCGGGGCGCGTGTTCATAAGATGCCCCTCAGCCCAGGCGCCCTCCCCGTGAGGCGGGCCTTGATTTTTCTGGGTGATGAGGAGACTTATGGAATCGATTCGAGTGCGCCGCCGGCGCTGGGCGGCCTGGGCCGCGCTGTGGGCCCTGCCGCTGGGTGCGGCTTTCGCCGCCGATGCTCCGGGGAGCTATCCGGAGCGCCCGGTCACGCTGGTGGTGCCGTATGGCGCGGGCTCGAGCACCGACATCCTCACGCGGGTGATCGCCAAGCAGATGAGCCAGGACCTGGGGCAGCCGGTGGTGGTGGAGAACCGCGCGGGCGCCGGAGGAGCGCTGGGCAGCGCCCAGGTGGCCAAGGCCGCCCCCGATGGCTACACGCTGGTGATGGGCACGATCTCATCGCATTCCATCAATGCCTCGATGATGAAGAACCTGCCCTACGACGTGCTGCGGGACTTCGCGCCGGTGTCGCTGGTGGCGTATTTCCCCAATCTGCTGGCGGTGAACAAGGACCTGCCTGCCAACAACATCTCCGAACTCGTGGCGCTGGCGCGCCAGCGGGGCGGCCTGAGTTTCGCCACCGGGGGCGTGGGCTCCTCGGGCCAGCTCGCGGGCGAGCTGCTGAAGCTGCGCACCGGTGCCCCGCTGAACCACGTGCCCTACAAGGAAGTGGGCCAGGCGATCACCGACACCATGGCGGGCCATGTGCCCGTGCTGTTCTACCAGGTGCCGGCCCTGGTCTCGCACATCAAGAGCGGCAACCTGAAGGCGCTGGCCGTGCTGGCACCCAGGCGCACGCCGCTGCTGCCGGACGTGCCAACGCCGGGCGAGCAGGGCATCAAGGACTTCGACGCCACCGCGTGGATGGGCCTGTTTGCGCCGGCGCGCACGCCGCCGGAACTGGTGGCGCGGCTGAACCGCGCCATCGTCAAGGCCACGTCCGACGCCGCACTGCGCACCCAGCTCGCGCCCCAGGGCTTCACGCTGGTGGGCAGCAGTCCCACGGAGTTCCAGCAGTTCGTGCGGGACGACATTGCGAAGTGGGCGGAAGTGGTCAAGGCCACGGGTGCCAGCATCAACTGAAGCCACGGGGGATTCATGAAGAAGACGATCAGCCTGCGCGAGGTGGCGCATTCGCGTTCCGGTGAAAAGGGCAACAGCTCCACCGTGTCGGTCATCGCCTATGAGATGGAGGACTATGCCCTGCTGTGCGAGCAGGTCACGGTGGAGGCGGTGCGCCGCCTCTACGGTCCGATCACGAAAGGCCGCATCCAGCGCTACGAGGTGCCGCGCATCGGCGCGCTGAACTTCGTGCTGGACGAAGTGCTGGAGGGCGGCCGCTCGCGCACGCTGGCATTCGAGGAGTCGGGCAAGGCCCTGTCCTCGCTCATGCTGTCCCTGCCGGTGGAGGTGGATGCCGGCTATGTCGGGCGCGCACAGAAGATGAGGGAGGCGACATGAGCGCCGCCTACCGGTCCTCGCGCACCTTGCAGGGGCACAAGAGCGTGCGCTTGGGCGCGGCAACCGCCTGGTCGCGCGACCGGTTCGAGCCGGCCAGCGCGCTCGTGGCGCAAGGCGACCTGGATTACCTCTGCTTTGAATCGATGTCCGAAGTGACCATGAGCGCCGCGCAGGTGGCGCGCATGGAGAACACCGAAACGCCGCCCTACGACCCCTACCTGGTGGCGCGGCTGGAGCCGATCCTGCGCGACTGCAAGGCCAGGGGCATCCGCATCATCAGCAACCAGGGCTGGCTGGACCCGGTGGCGGCGGCCGAGCGCGTGGTGGCACTGGCCGCGGCGCTGGGCATTGCGGACCTGAAGGTGGCTGCCGTGCAGGGCGGCATTCTCACCGACCGCATCGCCGGCCTGGGCCTGCGCTTCATCGAAACCGGCGAGCCCGTGGCCGACAGCCGCGAGCGCATCGTCTCCGCCGAAGCCTACCTGGGGGCGCAGGGCATTGTCGATGCGCTGGCGGCCGGCGCCGACGTGGTGATCACGACGCGGGTGGCGGATGCCTGCCTGTACTACGGGCCGCTGGCCCATGAGTTCGGCTGGAGCCTGGATGACGCGAAGCAGGCCGGCCGCGGCATGGTCATCGGGCACCTGATGGAGTGCGGCGCCCAGGTGGCGGGAGGCTACTTCGCTGACCCGGGCTACAAGCTCGTGCCGGACCTCGCGCACATTGGCAATCCGATCGTCGAAGTCACGGCCGACCGCATCGTGATGTCCAAGCTGCCGAAGACCGGCGGCCTGCTCTCACCGGCCACCTGCAAGGAGCAGCTGCTCTACGAGGTGCAGGACCCTTCGTGCTACTTCGGCCCCGACTGCGTGACGGACCTGACGCAGGTGGCGTTCCAGCAGACGGCGCCCGACGAGGTGGAGGTGCTGGTCCATGACGCGGGCTTGCCCAAGACCCCCACGCTGAAGGTCCTGGTGGGGCTGACCGAGGGCTTCATGACCGAGGAGATGGTCATCTTCGCCGGCGCGGGTGCGCTCGACCGGGCCCGCATGACGCAAACCCTGCTGGAGACGCGCTTTCGGGAAGTGGGCTTGCAGGCCCAGGAAATCCGTTTCGACTACCTGGGCCTCAATGGTGTGCACCGGGAGTCTTCCCCGCCGGTGACGGTGGAGCCCTACGAAGTCATCCTGCGGGTGGCGCTGAAGACGCTCGACCGCCGGGAGGCCGAAAAGCTCAGGCGCGAGATCGATCCGCTGGCGGTCAACGGCGTGGCCGCCACCGGCAAGTGGGCCACCAGCTCGCCAGGCTCGCGGGTGCGGCCGGTGGTGGGGCTCAATTCCTGCCTGGTGCCGCGCGAGGCCGTGCAGGTCACGGTCAGCCTGCACCACTCCAGGTGACGGCGCGCAGGCATCGTATTTCGTTTTCAATCGAAGGAGTCCGTTTCATGTTTTCGACCCTCAAGACCGGGCTGGCCCTGGCGCTGGCCGGCCTCTCGGCACACCCGGCCATGGCCCAGGAAGCCTGGCCTGCGCGCCAGCCGCTGACGATGATTCTGCCGGCCGGCGCGGGTGGCTCATCCGATCCGCTGGCGCGCCTGCTGGCCGACGAGATGGGCCGGCGCATCGGCCAGTCGATCGTGGTGCAGAACCGCCCGGGAGCGGGCGGCAATCTGGGCATGGCCCAGACGGCGCGCGCACGGGGCGATGGCTATACCCTGGTGATCTCCTGGACCGGGCCGCTGGCCACCAATCTGGCGTTGTACAAGGAGGTGGGCTACGACCCGAAGCGCGACTTCGCTCCCATCGGCATGGTGGGCTGCACGCCCAACGTGCTGGCCGTGAGCCGCGCGCTGCCCGCGAAGAATCTCAAGGAGTTCGAAGCCTACGCCATGCAGCAGCCTGGCAAGGTCAGCTATGGCACGACGGGCGTTGGCAGCTCCTGGCATATCTCCGGCGAGATGATGAGCCGCGTGGTGGGCAACTCGCTGGTGCACATTCCTTACCAGACCCCCGGCGCGGCACTGACCGATCTGCTGGGCGGGCGCCTGCAGGCGATCTTCCCCGTGATTCCCATGACCGTTCCCCACGTGCGTGCCGGCGAGATGAAGGTGCTGGCCGTGTTCTCGAAGGAGCGCTCGTCCGTGCTGCCCGAGGTGCCGACCACGGTCGAGCAGGGGCGCCCGGACCTGATCAGCGACACCTGCTTCGCCCTGCTGGCGCCGAAGGACACGCCGCCCGCCGTGGTCTCGCAACTCAACAAGAGCATGAACGAGGTGCTGGCAGACAAGGCGGCACGGCAAAAGATCGAGGCCATGGGCGTGCAGATCCGCGGTGGCGCGGCCCAGGCCTTGAGCGACTATCTGGAGGCTGAAATTCCGCGGCAGGCGATGCTGGTCAAGGCTTCCGGCGCCACGGCGCAGTAGCGAGGACCCCGGCCTCGGTTGCGGCACAAGCCTGCCCCGAGGTGCATGAAGGCATGGCCGCCGCTACCGCCCTTGCTGGCGCGGTCTGACTTTGCCGAAATGCCGCGAGAGGTGCAGGCCTATGAGCAGCACTCCCACGATGAGTGCCAGGAATCCGGCGTTGAGCCCGACCTGGATGGGCGGCCAGGTCGCGAGCGCGATGCCCGCCATCAGGTTGAAGAAGCCCCACAGAAAATTCACCAGCGGCGACGAGTCGCCCACGCCGCGCGGCTTGGCGAACGGCGTTGGAAAGGGCTCTCCCTTCAGCCCGCACACCAGGTGTGGCAGGCTGTTGCAGAGGAAGGCGCCGGCGAAGAAGGCGGCGAGGTCGTTCATCACTCCACCTTGACCTTGGCGTTCGGCGTCTCGCCGAACATCTCCGGCGCATACATCGCCTCCGCCCGCGAGGGCGGCAGCGAGAATTCGCCCACGTTGTTCAGGCGCACGGTGTACTCCATCTTGACCACGCCCTTGGGCAGGTACTCGTAGTAGCTGCGGAAGGCCTCGAAGCTGCGTTCTTCGAAGGCCGGCCAGCCAGCGCCGGAAGCGCTCTTCTGGCCCGCGGTGGCGATCTCGGAGTCGCGTCCCAGGCCGCTGCCCAGGATGGTGGCGCCGCCGGGGATGGGGTCGGTGATCACGACCCAGGTCATGTCGGCGCTGGCGTTCACCTCCAGCGTCACGCGCAGCACGTCGCCGCGGCTGTATTTGCCTTTGACGGCCTGCTCCACCGGCGTGATGGTTTTCTTGATCTGGTAGCCCGCGCTGAACGGCGCCTTGAGCTCGATGGCCGCCACCGACTGCAGCGTAAGCCAGGGCTTGCCCGTGCCCTGCTGGGTGACGCTCAAAGTGTCCTTGCCTGACGCCGGCCAGGGCAGGAACATCGTGTTGTTGCGCAGGTTGCCGGGCGAGGCGGGGGCGCCGAACCAGGTGGTCTGGTTCGGGGCGCCGGCGGCGTCGCTGGTCTTGACGCGCTCCACCTTGCTCCAGTCCACGCTGGCCTGGGCCGCGGCCAGCGTAGCGCGGGTGACACCGGCCACTGGCGTGGCCTCGAATTTCTGCGAGAACTTCTCCAGCGCCAGCCCGCCCCAGAGGTTGGCCGTGGTGGTGTGCCAGGCGCCGTTCTGCTGGCGGCCGATGAAGCCGTTGGCCAGGCGGCCCATGTCGTCCTTCCAGGCCGGGTCGTCCATCACGGCCAGCATCAGGCGCGCGGTGTTGACGTCGCCATTGGTCATGAGCCACCACCAGTAATCGCCCTGCTCGGTGCTGAAGATCAGCTTGGTGCCCTGGTAGGAGAGGCGGCTCTTGAGGATCTGCGTGGCCTCGGCCAGGCGCTGCTCGCGCTGCGGCACGTCGTTCACGCGGCGCAGGATGTTGAGCCAGTCGATCACCGCGCTGGTGGGCCACTGGTTGGGCGCCAGGGTGATGCTCTGCAGCATGCGGCCCTGGGCGCGGCCGTAGCGCGACAGCGCTTCGATGGCGGCGAGCTTGCGCACGTCCAGATCCTTGCGCGGGCTCCAGAACTCGCGCGTGATGCGGCCTTCGACGAAGGCGATCAGCCCGCGCTCCATCGGCGCGCGCACCTCGTCGGGAAGGGCGAAGGCCGGATCGAGCGAAGCCGCCTCGTGCGTGGCCGCCAGCACATAGGCGGTGAGGATGTCGCTGCCGCGGTTGCTCTCGCCGTCGCGCGGCGGGAAGTAGCTGGCCAGGCCGTCGGCATCCAGGTAGCTCGGCAGCTGGCTCACCACGCCCTGCCAGAGCTTGCCGTCGCGCAGGCCCACCGACTTGCTGGTCTTCTGCTCCAGACAGGCGAACGGGTAGTTGGCAAACCAGTCGCGCACGCCGGGCAGGCCCTCGGCCAGCTTGGGTTGCAGCGCAAGGCGCAGGCCGCCGCGCTTGGGGCCGCTGGCGGGCAGGGCATCGGCTGGCGGGTTCACGTCCAGCGTGAACGGCCCGTCAAGCTGCACCAGCGTGGCCTGCTGCACGGTGAGCGGCACGGCCGGGATGATGCGCTGGCGCGCCTTTAGGCCGTCGCGCGCGCCGCTCAGCGTGTCCCTGGCTTCGATCTCCCACAGGATGGCCTCGGCCCGGGTCTGGCCGAGCTGGGCCGGCGCAGTGACGTTCCAGGCCACCTCGCGCGCTTCACCGGCGGGGATGTCCACGGTCTGCGGCTTCAGGTCCAGCAGCGTGGCGCGCGGCGCCACCTCCACCTTCATGGCCGCCTTGGCGGTGTTGCGCAGCGTGAGCTGGGCGCGGAACTGGTCGTCCTCGCGCACCAGGGGCGGCAGGCCGCTGATGATCTGCAGGTCCTGCGTGGCCTGGATGCTGGTGGCGCCGGTGCCGAACAGGCCGGTGGCGGCATCGGCCACGGCAACGATCTTGAAGGTGGTGAGCGCGTCGTTCAGCGGCACGTTCACCATAGCCTGGCCGTTGGCGTCGAGCACCACGCGCGGGTTCCACAGGAGCAAGGTGTCCAGCAGCTCGCGCGTGTTGCTGCGCCCGCCGCCACCGCCCGCCGGCACGGCCTTGCGGCCGTAGTGGCGCCGGCCGATGATCTCCATCTGCGCGGTGGAAGTTTCCACGCCCCAGGCGCGGCGCTGCAGCATGGCATCGAGCAGATTCCAGCTGATGTTGGGCATCAGCTCCAGCAGGGCCTGGTCCACCGCGGCCAGCGCCACCTCGGCGCCGGCGGCGGGCTGGCCGTTGGGCAGCTTGGCTGTCACGGTCACGCGGGCCGTGCCGCGCACCGGGTAGCTGGGCTTGTCGGCGGCGACTTTCACGTCGAGCTGGTGGGCCTTGGTGCCGACGCGGATCTCGGCCAGGCCGAGGCGGAACGCGGGCTTGCTCAGGTCCACCAGCGCGGTGGGCGCCACGTACTCGCGGCCCTCGTACCAGAAGGCCGTCCACCACTCGCGCGGCGCCTTGTAGCCCCAGGTGAAGAAGCTGTACCAGGGCACCTCGCGCAGCCGCCCGCGCAGGGCCAGCACGCTGACGTAGACGTTGGGGCCCCAGCCGTCCTTGATCTGCAGGTTCACGGTCGGGTCCTGGCCGTTGAGCTGCACCACCTGGGTGTCGATGATGCCTTCGCGCTCCACCGCCACCAGCGCGGTGGCGAAACGGAACGGCATGCGCACCTGCAGCTTGGCCACCTCGCCGGGCTGGTAGCTTTTCTTCTCGGGCAGCACGTCGATGCGGTCGGTGTTCTCGCCGCCGAACCAGAGCTCGCCCTGTTTCGTGACCCAGACCGAGGCGGCGGCCTGGATTGCGTTGCCGGACGGGTCCTTGGCCGTTACCACCAGTTCCACCTCGCCGGCCTCCTTGAGCGCGGTCTCGCACAGCAGCAGGCCGCGCGAGTCGCTCTTGCCGCTGCAGACGCTGCCCAGATCCTTGGTCTCGGTCTTGTTGTCGTAGCTGTAGAAGCCGCCCACCATGCGCTTGCGGCTGGAGGTGGTGATGCGGGCCACGGCCTTCACCTCCAGCGCCACGTCGGCCTGGGGCTTGCCGCCGAGGTCCAGCGCCAGCGCCTGGAAGCGGATCTTCTGGCTGGCCGAGACCCAGCCCTCGGTCTTGATGCCGGCGACCACGCCCGCGGGCCACAGCGTGGCGGTGCTGCGCAGGGTCTGCACCTCGCCGTTCGGGTCGGCATAGGTGGCTTCCAGCAGCAGCTCCTGCGGCTGTCTGGCGGCCGGCACGTCGCCGATGGTGAGCTTGCCCGCGCCGTTGCGGTCCAGCGTGAGCGGCAGCTTGTCGGCGATCACGCGCTGGTCCTGGCCGGCATTGGCTTCCTCTTCGCCCTCGGACGTGGTGCCCCGGTTGCCGCGCGGCGGCGAGAAGTTGAACTCGTCGTAGTCGCTGTAGCTCAGGGACTTGCCGCGCACCAGGGCCGACACGCGCACCGGCAGGTTGGCCGCGCCGCCGCCGGCCACGTAGTTGATCTGCACCTCGGTGGGCACGGCCTTGGCGTTGATGAGCGCCTTTTTCTCCACCGGCGCCACGCGGCCTTCGAGCACCGGCAGGCGGAACTCCTCGACGCGGAACTCGCCGGTGGTGAAGCTGCGCGCGCGCGCGCCGCCGCTGCGCAGCTCCACCTGGTAGACGCCGAGCTTGGCAGCCGGCGGAATCTGGAAGCTGTTCTCGGCGCTCAGCCCGCCGGTGGCCGTCTTGCGCCAGACGATCGGCTGCGTGTACTGCTGGCCGCTGCCCACATGGGTGATGGCCAGCGTGGCGGGCTGCGCATCGGGCAGGCCGAAGCCCTGGCTGGTCTCGGTGCGGATCAGGTGCTTCATCGACACCGTCTCGCCGGCGCGCAGCAGCGTGCGGTCGAAGATGGTGTGGGCGCGCTGGTCGGGCTGGGCCTCGCGGCTGGTGGGCACGTTGAAGCGCCAGGGCTCGATGCCGCGGTACCAGTCGCTCCAGGTGAAGGCCAGGTCCTCGGTGCCGCCGGCGTCCTTGCTGCGCGCGCTCACGAAGTAGGCCGAGCGGTAGTCCTCGCCGTCGCCGCTGCCGCACTGCGGCGCCTCGGGCGACAGGCCCTTGATCTCGGCCAGGCCCTGGGCATTGGTGGTGCCGGTGGCGAGCTCCTTGCCGCGGCAGTCGGACACGCGCACCGCCGCGCCGGCCACCGGCTTGCCCTTGTCCAGCGTGGTGACCCAGGCCAGCGCGTTCTCGCGGCCGAGCTTGAAGTGCACGCCGAGGTTGGTCACCAGCGCCGAGCTGCGCACGTACATCGTGCGGCCGCCGCCGTAGCGCTCGTCCAGCAGCGAGCCGCCGAGCTTCTGCGAGGCGATCTCCACCACGTGGAAGCCCGGCGTGAGCGGGATGCCCACCACCTCGAACGGGCGCGGGTCGTTGTTCGCGGGCTTGGGCAGATCCAGCGTCTTCACGTTGGGCTGGCCGGCGAGCAGCGAGACCATGCGCGACTGCACCTCGTCCTTGTCGCGCTCCTCCAGCACCTTGGGTAGCGGGCCCTGCACGTCGCGCGCGGCCTGGCGGCGCGGCACGGTGAACTGGTCGTAGCGCTGGACCTTGCGGAACCAGGCGATGATCTCGGCATCGGTGCCGGGGCGCAGGTCGCTGACCTTGCCACCGGCATTGGCCGCCGCGCCGGGTGCGAGGCCCTTGATTTGCAGCGCCGGCTCCACGTTGCGCAGGGTCACAGGCAGCAGTGCGGGCGAGGCAGGGCCGGAGTCCGGCTCGGCAAAGCGCTCGACGATGCCGAAGGGCGCGGCCGCGAATTTGGCCAGCGGCGGCATCGGGCCGGTGGCGAGCTTGAGCGGAAAGTTGTCGGCATTGCGCAGCGTGCGGCCCGAGGCGTCCTTGAAGTCCTTGGGCAGCTCCAGCGTGAAGCGGGTCTGCTCGGGGAAGATGAGCTTGAAGCTCACGCCGTTGACCAGGCTGTCGCCGTCGCCTTCTTCCTGGTCGAAGCTGGGCTTGAACTGGTCCTTGTCTGACTTGAGGCGGATCGCCTCGGCCAGTTTGCGCGGCACCGGCGCGTTGAAGCCCAGGCGCATCGGGCGGATCGGCAGGCAGGCGGCCTGGGCGTTCTCGCGCTCGCAGCTGAAGCTGGCCTCGAACGGCTCGCGCACCTGGTAGTTGAAGCGCTTCTCCACCGAGTTGGGCACGCCGCTGGGCGTGCTCACGCCCTTGCCGTAGACCAACTGGAGCTTGGCCGAGGGCGTGAGGCGGCGGTTGCAGGCCAGGGTGATGAAGCGCAGCGGGTCTTTCTCGGCGGCCTTGTCCAGCCCCTGCGACTTGAGCAGCTCGGCGCGGTCCTTGCCGTCGATCAGGCGCACCGGTACGCGCTCGCCCAGGCCATCCACCGCGCACCAGACATTGGCCTGCACGCTGGCCAGCGTGGCCGCACCGTTGAGCTGCAGCAGGAAGAACTGTTCTTCGTCGATGCGCTGGTAGCTGCCGGGCCGGATGTTCTGCACGAACGGGCCGCCGCTATTGAATTTATAGCTGCCGGTGACCGCCAGCTCTTGACCTTTGGGCGATTTGAAGCCTGAACGCGGCTGCAGCGCGCAGCTCACGCCCGGCGGCAGGTCGTTCTCGAACTCGAAGGCCCACTCGCGGTCGCTGATCCAGCGGCCATTGCCCTGGGTGGCCTGGGCATCGCTGCAGCTCAGCGCCAGCGGGGCCGGCGCCTTGGGGTCGCCGAAGTTGACGGCGCTGTCGTCGAACTTGGCCACCACCTGCCGGATGCGCGCCACTTCGCCCTGGGGCGTGAGGCTGGTGATTTGCAGCGCCTGGGCCTGCAGGGCGCCCAGGGCGCAGCAGGTGGCGAGGAGTTGTTGGATGATTCTGGCCACGCTGTCCCTCCTGTTCAAGCGGGACAGCGTAGCCGATTTTCGAGGCGAAAAAATGCCGCCTGGCGGCGGCATCGGGCGTTACGGGCTGTAACGGGGGCGCTGTCAGCCCAGCCGCACCGGCACGAAGATCTTGTCCTCGCCGCGCTGGATCAGCAGCGCCACCGACTTGTCGGACTTGGCCACCGCCGCGCGCACCTGGTCGATGCTGCGCACCGGCGTGCCGTTGACGGCCAGCAGCACGTCGCCGGCCTCCACGCCCGCCATGGCGGCCGGGCCGCTGGCGTCCTGGATCAGCAGGCCATCGGCCACGCCGGCTTCGCGCTTCTCGTCGGGCTGCAGCGGGCGCAGGGCCAGGCCCAGCTTGCCGTGGCTTTCGCCATCGCCCTTGCTGGCGGTCTGCGTGGTCTTGTCGCCGGCATTGCCGAGCTGGGCGGTGACGGTGTCACGGCCGCCCTTGCGCCAGATTTCCAGCTTGACCTTGTCGCCGGGCGCGGCCAGGCCGAGGGCGGCCGGCAGGTCGCCCGAGGACACGATGGGCTGGCCGTTGAGGCTCAGGATCACGTCGCCCGGCTGCAGGCCCGCCTTGTCGGCCGGCCCGTTCTTCTCCACGCTGGAAACCAGCGCGCCGTTGGGCTTGTCGAGCTTGAAGGAGTCGGCCAGGGTCTGGTTGACTTCCTGCACCGCCACGCCCAGGCGCGCATGCTCGACCTTGCCGGTGGCGACGAGCTGGTTCTTGATCTTGTTGGCCACGTCGATCGGGATGGCGAACGACAGGCCCTGGTAGCCGCCGGTCTGGCTGTAGATCTGCGAGTTGATGCCGATCACTTCGCCGCGCGCATTGAACAGCGGGCCGCCCGAGTTGCCGGGGTTCACCGCCACGTCGGTCTGGATGAAGGGCACGGCGCTGTCGTCAGGCAGGCTGCGGCCCTTGGCGCTGACCACGCCGGCCGTCACGGTGTTCTCGAAGCCGTAGGGCGAACCGATGGCCAGCACCCATTCGCCGACCTTGAGCTCGCTGGTCTTGCCCAGCGTGACCACGGGCAGGTTCTTCGCGTCGATCTTGAGCACGGCCACGTCGGTCTTGGGGTCGGCGCCCAGCACCTTGGCGCGGAACTCGCGGCGGTCGGTGAGTTTGACGGTCACTTCCTTGGCGTCGCGCACCACGTGGGCGTTGGTCAGGATGATGCCGTCGGGGCTGACGATGAAGCCCGAGCCCTGGCCGCGCGTCGGCACCTCGCGTTGGGGCGCGCTGCGGCCGGGTTGGCCTTGCTGGAAGCGGCGGAAGAATTCGAAGAACGGGTCGTTGCCGAACGGGTCTTCGCGTCCGGTCGTGGCCGATTCGTCCGAGACCTTGGTGGTGCCGGTGACGCTGATGTTGACCACGGCCGGCCCGAAGCGCTCGGTGATCTGCGAAAAGTCGGGCACGGCCATCGACGCGATCGGGGCGGTGGCCGCGGCGACCACGGGAGGCGGCGTCGCATGGGCCCGGCTGCTCTGAATGAATGAGGCACTGGCGCCGCCGATGACGCCAGCCACCACGAGCGCCAGCATCAGGCGCGAAGTCTTGAGGGAGATGGTTTGCATGTGTGCTCCAGGGTTGAAACCAGTTGATGGCCCAACTGTGGCGGAGCCGCCTTAGGGGAGTCTTAAGAGCTGGCTCGCCCTAGATAGATTTAGATCTGGAAGCCGAGCCAGCGCACCAGGCCTTCGGCGATGTCGCGCCGCAGCGAGGGCCGGCGGGGTTCGTCGCAGGGCAGGTGATGGAAATGGTGGTCGATCCAGCGGGTGACGGCGGCAATGTCGTCGGGTGCGTAGAACGCCACCATCATCTCGAAGTTCAGGAACAGGCTGCGCGAGTCGAGATTGAGCGAGCCGCACAGGGCCAGGGTGTCGTCCACCACCACGGCCTTGGCATGCACCATGCCGGGGGCCAGCCGCAATTGCCCGCCGGCCGCGGCCAGGTCGCGCAGTGCCCGGGAGCGTGCAATGTCGGCGAGGCGATGGTTGGAGTGCGCCGGCACCACCAGTTCAACCTGCACGCCGCGCCGCGCGGCCAGGCACAGGGCGGTGAGCAGGCTGTCGTCCGGCACGAAATAGGGCGTGACGGCCTGCACCCGGTGGCGGGCGCGGAACAGCGCGGTGAGCAGCAGGTCGTGCACCGTGTCCTCGGCCTGGTCGGGGCCGCTGGGAACCAGCTGGGCGCGGTGCTGCGGGCCGTCTGCCGCGGCCGGGGCGGCCTCGCGCGGCGCGGCTGCGGCGGGGAGGGGGCTGCCGTCCGCAGAGTCCGGCCCCCGGCTGTGGCGCCAGTGATCGTCGAACAGGTCCTGCGCCTGCGTGGCCAGCGGGCCTTCGAGGGTGAAGCTCAGATCGACCCAGGGCGCCTGATGGCCATGGCCGTTGAAATACTCGGCGGCCAGGTTGCGCCCGCCGCTCCACAGCCGCTGGCCGTCGGCGATCGCCAGCTTGCGGTGGTTGCGCAGGTTGACGCGTCCGCGCAGCGGGTTGCGCAGCAGCGGCATGAACCAGTGCACCTGGACGCCGGCAGCGCGCAGGCGCCGCACCTGGGCCGACGGTGTGCGCCAGCTGCCCACGGCGTCGAGCAGCAGCCGCACGCGCACGCCCGCGGCGGCCCGGGCTTCGAGCAGGCGGCCCACGCGCCGGCCCAGGGCATCGTGGCCCAGCACGTAGGTGCAGATGTCCAGCTGCGTCTGCGCGCTGCCAATGAGGCTCGCGAGTTCGTCCCAGGCGGCCGGGCCGTCATCGTGAAAGCAGATCCGCTGGTTGGCCGTCGGCGGGGCCAGGCCCATGCCTTCGAGGGTGGCGATGCTGCAGCCGCGGGGACTGTCCTGCGGTGCGTTGGAGGGCGGCACGGGGCGGCGCGCCGGGCGCACGAATTTGCGCGTGCCCAGCACCAGGTACAGCGGTAGCCCCACGTAAGGCAGCAGCGTGATCGTCAGCACCCAGGCCAGGGCGGCCGAGGGGTGGCGGCGCTGCCCGCTGGTGTGGGTGCTGACCGCATAGACCAGCAGGCTGGCGAGGACGATGGCGAAATGGGCAAGGACAGGCAAAACGGTTACCGTGCTGCGTGAACTGCCATCCTAGCGCGTTGCCGTGGCGGCTGGAGCCGACAGCGCCAGGCGAACCTCCACCCGCAGGCCGCCCAGCGACGGCGAGCGCTCCAGCCGCAGGGCGGCGCCGTGCTGCTGGGCGATGGCCTGCACGATGGCCAGGCCGAGGCCGCTGCCCGTGGCGGCCGGCGCGGCGTCCGGGCTGTGGGCCCGGTAGAAGCGGTCGAAGACCCGCTCGCGCTCGGGCTCGGCGATGCCGGGGCCGCTGTCGTCCACCATCAGCCGGGCCTGGGTGCCATCGATATGCAGGCCCACATCGACGCGGCCGGGCACCGGCGTGTACTTGATGGCGTTGTCCAGCAGGTTGCGCAGCAGGACGCGCAACGCCTCCGACTGGCCCTGCACCACCACGGGGCCGGCGGGGCTGTCGTCCATCAGGCCGAGGTCGATGCCGGCGGCCTGGGCCTGCGGCAGCACGTCGGACACCGCGAGGCGCACCACCTCCTGCAGATCCACCGGCCTGTCCTGCGCGGTTTCGCCGCCGGCTTCGGCGCGGGCCAGCACGAGCAGCTGCTCGACCAGCCGGATCGCGCGGTCGATCCCCTGGTTCAGCCTCGCCACCGCGGCATCGCGCGTGCCGGCGTCGTCGGCACGGCGCAGCGCCTGGGCCTGCAGCTTGAGCGCGGTCAGCGGCGAGCGCAGCTCGTGCGCGGCGTCGGCCACGAAGTGCTTCTGCGCTTCGAACGCGGTGCGCACGCGGCCGAACAGCAGGTTGAGTTCCTGCACCAGCGGGCGCACCTCGTCGGGCAGGCCGGTATCGGGCAGCGGCGAGAGGTCTTCCGCGGCGCGCGCGGCCACCTGGCGGCGCGTGCGCTCCACCGGCGCGAACGAGCGGCTGATGACCCAGCCCACCGCGAGCATGAGCAGCGGCGCCATCAGCGCGATCGGCAGCGTGGCGCGCAGCGCCAGCGCGCGGGCGCGCGCCTGGCGCGCACTCATGTCCTGTGCGATCTGGATGGTGTGCAGCGGCGTCTGCACCGAGTAGACGCGGTAGCTGGTGCCGTT